>PWRF01000223.1 GCA_003556325.1 Bacteroidales bacterium | reverse complement strand
GTGTTTACATCCCAGGAGTCCGACATGATATAGTACTCCATTTCGTCTTCTCCCATGGAGCTGTCCCAGTACCAGTTACGGCCATCGCCGTTGAGGTCTATCAGCGTCCACCCTTCCGGCGGGAAGTCTTCTTCCAGCTCCGGATCGTCGAAGCGCTCCCTGAAGATGGTGGATACCAGGCTCAGGCGTTCGGTGGCTTCCAGGTTGTTGTAATGCAGGTCCTGTTCGGGCTCCACGGTCAAAACCACCTCATATATGCCGTCTTCCTGATATATCTCAACAGGGTGCTTCTCATCTGATGTGTTTCCGTTACCGAAGTCCCAGTGATAGGATACGGCATGAAGGGATTTGTTCTCGAATGACACCTCATAGTATATCTCACCGGTTTCGGCGTCAGTTTTTACCTCGACCTCATAGTCAAAATTGGCTTGTGTGCTGGCCGCAGGCACATCTATATCATCTTCCGAGCAGGCGTTCAGGGAAAGGATGAGGGCCGGCACGACCAGCAGGCTCATTATTTTCAAAAGGTTTTTCATGGGTTTGTAATTTTGTTGCTAGTTGGTTTTCAAATTTTATATTTCGGTGCGCAGCCCAGGTGCTGCGTATACCGCTTCTTGCTTTAGAGGGAAAGGGTGGCCCGGCCAGATCCTTGCCCGCTGCCCTGCTTCAACCCGCACAAAGGGCAGGCCCAGTCCCTTCGCTTCAGGCCATTCTCCCCTTGCGCTCATGTTTAATAGCATTCGTTTTGATACATGTCTTCGTGGAAGTTGGTAAGCAGCTCGCCCAGGGGAATGGGGAAGAGCGTCTGGCATTCATCGTCTACGCCGTCCAGTTCTTCCACGGCCCTTCCGCTTCGCGCCAGGTCGAACCAGCGTTGGCCCTCGAAGGCAAACTCAAGCTGCCTGGTCTCGTGTATGATGTCGAGCAGGGCCTCAGGGTCTGTTGTATCTATGGGGCTTAATCCCGCCCTGTCCAGGATGGCGTTCACGTCGTCGCGTGCCTGGTCCAGATTTTCTCCCAGCATGGCGTAAGCCTCTGCACGTATGAGGTACATCTCGGCAAGACGAAACACATATACGTTGTCGGTACCTGTTTCGATGTCGTCGTACTTGATAACATAATAGTTATCGCCGTCGACGCCGATGGAGAGGTCTCTTCTGACGTCATCTTCGTGGTATTTTTCATACAGGTGTTCCGTAGGGGAGAATTCCCTTCTTCCGCTCAGTGCTGTGGGGAAGAAATACTCTGCCAGCCGGTTCCGGGCTTGTTCGTAGAAGTCCACTTCGAAGATGGACTCGTTGTTGGTCCCGTCGGCGAAGAGGGATTCATAGGGCACCAAGCTCAGGCCGTAGTCTTCGATTACGTCTGTAGCTTCCGCGGCAGCAGCATGGAGCACATCGTTTTGTCCTGTGGTCGCATATTCGAAGAGCTTCGCCCTTGCCCTGAGTGCCTGCACGGCGGCCTTGGATGCCAGCCCCTGCTGCACATTTGTCCTGATGTATGCTTCGGCGAAGTCCAGGTCTTCATACACCTGTGCATAGACATCTTCATAGGGCAGGCGGGGCACGTTAAGGTCGTCTTCGTGCTCTGTGGCCGGCTGGGTGCGCACAGGCACCGGGCCGAACATACGCATCAGGTCGAAGTGGGCCAGGGCGCGGAGGAATTTCAGTTCCGCCAGGTAGGTGTTGGCGTCTTCATCTGTAAGTTCATCCACGTGGGGGATCTGTACGATAGCGTGGTTGGCCCGGTTGATAACCCGGTAGATCGCAGCCCAGATGCCTTCAACGATCACGTTGTCGGCAAGAATGCTGTTGTTGTCCATCTGGTTATACCCTGCGGTGGTGCCCGTCCATGTCAGGTTGTCGGCAGGAAGGTCTCCTGCTACCAGGTAGTTACGGCCGTAATAGCCGGCTGCCTGCAGCGCTGAATAGGTGCCCGTGATGGCGCTTTCCACATCTGCCCTGCTTGTTATGGCTTCTTCTCCGGGGATGCTGTGATACGGTTCGACATCCAGCACATCGCATGCCGAAAACGAAAGAAACAGCGCCAGGAGCAGCAAAATTGATTTTTTCATGATATATCTTGGTTTTTTTTTGTTTACAATGTATTGGCGTGTTCAGGGGCTACAGCTCAAGGTTTACACCTATTGAAAAAGTACGCACCTGCGGGTGGGTAAAGAAGTCCGTTCCAAAGCGGAGATCGTCCGGGCCCGCGTAGTTTACCTCCGGGTCCATTCCGCTGTAATTGGTGAACGTGAGCACGTTTTCTCCCGACACAAACACGCGTGCGTTCCGCATGCCGATCCTGCCGGCAAGCTCAGGGGAGAAACGGTACGACAGGCGCAGGTTTTTCACCCGGAGATAGGAGCCGTCTTCAATAAAGCGGCTGGAGATCCGGTTGTTGTTGTTCGGGTCCAGCTCGGTAGCCCTCGGGACATCTGTGATGTCGCCCGGTTGCTGCCAGCGGTCGAGAACTGCGGTGGTCTGGTTATCTTCACCCTTCATGGATTCTATATAAATGCGTGTGCCGTTAAAGATGTCGTTTCCGTAAGAGAACTGCAGGAACACGCTCAGCTCGAAGCTCTGATACCTGAAGCGGTTGGTAAGACCTCCGGTGAAGTCGGGGTTCGGGTCCCCGATTTTGGTGCGGTCTTCCGAGGTGATCTGTCCGTCGCCGGTGATATCGGCAAATACGATGTCGCCGGTAGAGGGGTCTACACCCAGGCTCTTATAGCCGTAGAAGATCCCGATAGGTTCTCCTTCCCTGACGCTGTTGCTTCCTCTGCCCAGGTTATCCAGGGGCTGGCCTTCGTAGAGTTCGAGTACTTTGTTCCTGTTTCTGCTGATGTTGAAGTCGGTGCTCCAGGAGAAGTCCCTGTTTTCGAAGTTCACGGTGCTGAGGGTCACTTCCACGCCCCTGTTTTCGAGCTCGCCGATGTTGGATGTTATGCTGCCGTATCCTGTTGTGAAGGAAATGGGGCGGCTGAAGAGGAGGTCTTTGGTGTGGTTGTAATAGTAGTCGACGCTGACTTCGATACGGTCGTTAAAGAGGCCGACATCCAGCCCTGCGTTGTACTGGTAGGTGGTTTCCCATTTGAGTTCCGGGTTTGCGATGCCCCGCGGGAAGATGCCCGACTGTCCGAGGTAGTTTGCACCTCCTCCGAAGAGGGAAAGGTAGGCAAAGTCGGGGATTCCGTCGTTACCGGTAATTCCGTATCCGGCGCGCAGGCGCAGTTCGTTTACGGGCGTGTTCCAGGCCCTGAAGAAGTCTTCTTCCGATATACGCCATGCCACAGATGCTGCGGGGAAGAATCCGTAGCGGTTCTCTTCGCCGAACCGCGAGGATCCGTCGTACCGCGCGGTGAAAGACAGGATATACCTGTAGTCGTAGTTGTACCTCAGCTGGCCAAAGAAGGAGTTCATGCCTCTGTCGGTGGCGCCTGCGGATGCATTGGAAATGGTACCTGCTTCGCTGATGTACTGGAAATAGGCGTTGGGGAAGTCGACCCCCCGGATGAAGGAGTTGCGGCGCTGAAAGAGCTCAAAGGAGTATCCGCCGAGCAGCTCCATATTATGTGCTTCGTCAAATACGTTGACATAGCGCAGGGTGTTGTTCGAAACGATGTTCAGCACGTTGCTCTGGCCTTCCAGCCCGATCCCGTTGGAGCGGGCCCCCTGGCGGGTAGTGGCCGGGTCGTAGCTGTGTTCGCGCAGGCTGAGGTAGTCAAAGCCCCACTTGGTGTTAAAGGTGAGGTTGTGCAGGATGCGGTAGTTGGCAAAGGCATTCCCGAGGGTCCGGTAGTTATGCGCTTCGTTGATGGCTTCTTTTCCGATGGCTACCGGGTTGGCAAAAGGAGCTTCTTCGTTGTAGGACCCGTCTTCGTTGTATACCGGGTAGATGGCGGGGTTGGCGATGGCATTTGCCAGGGGTGCGTTGAGCGACTTGTCGCCTTCCACCCTGTTGTTCAGGGCATAGGAAACGCCCATGCTCAGCCCGATGTCGAGCCGTTCGTTCACGTTATGATCCAGGTTCAGTCTGCCGCTCAGCCTTTCGTAAGATGTCCCCAGCAGAACACCCTCCTGGTTCAGGTAGTTCCCGGAAACAAAAAACTGGGTGTCTTCGCCTCCTCCGCGTGCTGAGAGCTCATAGTTCATTGTCGGGGCAGTTGAAAGCACCTGGTCCAGCCAGTCGGTGTCGACCATGGCGGCGGGGTCGGGCGGCTGTGTTCCTTTCAGCTCATGCCATTGTTCTGCGTTGAGCATCTCCAGCCGGTTTTCGATGTCCTGCATGCCGGTTGTGGCATTGAAGCTGATACGCGTCTCGGCTTTGTCGCCCCGTTTGGTGGTGATGAGGATCACCCCGTTGGTAGCTCTGGCCCCGTAGATGGCGGCGGCCGAAGCATCTTTCAGCACCGTCACCGACTCGATGTCGTTGGGGTTGATGTCTGAGAGGGCGTCGATGCCTTGCCCGGAGAAGCCTACCTGTCCGAAGTCACCCGTTGTCACCGGGATCCCGTCGACCACGATAAGCGGCTGGTTTCCGGCCGATATGGAGCTGCTGCCCCTGATCCGGATGGCGTTGGCGGCGCCGGGCGTTCCTGAGCTCTGTGTTATCTGCAGGCCTGCCGACCGACCCTGGAGTACCCCGTCGATGGTGCGCATGCTTGACTCCTGTAGGTCTTCGGAGCTCACCACGCCGACGGAGCCTGATATCAGGCGGCGCGACTCGGTGCCGTACCCGGTAACGACGATCTCTCCCAGCTCCGCGACATCAAGCTCAAGGCCGACGTTGATAACCGTCCTGCCGTCTACGGGGATAGTTCTTGGCTTCATCCCCACAAAAGAAAACGTGAGCGTGTCGTCGGGTTGTACGGCGATCTGGTATCGCCCGTCCCCATCTGTGATGGTACCCCGTGTGGTACCCTGCACCGTTACGGTGACACCCGGCAATGTGATGTCTCCTTCGTCGACAGAGGTCACCACACCGCTCACCGTTATACGGTCTGCCTTGACCACCAGGGCAGTCATCAGCAAGATTAACATGGAAAGAAAGATGTTCTTCATGGTGTTGTGGTTTTAGTTTTATAATGGTTTGGTAAATGATCTAAGTTCCCGGCCGCAAATCTACTCATACGTTCCCTTCCGCAACATCACCCCGTCTTTTACCATCATCCTGCCCATGGCACAGAGATGGACAATCTGAAAGTCTTTGCCGACAAGCACGAGGTCGGCATCCTTGCCCGGTGCCACTTGGCCTTTCCTGCGCAGTTTGAGGATAGCAGCCACGTTGGAGGTGACCGTTTGCACGGCTTCTTCAAGCTTTAACCCTTCTTCCAGCACGCAGTCGCGAAGTTCGTCCATCATCGATTTCAGCCCTCCGGACTCCAGCCTTACCAGTTCTCCCTTTTCATCGAACTGGGGGAGAGAGCCGGAGCCGTCGCTGCTCATGGTAATGTGTGCCAGGGGAACATCTGCCTTTAGCAGGTCCACAATGCCCTTCGAGGGCTTTATCTCCTCGTCGGGGAAGATGGGGTACGAGCTGGTGGTAAAATCTACATAGCCGTGTTTCCCGTAGGTTTTGGCATCTTCAAAGATATAGTCGTTCCGGTTGCAGTGTGTGGGAAGGAACTGGGTCAGCTTGAGTTCGCTCAGGTTTACGGCATCATAAAGCGGTTGAAATGGGTTTTCTGCGTCGCCCATATGGATGTTGACAATCCCGGACTTGCCTCCGAGCATGGCGCCCACACGTGAATGGGCTGCGAGCCGGATAAGTTCTGAGATTGTGGGGGTGGAGGATCTGTGGTCTGACAAGGCGATCTCCCCGGTGCCTATCACCTCTTCTATCATGCTGATATCTTTTCCCACGTCGCCGAGGATGGTGGGGGGAGGCACCTGGTAGGCTCCCGTGTACATATAGGCGCTTACACCTTCTTCGCGCAGCCCTTTGGCTTTCATAAGCACCGCCCGCAGGTCGCGGGTCAGGCCGTCTGTTCCCAGGCATCCCACCACGGTGGTCACTCCTGCTTCGAGCATGCGGCTCAGTGGCATCTCCGGCGTTCTGCTGGCGGGGCCGCCTTCTCCGCCCGCCCCAGCGATATGCACATGGGAGTCGATAAGGCCGGGGAGCAGCTTCAGGCCCCGGCCGTTAATAACCTCCGCCTCCAGGCCTGCCGGGAGGGATATCTTCTTTTGTACGGCCACCACCTGGCTTCCTGCTACCAATACGTCTGCTGGCCCCAGGTATGCCGGCGAATATACTTCGCATCCGGTAAAAAGGATCATGTTGTTGCTTTTGTTGACGTTTTTTTCCTGTTCAGGCAAAAAGAACCGGCGTTTCGCGAAAGGCAGCAATAATGTTTGGTAAGCGAACGATCAGCCGGTGAAGTTCTGGCCTATAATAGAACAAAAATAATAAGCTTTACAAATAAAACGAAAAATCCGCGATTTTTTGTTTTTGAACAGAGCATATGGCGGGGGGCTGTATTCTTTGTAAAAATATATTACCTTTACGTTTCCAAAAGCGTTTTTTCTAAAACTGTAAGCTTTATGACGGATTTTACAAAGACCCCCGCGGTTTCTGACGACGAGGTCAGGCAGCGCACGGAGAAACTATTGCAGGATGCTCGTAAAGAGTCTGACCTGGCGAAAGTTTATGCTGACTTACTTGGTTTTATAGACCTTACCACCTTGGAGGGTACGGATACCAAAAAGCGGGTGGGGGAGTTGTGCAGCCAGGCTGCTTCCTATTCGGCCTTGCCCGACGGCTTGCCCAATGTTGCAGCGGTTTGTGTATATCCGCCCTTTGTGGCCCAGGCACGTAAGTTGCTCCAGGGAAGCGGCATCCGGGTTGCTTCAGTAGCCGGTGCTTTTCCTTCGGGCCAGTCGCCGCTTTTCGTGAAGATGGCAGAGGTGCGTTATGCCGTGGACGAGGGTGCAGAAGAGATCGACATGGTTATTTCGCGCGGCAAGTTCCTGGAGGGCGAGTACAATGAGGTTTACGATGAGATCGCCGCCATTCGTGAGGCCTGCAAGGATGCTCACCTTAAGGTCATCCTGGAAACCGGCGAGCTAAAGACCGCCACGAACGTCCGGCGCGCCAGCGAGATCGCCCTGGAGGCGGGTTGTCATTTTCTGAAGACGTCGACCGGCAAGGTGAAGCCGGCTGCCACGCCGGAAGCAATGCTGGTTATGCTGGAGGCCATTCGCGATCACCATAAAAAAACCGGCCAGATGACCGGTATCAAGCCGGCCGGGGGCATTTCCGACCCCAGCACGGCTCTTTCCTATTATCGTCTCACGCGCGAGGTGCTGGGCTCCAGGCGGTTGAACAGCAAGTGGTTCCGAATTGGAGCCAGCCGGCTGGCCGGCTCCCTGGTAGAGGCTATCCGCAATGCAAGAAACGCCTGACCAGCTTCATGGTCTCTTCGGTATTTCCGCTTAGTTTTTCACGCAGGTTTTCATCGTTGTAGGATTCCAGCGTGCTGATCACACCTTCTAAGAGCGTGTCGGGAAACACGTTGTATTTCTTATATGCTTCGGCCTGCTCTTTAAGATAAGAAGCCGCCTTTTTGCATGAGTAGGGAAGCTGTGCAAGCTGCTCCTGGCGTGCTTTGTGTTTTTCGTCAAAGATGTTGACATCCACATAGGTTTTTTCAGCAATCTCCAGGGCGTTGGGCATCTCCAGCCCGTGGCGGGCACCCACCAGCAGGCCGGCGATCAGCAGGTATATGTCTGCCGATCCGTCGGGGCAGCGAAACTCGAAGGTCTGTTTGTCGCGCTGATCTTTATCCTGCGGGCACTCGTTGGGGTTCTCCCTGGCAACCATATCGCCCGAGCCTACCCAGCCCAGGGGGACACGGATGAGTGTGGAACGGTTGCGTTCGCCCCAGCAGACGTTGGTGGGAGCCTCCTGGTGGGGAACAAGGCGAAAATAGCTGGTAGGTATGGTGTTGCCAAAGGCAGACAGGGAGGGGGCCAGGTCCAGGATCCCTGCAATAGCCTTTCGCGCAGGATCGCTGATGCGGCCGTCCTGAAGCGTTACATTCTCCCCGTCTTTCATGATACGCATGTGGATATGCATGCCGCTTCCGGCCTTGCCAGCAGTGATCTTCGGTGCCAGGCTCATCGTTACACCATACTGGTAAGCAACCTGACGAAGGATCCATTTGGCAATGATTAGCTGGTCGGCAGCCGACTCCACGTCCGTAGGAAGAAACTCAATTTCATTCTGCTCATAATCAAATTCGTCATCAGAAAAATTGCCCACCTCCGAATGCGAATACTTGATCTGGGCACCGGTCTGTGCCATGGCCATCATCGCATCCAGCCTCAGCTGCTCCCACTTCACGAAAGGCTCTGACTCATGATAGGCCCGCTGGTCGGTGGCGCGGTACAGGGGGTCTTTCTCGCTGATCACATAATACTCGATCTCGCCCATCACCTCCATGCCGTAACCTGTCTTTTCAACCATCTCACGGTAAGCCTTGCGCATGATGTTTTCAGGCGCACTTTCCATCGGCTTGCCGTCTTTGTCGTAATAGGAGCACAGGATATCAAGTGTCGGGATCTCAGAAAACGGATTCATGAAAGCGGTGCGGAACCGGGGTATTACATAGAGGTCGGAAGAGCCGGCCTCCAGAAAGGTGAACAGACTGCTGCCGTCAACACGCTCGCCGGTAGACAGGACGGTGTCGAGATGCTCCCTGCTCTGAATAGGGAAATTAAGGGCCTTCAGCCGCCCGTCGCCCCCCACATAACGAAAGTTCAACACCTCGATCTCGTTCTCCTGGACAAAACGCATGATGTCCTCTTTGGTAAACTCGGCGGGTGATTTGTGTAAGAAACGAACCAGTGGATTGGGATTAAGCAAATATTGATTTTCTTCCATGATACAACTGTTTTATGGTGTTAATATTCGATTTTTTGAAATTTCCGCCAAACATAAGGAAAAAAAACAAACCCGCGAAAAAACAGCCATTTTGACCGGTTATTTGCATAATACCCTTGTTTTGGCAACTTTTCTGCGCCAAAATGGCTGTTTTTTGCCCACGGTACGCAAAGGAACGGCTTTTGTGATCAGGAAGGAAAAAATTACTTGTATCACCAAAACAGGAGGAAACAATCATGACAATTATCAGATGGCATAAGCGTCCGATGATGGACCAGATGTTTGACAGAGATTTTGAAACCGGGTTTGAAAGGAACTGTGGCTGCGTACCTGCAACCAACATCCTGGAAAGCGAAAAAGCCTTTGAGATCCAGCTGGCGGTGCCGGGGATGAAAAAAGAGGATTTCAACATGGAGATGGAAGAGAACATTCTTACCGTCACATTTGAAAAGAAAGAAGATGAAAAGCAGGAGGGTGAATTCCTGCGCAGGGAGTTCGACATGGATGCGTTTACCCGTTCGTTCTCTATCCCAAAAACGGCTGATGCTGAGAACATCAAAGCCAGGTATGACAACGGGATACTGTACATTACGGTTCCCAAGATCGACAAGGCAAGGCTGAGCAAGCAGATCAAGGTTTCGTAAGCATTAGGTGGCGATCCGTTAGCACATTATTCTACAATTTTATATCTTTGGTTATGTTTCGGGCCTTAGCCCGGTAATACCAGAGAAGCTATGGAAGCCAGCCAGGACCTGCAAATACGTTTACTCTCAGACTCACTTTCTTATTATACCGCGATGCTGAACGATATTAAAAAGGCGTCGCGGTATATTTTTCTTGAAATCTATCGTTTTCGCAATGACCCTATGGGGGTCAGGTTTCGCGACTACCTGTTGAAAAAATGCCGCGAAGGGGTAAAGATCAAACTTCTTATTGACTCCTGGGGGGCCTCTTCGAGCTATTCTTTTTTCCAGGAGTTGGTTGATGAGGGTGCTGAACTTAAGTTTTTCAAGAAGATCCGGTTTAACCTGGACACCTTCACCAAGAACCACCGGAGGGATCACCGCAAGATCCTGGTGATCGACGATGAGATCACCTGGATCGGCTCGGCCAATATCGTGAGCTACGCCCTGAACTGGCGCGAATCCATGTTCCGCATCAGGGGCGGTATTGCAAAAAAGTTTAAGCGCGTTATCGAAGAGAACTTCAAGATCTATAACAAGTACTTTTACGATAAATTATCCTATACCAGGACGATTTCCTTTGACGGGATGGAGATCATCCGGGATGTGCCCTCCCTGGCTTTTCAGCCTGTAAAGAAGAAGCATCTTGAGCTCATCCAGGCAGCCCAAAAGGAGATTGTTATTGAAACGCCTTATTTCCTGCCGGGAAGCAATCTTCGCAAAGCCCTTACAGATGCAGCTGACCGCGGCGTAAAGGTACACGTGCACATTCCCAAAAAGTCTGACGTGGGCATCATGGATGTCTTGTCTTCGAAATATTTTGGCGAGCTGGCAGAGCACGGGGTCAACATTTACTTCTTCCTTCCCCAGAACCTTCATTCCAAGATGTTTCTGGCCGACAGAAAATATTTTATTGTCGGGTCATCGAACTTCGACTACCGGAGTTTCCGGTATATGCACGAGATTTGCCTTGCCGGGAGCCATAAAAGCCTGGTGCGCCAGATGATCAATCATTTCAACGAGACACGCAAGGAGTCTGAGACTTTCCACTACCAAAGCTGGAAGCAGCGCCCTACCATTCAGAAGTTTTTCGAGTGGGTACTCGTGCCGTTCAGGCATCTTTTCTGATATGGTTTTGCCCCGCAGGCGCTTGCAGCTCAATGCCCCACGAACGCTCAGCCTTAATCCCGAATCGCCTTGCTCCCCAATCGTTTCGCACCCGGAGCTTCGTCAACGCGCCTCCGTTGCCTTATTATTCCTGCTTTTTGCTTTCCAGGGCCTGTCAGCTCCAAACTTCCAACAATTAGTCCTGCTGGTCAATAGCCAATAGTTAATAGCCTGCTTAGTCTGAACACACCCCCCGTGACAATAATCATCCCCCTTGTCAAAAACCTGTCATGGGCCTTTCAGGGGGAAGGGGGCGGCTGCTCCTTCCGGCATCGAAGCTTTCTGCCAAAATCCTGCAACGGCGTTTCATATCTTTTTTTTACTTTTGAGGACGAAACGCAATCAATTAATCCCAAAACATATGTTAACGAAGCTATCACAACTACACGACATGGCCAGGGGTCACAGTCGCCGGCGTTTGGTATTGGCTGCCGCGCATGATGCGCATGCCATGGGGGCCGTAATGAGCGCCCGGGACAACAGCCTGGTGGACCCCATTTTTATTGGAGACGAAGCCAGGATCCGGGAGATTGCCGACAAACAGGCCTATGACCTAAAGCCTTTTCTGGTGATCAACGAGCCTGACAATGCCAAAGCTGCTGCCAGGGCAGTGAAAATGGTCAGGGAAAAGGATGCAGAGGTCCTTATGAAGGGTAACCTGGGAACGGCTGTGTTGCTAAAGGCGGTGCTAAACAAGGAGTTTGGGCTTCGTACGGGCGAGCAGATCTCTCACCTGGCCATTTTTGAACTTCCCTCCTACCACAAACTGATTGGGTTAACGGATGCTGCCATGAATATTTCACCGGAGCTCATGGAAAAAGTAAGCATAACCCGCAATGCGGTAGTGTATTTTCAGCAGCTGGGCATTGAAAAGCCCAAGGTGGCCATGCTCAGTGCAGTGGAAACAGTAAACCCTGCCATGAAGTCGAGCATGGAGGCCAGCGCCATTGCCAAAATGGGGGATCGTGGACAGATTAAAAACTGCATTATCGACGGGCCGCTTGCCTTTGACAATGCGGTCAGCAAAAAAAGCGCCGATCTGAAAGGTATAAACAGCCCTGTAGCCGGTGATGCAGATATTCTGGTACCAGACGACATTGACGCGGCAAACGGGCTTTACAAGGACTTTATTTACTTCGCCCGGGCAAAGTGTGCTGCCGTAATCCTGGGGGCCGCTGCTCCTATCGTTTTGACATCCCGTGCCGACACCGACGAAACGAAGCTTAACAGCATTGCACTGGCAGCTGCCGTAGGCTAAAAGGCCGGCCAGCAAACAACTGTGGGGGGTCTTTTCTGCCGTTGAGGGTATTGAGAGCGGGGTGGCAAGGATTGGGAGTACGGTCAAGAAGTAAGCATTAACAAAACACAAACATATAAACTGTTAGTGTCTCAGGCTTTTTGCCGAAACACAACAAACCCGGCAGCTGTAAAACCGCAAACTGAAAAAGAGATTTCGTTTGCGCTGTGGTTTAGGGTGGCCCGGAGCATCATCGTAGTGTAGATACGTCATTATTGAGAATCGCACCAAACAATTTATCAACAGATAAAACGCCCATGACAGGATTTCTGACACACAGGAGGATGATTATTGTCACGGGGGAGTTCTGTTGAAAAAATAAACACCAGATAACCAGCTAGTTGAAAAATTACAAACACATGAAGCAAACATATAAAACACAAACAGATGGAAGAAAATTTGATCCTGGCCATTAACCCTGGGTCCACGTCTACAAAAATCGCGGTGTTTGACAACACCAAAGAGGTTTTTCTGAAGAACATCAAACATTCAACCGAAAACCTTGCCGGTTTCGAAAAGATCACGGACCAGTATGCGTTTCGCAAGCAGATTATCCTGGACGAGTTGGAGAGTGCCTCTTTTGAGGTCAGCACCATCAAGGTGATCGTTGGCCGCGGCGGTTTGATAAGGCCTATTCCTTCGGGCGTTTATGAGGTTAACGAGCCCATGACGGAAGACTTAAAGGTGGGTGTCCTGGGGCAGCATGCCAGCAACCTGGGGGGGTTGATCGCCCACGATATTGCCCGTTCTGTTCCCGGGGCCCGTGCTTATATTGCCGACCCGGTTGTTGTAGATGAGCTCGACGACATCGCCCGGATCTCCGGGCATCCTGAGTTTGAGCGCATCTCGATCTTCCATGCGCTGAACCAGAAAGCTATTGCGCGGCAACATGCGAAGTCGGTCTCCAACAAGTATGAGGCGTTAAATCTGATCGTGGCTCATCTCGGCGGAGGTATCAGTGTGGGCGCGCATTACCGGGGCCGTGTGATCGACGTCAACCAGGCGCTTGATGGCGAAGGGCCCTTTTCCCCTGAGCGCAGCGGAACCCTTCCGGCGGGCGCACTCGTGACAATGTGTTTCAGCGGGAAATACAGCGAGGAAGAGATCCGGAAGATGATCACAGGGCAGGGTGGGCTGGTCGCCTACCTGGGCACCAACGACGCCTATGAGGTTGAAAAGAGGGCCAAGGCCGGCGACGAGAAAGCCATTCTTATACAGGATGCCATGGCTTACCAGGTAGCCAAAGAGATCGGCGCCATGTCGGCAGTACTGGAAGGCGAAGTGGATGCTATCCTGCTCACCGGCGGTATTGCATACGGAAAACCTTTCGTTGAGGCTGTATCAAAACGGGTTCGCCACATTGGCCCCGTATATGTCTATCCCGGAGAAGATGAAATGCGCGCCCTGGCAATGAACGGGCTCATGGTACTAAACGGCGAGGTCGAGCCGCTGGAGTACAAATAGATGAAAAGATGGGTTGCCTGCTGTATTGCCACATTGGCCCCGTCTATGTCTACCCCGGAGAAGATGAAATGCACGCCCTGGCAATGAACGGCCTCATGGTACTAAACGGCGAGGTCGAGCCGCTGGAGTACAAATAGAAGGACCGGGCACTTGCGAGCTCGGCGAAGCCAAACGCCCATGACAGGATTTTTGACACACAGGGGGGTGATTATTGTCACGGGGGTGTTCATACTAAGCAGGCTTTTGGCTATTTGCTATTGGCTTTCGACGCCTTACAATCTGACCTGGTTTAGAAGCATTCACTGGCTTCTTTGGTCTTCGGGCAGGGTGAAACCGAATACGCTGCCTTCGCCTTCGCGGGAGGTAAACCAGACGTTGCCCCCAAACCCTTCAATAATGTTTTTTACCATCGAAAGGCCCAGGCCCATTCCTTTGGTCTTTGTGGTGAAGTATGGGCTAAAGATATGGCCTTTTAGCTCGTCAGGAATGCCACAGCCCCTATCAGAAACTTCAATACTATACATGTAGCCCTCTTTGCTGCATGTCACATCAATTTCTGCTGTATCACCTCTCGGATAAGCCTGTATAGCATTCTTTATCAGGTTGTTAAACACCCTGAGCAGTTGGTTTCTGTCCGCTCTCACGAACATGGGGTCGTCGCCTCCGGGCATATGGAGCCGTATCGAAACCCGTTCGAAGTCCTCATAGAGGTCGAGCACCTCGGGCAGCAGCTGCCGCAGGTTAAGGCGTTGCTGTTTTCCTGAAGGCATCTTGGCGAAGTCGGAGAATTCTCCTGCGATGACAGAGAGGTTGTCGATCTGTTCGATCATGGTCTTGGTAAATCGTTCCAGCCGCTTGTCCCAGTCAGGGGCCTTTTCTTTCCATGCTTTTTCCAGGTATTGTACATTAAGCCGCATGGGGGTAAGCGGGTTTTTGATCTCGTGGGCCACCTGCCTTGCCATCTCGCGCCATGCGCTTTCCCGTTCGCTGCGGGCCAGGAGTTCGGCGCTGACAGACAGTTCGTCAATCATGCGGTTATATTCAGCGATCAGGCTGCCAATCTCGTCTTCGCGGGACCACTTTATCTTCTGGTTTGCTTTTCCTAGTTTCACGCGCGCCATATTTTCACGTATCAGCTGGAGGGGCTTGGTAACGTATCCCGAAACGAACAGGGCAACGATGACTCCCAGCACGATCAGCAGGAGGTAAATATTGATGAAGGCGACCAGGAAGAAGGACACCTCGTTGCGCAATTCGCTTTGTTTGGCAAAATAGGGCAGGTTGAGGTATCCCAGCTTTTCGTTATAGCGGTTATACAGCGGGGTATAGGCCGACAGGTATTCCAGTTTTCCTATGCGCTCGTTGTGGACGAAGTTGCTGCGCTGCTCTGTATGTATCCTGTGGTAGGCTACGGGATCCATCTTGCGCCCTACCAGTCCTTCTTCAAAGACCTTGGGCCGGCTGGAAGCAATAAGGCGCCCTTCCGGGCTGTAAAGGTTTATGTCGGTAAAGAACACGTTGGAATATTGCAGCAGCAGGTCATACAAAAAGTACTCCATGGTATGGTCGAGGTGGCGGTCGGCAGCGAGGTCATCCTCGATTTCCAGCAGCACGCTGTGGGCCTTTTCGTTCAGGAATGACAGGTTTTTGTTTTCATAGATGTTGTAAATAAACCATACCGAGGCCCCTCCTATCGAAAGGGCTGCCACCAGAAGGACGGCGATCATCGAGTACTGGACCCGTTTTCTGAAAGTCATTTTAAAGAGGTGCACCGGTTTTTTGCGGTTTACGAGCAACCAGAAGGCAACTACCAGCACAAAAAATGAAATAAAGAGATAAGAGAAGGGTGCTATGGCCTCCAGCAGGGATCCATGGGGGCGGCTGATGATGATCAGCGTGTCGGCGTCTTTTTGGTAGATGAGGTGGCAGTGGTTGTCGAAATCAAAATAAAGAAATTCGTTGTCCGGATGCGGGTATACGGCGGCTTCAACATTATAGGAAAAGGGGCCAAACTCATTTACAAGATACCCTGACTTATACGTGGCGTAGGAATAGTTGATCAGTTCGCGGTTCAGGTCTATCGCGTCATCGATAAGCAATTCGGGGAAGCCCATGTCGCGTGCTATGAATTTGGCGTCGAACTCGATGTACAGGTTATACTCCGCCCGGCCGTCATGGTCTTCTCTTCCGAAGGGAACCTTGGTGATGTAGCTGTTCCTGCCCGTGTTGTTGTCGAGGTATATGAAATTTTCGCTCATGGTCTCTCTGCCGAACGTCATGATATAGTTTCGGAAAAAGGCAGCGCACTCCACTTCAACATTGGCAGGTTTTATAAGGAGCGGCTCTTCGGGCCGGCATACCGTAACCTGGATGTCGTATTTTTCCCAGAAGTCATAGAAGTAATGAAACTGAAGATAGTTATAGATGAGCGATTCGTTATAGGGGTCGTGTTGTACCAGGTATTCGAGCTGGTTATCCTGAAACAGGGCCTCTTCAAGCTCCAGAAACAGGAATTCTGCCACGGGGTCCTGTTCGGATGCCAGTTGCAGCACCAGGCTTTTCCTTATTTGACGGTCTTTTTCTTCGTTGAAGCGATAGAGGGCTGCTGTGGAGACGATGCTGAACAGGAAGAGCGCTATCACCAGTGTTGAGAAGTTTTTCCGTGGTGTATTGCTTTGCCGGTCGAGTTCGAAGATCACGACCGATGAGGCTGCCAGGCCCCAAAGCAGGGGCGTTGCCCCTGCAAGGATCCATGTAATGGCGGCAAGTACGGCAAAGGTGCTGATGCAGGTCGTCCAAAAGGCTTTTCGTGTGCTCAGCAGGTGCAGTGCCAGGCGGCAAAGTATGATGCTGAAAAAGAAAAAAGCAAAGGAGATCAGGCCGATGGTCAGAAATCCAAGGAGGCTGTAGGTGTCCAGTTTAAAAATAAAGTTTACGTTGAGGTTCAGGTCGCTGTTTATCACGAGGCCGTCGATGATATAAAGCGCCAGTCCGCATATGAGGTATATCAGCACAAAAAAGCCGGATGCGGCCAATACCGAGCCCGCTTTACCGGGTGTGCTTTTCAGCTCAATATTCCTGAGGTTGCTGAAAAGAAAATAGCCAATGATTGTGACGGCTGCAATGTTTGTCATCAGGTCACCCAGGGAGGGCAATATGTCGGAGGTGGCGTACAGCTCCGGCGAAAACAGTTTGGTGTTGTACAGTGCCCGTGGGACCTGCGACCAGAAAGAAAGGATCCGGCTCAGGATGATGACGGCAAGAAAACCGGTGACTGCGGTGACCCTCCTTCCTGCAGCAAACAGCCGCGAAAAGTACCGGAAGGTAAAATACACCAGGATGGCCAATGCTGCCAGTGCGAGCAGCAGTGCAGCATTTTCCACCCACCCGGATGTCTTTACCAGTGCGGATTCGCTGCGCAAAGCCAGCGAGAACAAATACGTTTCGTCCTGGGAGTGAACGGGGTAGCCCATGTCTTCCCGGTCGCTGATAAAGAAGATGTCGCTGATTTCGGGCAGGGCATCATGAAACCTGTTTACCAGGAACTGGTTTTGGTATTTAAAGTCATTTTTGATGAGGTAGTACACAAAGAAACTTTTGTCGTTGCCGGTGTACTTGTGGTGGTAATACCAGCCGTTTTCGATCCGTGAGGCTCCTGTTTCCTCCACAGGAAGCACTCTTTCTTCGAGAGGAATATGGTTATGCGACCAGAAAGAGATTCTTTGGTTTTCAGCAAGGGCCAGTATGATGCCTTTCCTTTCAAAGAGCTGGTTTAGTTTTTTGACGTATGCGGCATCATTGAGGATTTCTCCTTCGCTTTCCCGGTATTGGAAAACGAAGTCATCCAATATCCGGCTGGCTGTGTTTTCCTGTTTATGCAGCGCTCTGGTAAACTGTTTGACATGCGTTTCGCTGTCGGTGGTGGTTTCCCTGAAGTGGTAAACCACTGCGCTGAGGAGGATCAGTATGATGGCCAGCCCAACTTTTTCGAGATACTTGTATAGCGTTACATGCCGCATTTCTTTCCGCCGGATATGTGGTTTATTACTTAGATTAACCGGGCCATGCCACCGTGTTTGACAAACAGGTTAATGCTTCTTCGGTCCTGAACACCGGGCTCCGGTCACTTGCGAGCCCGTTGAAGTCCCCTCCATGACAAGGTGTTGACAAACAGGGTGTAAGGTTATTTTGACTTTTCGACTTTTTGACTTTAATTTAAACAGATAAAACCATATTATACGGATCTTCGTGTCTTTGTCCCTGTCCCCAACCGTGTGTCTTTCCCCGGGCATAATAGCAAAACCTGTACCAAAACAGGGGATGTCTTTTTTGCTCGCTGCTTTTAGCCCCATCCCGGGGGTATGGGAATCTGTGTCATTGCCCTTCCTGCCGGGGGACCTGGGTTGTCTGTTTATTTACCTTCCTGCCGGGTGCTGCATTGTGTGTTCACTGTTTTTTAAGCAACTGTCTTTTTTGCTCGTTGTTTTTAGCCCCGGCCCGGGGGTATGGCAGTCTGTGTCATTGCCCTATTGCCGGGGGACCTGGGTTGTCTGTTTACCCTTTGTTAATGATCAATGTCTTCCTTGCTCGTTGTTTTTAGCCCCATCCAGGGGGTATGGCAGTCTGTGTCATTGCCCTTCTGCCGGGGGACCTGGGTTGTCTGTTTACCCTTTGTTAATGATCAATGTCTTCCTTGCTCGCTGCTTTTAGCCCCATCCCGGGGGTATGGGAGTCTGTGTCATTGCCCTCCTGCCAAGGGCTTGGATTGTGGGTTTACTGTTTTTTAAAGACGAATGCCTGGCTCGAAGCAGGATATTTTTCTTTGCGGGCTTTCAGGTTAGATTTGATTCCTGAGCGCACTGCCCGAAAGATCACGCTTGCTCCGGCCGTGTTTTTGCCGGGTTTATGCTCGCCTTTCCGTTCTGTTTTTCTATTTTGTTCGCTCAGCAGGGAAATATAGAGTGCGTCGAACGGCATGGTATACGTCGCCACGCATTCAAGTTTCTCCTGGCTGAAAAGGTTTTTCACGGTTCCGGGGACAAAGTGGTACAGGTGCCGGGGCACATCCCAGGCGGCCCATTTTTCTTTATAGTGAAGGGCATCGTAACTGTTAGCCATGGGCACAGCCACAATCATGATGCCATTGGGTTTGAGTGCTTTCCGGCACGAGGCGATCACCTCTCTGATATTTGGAATGTGTTCGAGGACGTGCCAAAGGGTAATGACATCGAATTCAGGTGACCTGTAAAGGCAGCCGTCCTTGCGGACTTTCAGAGTCTTAACCCCTTTATTCTGTGCGCGTTGCATTGCCAGGCTGTCCGGATCATATCCCCGGGCTTTAAATCCGGCTTTTTCCGCAGCAATAACAAAGTCGCCGGTTCCGCAGCCGTAATCGAGCAAGGAAAAACCTTTGCCCATCTCATTACGGGCTTCTTTTTCTTTATGAGGAAAGTTTTCAAGGTGCTTGCTGATCCATTGAATTTTACGAACCTGCATGCGTTTCTTAACCAAGCCGTAAGCCTTCTCTTTCAGGTTCTTTTTTCGATCGGTATGAGATATGTAATCGTCTGATTTATAATACTTTAAGGAGTCCTGGGCCTCTGGTCTAGGGTTTGTTAGGACGAACTTACAGCGGCCGCATCGGGTGAGGTCGAACACTTCGCCGGTTACAAGGGCATCCCTAACCTTCATATAGGGGTGCTGCGTCCTGTATTTGCCGCATAAAACACAATGCTCTACATATTCCATTGGAGAATGATAAATTGTTCCACGTGGAACATTTTCAAAAAACCATCACTTATTTATCTTCCTAAATAAACCAACAAAACAGAAACGTCCGAGGGGGTAACGCCGCTGATGCGTGATGCCTGCCCTATGGTTTCGGGGCGTTGATTGGCAAGTTTTTCCCGCGCTTCGTTGCTTAGCCCAGGGATCTTCACATAGTCAATGGTTTCATTGATAGTTAAGTTTTCAAGCCTCTGCATTTTGTCGGCAAGCTCACGCTCTTTTTCAAGGTAGCCCTTGTATTTAATTTGAATTTCTGCAGCCTGGAAAATTTCATCTGCATTGGGTTGTTCTGTTATATCAGCCAGGGCGTTTTTCAATGTGCTGCTTTGGTTCACAAGCCCTTTCAGGTTTACCTGGGGCCGGAGTATCAGCTGGCTGTACCTGGTCTTGCGTGTTATTGTCGTTGTACCGGCACTCTCCAGAAAGTGGTTAATCTCGTCCGGAGTAACGCTTTCGTTTTGCAAAAGATGTTGTATCCGTTCACAGCTCTTTTCCTTTTCATTAAGTCTCTCCAGGCGTTCATCCGATGCAAGCCCTATTTGATGTCCGAGCCGGGTAAGGCGCTGATCGGCGTTGTCCTGGCGCAGCAGTATCCTGAACTCGGCACGGCTGGTAAACATCCGGTAAGGTTCCCGGGTGCCTTTTGTGACCAGATCATCGATAAGCACACCGATGTATGCCTCCGACCGCTTCAGCACAACGGGCTCCTCTCCTAACCTTTTCCGGTGTGCATTGATGCCTGCCATCAGACCCTGGCAGGCAGCCTCCTCGTAACCGGTTGTACCGTTTACCTGGCCTGCGAAATAAAGGTTCCCGACAATTTTGCTCTCAAGCGAGAATTTTAATTGCGTGGGGGGGAAATAATCGTACTCTATGGCGTATCCGGGCCTGACAATCATCGCCTCCTCAAATCCAGGGATAAGCCTCAGTGCCTGGTATTGTACTTCAATAGGCAGACTGGAAGAAAACCCGTTAACATAAAACTCGTTTGTGCCGCGGCCTTCCGGCTCTACAAAAAGCTGGTGCCGGGTGCGGTCTGAAAAACGGTCGATCTTGTCTTCTATAGAAGGACAGTACCTCGGCCCTGTTCCTTTGATCCGGCCCGCAAAAAGCGGCGATTGCTCAAAACCTTTTTGCAGTACGCTGTGGACTTCCGGATTTGTATACGTCAGAAAACAGCTCAGCTGGTCATGCAACGGGGGAGTATCCAGGTAGGAAAACCGGCCTGGCTTGTCATCACCCTTCTGTTCTGTCATCCTGGAGAAATCAATGGTTCTGCCATCCACGCGTACAGGCGTACCAGTTTTCAGTTGCTCCTTTTCAACTCCGGTGGCACATATGCTGTCAGTCAATTCTGTAGCATTTGTCTCTCCCATCCTGCCTCCCGGATAGCTGTTGGTACCAATGTGTATCCTTCCATTCAGAAATGTGCCGCTCGTGATGATCACCGAATGCGCAAAAATATCGCCGGCAATACGGGTTTGTACGCCTGTAACCCGCTTGTCCTCAAAGATCAATCCGCGCACGGTGTCCTGCCATATAAAAAGATTTTCGATATTCTGAAGTTGCTCCTGCCATTTTTGGGAAAAGGCATGGCGGTCGCTCTGCGCCCTGGGCGACCACATAGCCGGCCCCTTACTCAGATTCAACATCCTGAACTGCACCATGGTGTGATCGGTTACAATACCGGTTAATCCACCCAGCGCATCTATCTCCCGAACAATCTGTCCTTTGGCAATACCGCCCATAGCGGGATTGCACGACATCTGTCCGATGGTCGAAAAATTCATTGTGATCAGCAATACCTTTGATCCAAGCCGTGCCGCAGAAGAGGCAGCCTCGCATCCTGCATGTCCGCCTCCTACCACAATAACGTCGTAACGATCAAACAACATGACTTTCTTCTTTAGAAACGCAAAGATAGGTAATAATTCTCCTTTTCGTGCATAGCCGCCTTCTCAGGTCCGGTGTTGTCGCGGTAGCCGAGCAGGTGCAACACACCGTGAATGATAACCCTGTGCAGTTCATGAGGCAGGGGTTGGTTGAACAGTTTCGCATTCTCCTCAACACGTTCGTAGCTGATAAAGATATCACCAGAAACGTAACCTTCTTCCCCTGTATAGTCAAACGTTATTACATCAGTAAGCGTATCATGATCAAGATATGATTTGTTTATCCTGTGCAGGTACTCATCCCTGCAAAAGATAACAGAAATATCCCCGGCTTGTTTGCCTTCGGTTTTGATAGCGTCAAGGATCCACGCCTCAGCCTTATGCTCCTGAATATCAGGAACATAAACATCTTCATAATGAAAAAGAATACGGGGAAAAGAATCGTTCGGGGGAGGTGCAGGTTGATCCACGGTTATTTATACGTTTTCTTTTCACGCAATAGTTTGTCATAATAATTATACAACAGTTGCCTGCGCTGCTCTGTAAGAAATTCGTTTATGCCTGTAACATGGAACAAGATCTCCAGGCTTTCGTCTTCATTATTGATAACAACATTATCGGCCAATGAATTAATGAGAAACAAGCTGCGGGTCGGCTCGTCCCATTCCTCATCCGGGATGCCGGTTGCGTTGTTTTCAATACGCTCCTGTATCCTGGCAATATCTATAAACATATCCCTGAGGATAATCCTGAACACCAATCCGTTTTTACCGGAAGAGAAATAGATGTCGACATCAGCATTCTTTTGTTGCATCCCGGTTACCAGGTCGAATGCTTCAGTAACGCTTGATATAATGTTTCCGTAGTAATCGTCGTAAATACGGTAGTCGTCACATATTGAGTCCAAAAACGCTTCAAGCCTGGAAATGGACAGGTCATCGTCCTGCAATTTGAGGTGCCGGTTCCGGTAGTTCTGCTTCATCTGTTAGTTGTTTTTCATGTGCTTATGTTTTTTCAACTAATTGCCACAGAGGTGTTTATGTTCTTGTCAAAGGTTCAGGGGCTGTGTTGAAACTGTCAAAATGTCGAAATGTCGAAATGTCGAAACGTCCCAATAATCAACCTCCTGTGTTTCAAAAATTCTGGCATGGATTGTTTCATGCTACGGGAACCGGTCACTTCTGCATGCACGGCATAGGTTTGCGTGTATTGAAAGGGCTTTCAGTAAGCTGACTCTCGCTTTGATTCATATTTTGTCATTCCATATGCAAAAAATACTGCTCGACCAGTGTTCTGTAAAACGGCCTGAGCCCTGGCGGCAAACTTCTCAACATCTCCACTTCCCGTTCTCTTATCCTATTATACTCAAAAAAGTCTTCAGGGTTACTGATGTCGTAATCTTCTGCTGTGGTCCCTTCTCTTCTGTCTTCTGTTTCGCGTTGTTTTTCAGCACGTTCATGCTCCAGAAGGCGGGTTAAAATTCTTTCCTGGCGGTGCATCGTCTGTGTCGAAATTTCTTTTCGCAACATGTCCAGCTCGGATTGTTCCATTTGCCGTTGCAGCTCGCGCAGCTCCCGTGCACCCTCATCGCCCCTGCCGCTCATCTCATCGGCCATCTCGCGCAATTTGTTCCTGATGGCCTGCTGTTCAGCGGCCATACGTGCCATCTGTTCACTCATGCCCATCTGTTGTTCACCGGTTTCTCCGGGCATAGGTTCAAAGCCATCCTGCATCTGCTCAAGCATCTGGTTGAGCTGCTCCTGCATCTCCCTGAGGTTCTGAAAAGACTGCCCCTCCCCCATCTGCATGTCGTCGCCCATACCCTCTCCCATTGCCATCTGTTGTTGGATATTCTGAAGGCTTTCGTTCAGCAGAAGGGCCAGGTTATTGATATGTGTCATCACATGTTGCTGCCGCGAAGAACTTTGGTGCCTTCTCCTGTTTATCATGTGGTCTATAGCCTGCCTCATCTGGTGGTTGATCTCTGCCACCTCCCTGTTCACAAAAGATTCTATGGCAATCTGGCGTTTGCTCAGGGCTACAAGGGAGTCGTTTATCATTTCCATATCGCTCTCTATCTTCCTCTGCTCACGGATAAGCTCCGGGTACTGCGGGTCGTTGACATTCGCTTCACGTGTAGCCAGCAGGAGGTCTTCCTGTGCAAAGCTTGAGCGCAGCAGGTTTTCGAGGATCATCCGTATGGCACGGGCGTCTTCGGCAAGCTGCTCCTGGAACATCTGTTGCTTCATCTGCATTAGCGACTCACCGAATTCCTGCATCTTTTGTCCGGCATCCTGCTGATGCGGCGCTGCTTGCTGCAGGTTGTCCTGATGAAGCTGATCCAGTGCGTCCTGCAGATCATCGGATATTGCATCCTGTTGCTGTTGTGTATCCGGTATGTCTTTAGGGCGGCTCAGGGTTTCGTTCAGATCACGAAACTCATCCAGCATATCCTGGATGTTGTCATATGCGTCCTGGATCTGTTGTTGCGACTCCGAAAGCTCTTCGGAATCGCCACCTGCCTCAGTCTGTTCCTGAAGCTCTGCCTGTTGTTCGGCAAGCTGTTCTAGCCTGTTGATGCTTTCTTCGAGCAAGCGCTCCATGGCAAACTGCCTGAACATCTCTAAGGTTCGTTCCATGCGCATTTCCAGGTCCTGGAACTCAAAGTCCATCTGATCAAGCTGTTCATAGATCTCGTCGCGGCTCATCTCATCAAGACCCTCACGAATTTTGTCAAACAGCTCTTTCATCTCGTCGCTCATCACCTCGTCAAAGAGGCGCTGCAGTTCCTTTTGCATATCCTGCAGCCGCTCGCTGCTTTCCATAAACTGCTCAGAGCGGGTTTCTGTTTCTTTCTTCAGGTCGGATATTTCCTGGAGCCGTTCTTCCATCTCTTCTTTCCTGTCGAGAAGCTGCTCCACTGCCTCTCTTTCCTCCCATCCCGCCCTTTCTGAGTCCAGCAGGTTTCTTCTCAGTTCGTCGATCTGATCCCTGGCATCTTTAACCTGGCCTGCACCGTCGCTCAAGCCCTGCTCTATCCTCTCCTCCCCTTCCCTTCTCTCTGCAAGGATCTCTTCCTCTGTGGGAATGTAGTGCGAAAAGACCCTGCTGTTGGTCTTTTTTGGACCTCTCAGCGGATCGTTGTCGTAAACGGTAAAATACACCTCTACGGTCTCTCCGGGTTGAACATAGATGCTTTGCAGGTCAAAATGGTGATAAAAGGTTTGGTTCCGCAGATTCGGATCAATGTCTATGCTTTCCGTGAAGAAGTCTGTCTCAACACCTCTGTTAATCTGTGCCTGATCCATGACCCGGTAATGGAACTCCAGTCCCGAAAATCCAAAATCATCCCCAATGGTGCCCCTGTAAAACAGGTGGGCGAGGAGTACATCGTCGCGATGTTCTTCCACAGCAATGCGGGGGTATTCATCCATGTTCACATTCACGTAATAGGACAAACTGTCGCCGCGGCCGTGTTCGTCATCAAAAGCAAATACATTGTATTCGAAGGATCCGTCAGCAGTCATTCGTACCCTGTGCTCTCCCTCGCGTACTTTCTCTGCCTGTATTTCGTCATCCCCGGAGAAAAATTCTATATCGGCAATGCGGTTTGTAAAGAAGGTCCATGTAAGCTCCGAGCCATACAGAACGGACAGGTCTCCCATATTGGTAAAATCGTCATCAGGGTATTCTGTGTACTCCGGATAATCAACATGTATGTGGAAATGGGTGAACGAGGCTCTTTCATTTACCGTGATATGGTAGGGTCCGTACCTGAAACCTTCGGCTTCTACAATAAAACTTTTGTCCTGTTGTATGTTGCGCAGCTGGTGAGTAAACTCTGTCCTTCCGTGAGTTCTCATCCGGTGGCGCGAATTATCCAGCACCAGGTAGGCTTCTGAAGGCAGGGCTTCTCCGCTGGCTTTCATACGTATTTCAAGGTCGTCGTTGCGGAAGGCCTGGCCGTCTGACAGCATTTCAAACTGAAAAGGCCGCGGACGTTCGAACACAACGTCGTATTGGACGATCCTCCTTGCAGGTTCCACAAGTGTGCCCGGCTGCAGAAGATATACGCCAAGGATGATGATCATGGGAACAACGGCATAAGGCACAAAGCGAAGGTTGCCGTGAAGCGGGATTGCCTTATGGAAAGGAATGACAGCGGTTTGCCGTGCCTTCTGGTCTATACCCGCCATGATCAGTTCAGCATTTTCCGGGTTCTGATCCAGGTATTTCCGCAGCTGGATAACGTTGGTCACTTTGTCGTTGATCTCGTCGGGATAGTATTTTGCAAGGAGCCTGGCAGCATGTTCAGGGCTGATCCTCTTCCCGATCCGGATCATCCCCATAAGGGGAATAATAACGTAGCGTATGAGGACGACTGCGTTGAAGGCTATGAAGCCATAAAACAGCCCGAACCGTACTCCGGGGTTGAAATATCCGAAATATTCAAGGCCTATAAATACCATGGAAAGAATGAACAGGCCGGCACCAAAAAGTATCAGTCCCCGTATTAACTGGTTCATGTAGTACCTTCGGATAAACCGGTCAATCTTTCGTAACAGGATGTCAAAAGTGGTTGACATAAGCGAAATTACTTAGTTTAACTTGTAAAATTACGAAAATTCGTAGTGGGAATTGTGCAAAAAAAGCTAAAAAGCCCCTGAGAAAATGGCATTTGCATTACCAAAGGGAGTTCTAATATCGTATCTTTGTTTGTAGTCAACAAAAATTTCCTCATAAAACAGGATCTCACTATGTCAAAAAAAGATAAGATAAAGAAGCAGTTACGGGAGCAGATTTTGCGGATTTACGAATCCAATCCCCGCCAGGTGTATAATTACAAGCAGATCGCCAAGGCGTTGGGTGAGGAGGGAGCCAAACATAAAAAGTTTCTGTCGGGAATACTGTATTCGCTTGCGAAGGAGGGGGATCTGATCGAGGTCTACAAGGGCAAGTTCAAGATCAGCCCGTCGTACCTTGAGAAGAAGCGCAAGGTAGGGCCTTTCATCAAAGGCACTGTCGATATGAAGTCTACCGGCAAGGCCTATGTGATCACTGATGATCTGCTGGAGGATGTGAGGATAGCTCCCAACAATACGGGTTATGCCCTGCACGAGGACTATGTTAAGGTCCGGTTATTCCCCAGGCGCAAGTCACAGAAGGTGGAGGGTGAAATTGTGGAGGTGTTGCGGCGCTCGAAAAACAGGTTTGTAGGGGTAATAGAGTATACCGGACGGTATGCTTTTCTCCTGGCCGACAACAAGGCTATGCCTATCGATATTTTTATTCCCGGCGAACATCTTAACGATGCAAAAGATGGCCAGAAGGCCATTGTCGAGATCATCGAGTGGAAGCCACCGGCTAAAAACCCTTTTGGAAAGGTAGTTGAAGTGTTGGGTGATCCCGGTGAGAACGAGGTCGAGATGCATGCCATCCTGGCTGAGTATAACCTTCCATCGCGCTTTGAGAAGGAGGTTGAAGCCGAAGCGGAAACAATCGATGTGCATATCCCAAAAAAGGAAATTGCCAGAAGAGAGGATCTCCGTGATGTACTTACTTTTACGATAGACCCTGCCGATGCAAAGGATTTCGACGATGCATTATCGGTAAGAAAGCTTTCCGATGATACTTGGGAAATAGGTGTTCACATTGCTGATGTAACGCATTATGTGAAGCCTGATACCATCATCGACGGTGAGGCTCAGAGCCGGGCTACAAGTATTTACCTGGTAGACAGAACCATACCCATGCTTCCGGAGAAGCTGTCGAACGAGGTATGTTCGTTGCGCCCCGGCGAAGATAAGCTTACCTACTCCGTTATCTTCACGATCACTTCCAATGCACGTGTTACAAAGAGCCGGATTGTAAAAACTGTTACACACAGCGACCATCGTTTTAATTACGAAGAAGTTCAGGATATCATCGAAAAGGGGGAGGGAAAGTACCACGAGGAGATTGCCTTGCTTAACAGGTTTGCGGGCATCATCCGTGAGCGTCGCATGCGGGCTGGCGCCATTGATTTCGAAAGGCAGGAAGTTAAGTTCAGGCTTGGTGAGGACGGAAAACCTCTTGAGGTATATTTCCGTGAGCAGAAAGAGTCTCACAAGCTCATAGAAGAGTTTATGCTGCTGGCAAACAGGGCAGTAGCTGAAAAGATCGGCAAACCCCGCGGCAGGGAAAAACCGAAAACCTTTGTATACAGGGTTCACGACATCCCTAACCCGGAAAAGCTGAATACGCTGGCCACCTTCGTGGAAAAACTGGGATACAAGGTCAAAACAGATACCCGGAACAACATTGCCAAGTCGTTCAACAAGCTCTTAAAGGATTCGCAGGGCAAGGGGGAGGAGAATCTCATAGAAACCCTTACGATACGCACCATGGCGAAAGCGGAGTACAGCACGGTGAACATAGGGCATTACGGACTGGCATTTGATCACTACACGCATTTCACATCGCCGATCCGAAGGTATCCCGATATGATGGTGCATCGCCTGCTCTTTGATTACATGAATGGCAAGCCGTCTGCCAGGGAGGCGTTATACGAGGAACATTGCCAGCATTCTTCTGAAATGGAACGACGCTCCCAGGAGGCTGAGAGGGACTCTGTAAAGTACAAGCAGGTGGAGTTTATGTCGGAGCATGTGGGTGAAGAGTTCGAAGGGCTCATCTCAGGTGTATCAAAATGGGGTATTTTCGTGGAAATCAAGGAAAACAAATGCGAGGGCATGGTTCGTTTAAGCGATATGGATGATGACTACTACTACCTGGACGAAGACAATTTCCGTGTTATCGGATACAACACGAAGAAGGAATACAAGCTGGGAAGTCCTGTGCGCATTCGTATCAAAAGAGCCAATTTACTGAAGAAAGAGCTTGATTTTGAGCTGGCGGGGTAAGGAGGTTGCTGGCTATTGGCTGTTGGCTATTAGCTATTAGCTATTGGCGGTTGGCTATTGGCTATTAGCGGTTGGATGTTGGCAGAAGGATTAAACAGAAAGGACACGAAGAATGAATTTTCGTGTCCTTTGTTTTGAATAATAAAAAATGATTTATGCTGTCATTGTCTGCCAGAATTTTGTCTGTCAGAGTAGAATAACAGAAAGCCGGCATTGTTTGTGCATTGCCCTGGTGCTTTTTGGTATTCAGCGGTCTCCTGTTGGCAGGCGAGACAGTTGGAAAGATCCTATATCAGGTTCAGCCTGCTGTAGAGTTCTTTTCTGTACAGTCCGCCAATGGGCAGCACCTTCATTTTTCCTTCGATGACAAGATCGGGATATTTGATTGAGAAGATCTTGTTCAGGTTCACTATGAAAGAGCGGTGGATCCTGACAAAGTCTTTTGCCGGGAGGATGCGTACCATCTCTTTCATGGTGGTGTGCGTGGTGTAGCTGTTGTCGGACGTATTGATAACAACGTAGTCCTTAAGAGCTTCCACGTAATAAATATCATCGAAGTTGATCTTGTTGAGCCTGTAGTCGGCGCGGACGAAGATAGAATCTTTTGATTCTTTGTTTTCGATGAGTGAGTGATAGAGGTCGCGTTCTCTTTTTACTTCTTCGTCTTTCTCGTACTTGTAGAGAGCCATCTCTATAGTGGTCTGCAGCTCTTTTTCCTTAAAAGGTTTGATGATGTAACCGTAGGGTTCGGTGACCTTAGCTTTGTTACGGGTATTTTCATCGGCATAGGCTGTAAGGAAGATCACGGGCAGTGAGAAGCGTTCCTTGATCTCCTTGGCAGCGTCAATACCTGTCATTGACCCTTTAAGCATAATATCCATCAGGATAAGATCGGGGCGCTTGTCTTCAACTTCACGGATGGCTTTTTCGCCGCTGTTTACGATGTTCGTTACCTGGTAGCCCAGGTTTTTCAGACTGTTCTGAATATCCTTCGCTACAATGGTTTCGTCTTCTACAATTAGAATTTTTACTTTTGCCATATCTGATGATTTTTTGATTTGTTACATTTAGATCAAAGGCGCAAAAAAGATTATGTAAACCGAAGTTTCTTCAGCAAAAAAAAATGCAATTTTGCGTGTCAAATTTAGTGATTTTTATCTTAATTTCAATTTTATCGAATATAATTTGAGAATTTTTAACAGGAAAAGCTAAATTGGTCTTATATAATTTTCGACAGAACCGTTTTTTAAAATTTTCTGGCATCCTGACTTATGAATACTAATTATTTTAATAAAAAACTATTCATCATCATCAGGGTGTTCATATTGTTTGTAATTTTTTTACGCTTTGCTTGACAAGTTGTGTTATTGCTACTTATCAACAGGGTATCAACATGAATTATAGATTTAAATAACTAATTGCCAGCAGTTTATTGTACTTATTAACAAACTGTGAATAACCGGCGGTGTGAACAAATAGACAGTTGTTAACATACGAAAAACCACTCCCGGGTGTCAATAAACTGTTAGTAAATTTTAATAATTCGGAAGGTGAAAAATTTTGAAATCCGGATAATTTTTATATGCAATAGTGGGGTGGAATTTGTCAAGGAAAATCTATCACATTTTATCAACAATGAGCCAACAGAAATCAACAGTCAAATGTTAATAAATCATAAATTGCTGCAGATCATTTACTTTCGATATATTTATATGATTTACTGATTTCATTAAGTCATGCTTAACTTGTTGGCTCAAAAATTTATGTAGTATCTTTGATATTTAAATGATTTGTCAGACAGCAAAAAGTTTTCAACAATGGAGAATAAACCGCTGAACATAGCTATTGGCGCTGATCATGCCGGATTTGAGTTAAAGGAGAAGATCAAAGGGTATTTATCTTCCCTCGGACATACCTGTACTGACTACGGGACTTTTTCTCCTGAGCGTGCAGACTATCCCGATTATATTCACCCGCTGGCTTCGGCCGTATCTTCCGGGGATCACGATTACGGCATTGTCATGTGTGGCAGCGGCAACGGGGTCAGCATGACGGCCAACAAGAATCCGGGCATCCGGGCAGGCTTGTCGTGGAAGCCCGAGTTAGCCCGGTTGGCGCGTGCCCATAACGATGCAAACATACTTGCCTTGCCGGCACGGTTTATCGATGAGGACGACGCACTGGAAGCGGTAAGGGTCTTCCTGGAGACGCCTTTTGAAGGAGGCAGGCACCAGAAGAGGGTCGAAAAGATAAAAAGGGGGTTGGCCTAGGTTGCCGGCGCCGTTTTGGACACGATGATGTCTTCCGCCCGGAAGCATCATGCAGGCAAACACAGCGCGAGCCATGGTTAAAGGCAGACGACCCCACCAATAAAAGAGGTATAACAGGTTTTAATGAACAGAGGATGGCAACACGGGAAATATACCAGGCATTCCAGCAGGCCAGTGAGGATAAGGCTTTTGACGTAGAACACCGAAAAAAGATCGCTTATAACATTTCGTGTTACGACCGTTCTTTTGAGAAGGGACTTGGCATTTATGCCAACCTTGCTCTTGCCCGGCAGCGTGCTGCGGTGAAAAAGCATTCTGTGCTTGAACACCTTGAAGACCATTTAAAAACGTTTGAGCAGCAGTTTACAGCACGTGGCGGAAAGGTTATCTGGGCCCGCGATGCCGCTGATGCCCGCAACGCCATCCTTGACATCCTGGAAAAGCAGTACATCAGATCGGTGGTAAAGTCAAAATCGATGACCACCGAAGAGGTAGGGGTTACGACCTTCCTTGAAAAAAACGGGATAGAATGCACGGAGACGGACCTGGGTGAGTTTATAGTACAGATATCTGATGACAAGCCCTATCATATTGTCACGCCCGCCATGCATCTTTCAGCGGCTGATGTTGCAAAGATCTTTCATGAGAAATACGACATGCCCCCGGAGTCTGCGCCTGAGGAGATCGCATCTTTTGTCAGGCCTCATCTGCGGGAGCGTTTTCTGCGGGCGGGTGCCGGGATCACCGGGGCCAACTTTCTGGTCTCCGGCACGGGATCTATTGCTCTTACGGAGAACGAGGGCAATGCCCTGTTTTGTGCTTCCGTCCCCCGGGTACACATCGTGGTGGCCGGGATAGAAAAGGTGATCCCTTCGCCCGGGGACCTTGACCTTTTCTGGCCTTTGCTTGCCGTTCACGGCACAGGTCAGGACATGTCGGCATACAACACCCTGGTGAGCGGGCCGCGGGCTGCAGGCGAAGAAGAGGGCCCGGAAGAGATGTACGTGATCCTGCTCGACAACGGGCGCAGCAACCTCCTGGCGGCCATACCGCAACGCCGGGCGCTGTCATGCATACGCTGCGGGGCCTGCCTGAATGCCTGTCCTGTATATAAGAACATCGGCGGACACAGTTACGGAACAGTATATAGCGGGCCCATCGGAGCTGTCATCAGTCCGCACCTGAGCGGGCAGCTGAAAGAATATATCCACCTGAGCTATGCCTCAAGCCTCTGTGGACGCTGCACCGACGTATGTCCCGCCGGCATCGACCTGCACCACCAGCTGCTGCAAAACCGGCGCCTGGCCGTGCGCAACGCCTTCCCCCCGCGCACCGAACGCTGGGGCATAAAAGCCTATAAGATGACTATGAGCAAGGCCTCCCGCCTCGATAAAGCCCCGCCAGGCATAAAAAACCTGTTTGCCGGCCTGTTCCTTAAAAAAGCCTGGGGCCCCCGCCGGACACTCCCGAAGGTGGTGGAAAGTTTTAGAAAAAAAATGGGTTAATAATATGCTAATGTGCTAATGTGCTAATGTGCCAATGTGCCAATGTGCTAATGTGCTAATGTGCCAATGTGCTAATGTGCCAATGTGCCAATGTGCTAATGTGCTAATGTGCCAATGTGCCAATGTGCTAATGAAGGGTTTCGGATATAAGATGAGTATATCCCTTTGTTTGCAGCTGATAGGTTCTTTGCTTTTAGCGCGTGCCAGGATACTATATCAGGAGCTTGTTTTGAAGAGGTTCTTCCGCCTCGCATTAAAATGAAAAACAAGGAACAGGAAACACCGCTGAACATTGCCCAAAGGACTCTTAATTAGCACATTAGCACATTAGCACATTAGCACATTGAATTCCGGGCGATATACCGGACCCGTGGGCTTCAGTATGCTCTGGTACAGGGTAAAACGATCCACGGTGACCTCCCCGAAGTCTTCTTCCGCATATTCGGCAAGCAACTCCTCAAGTCCGGCGTAATTGGCAAGGTGTTTGACGCGCGCAATGGTGAGGTGCGGCACAAAGACTTTCTTGTCAGGCTTGTGGCCCAAGGGCTTCAGGTGTTTGTTGATCGTATCATAGAGCCGGATGAGTCCGTCCGCTTCCTCGATGCCCAGCCATATGACACGGGGCATACGGGGGTTGCCAAAAGTACCGCAACCCCTGATGCGGAAGGTAAAGGGCTTTGCTTCCTTTCCGGCTGCCTCCAGGGCGTTTTTAATAGGTGGCTCATCGCGCATGGGCGTGTCTCCAAAAAACTTCAGGGTGATGTGTATGTTTGTAGGCGACACCCAGTTGATCCTGTCACCGGCCAGTACGGCTTGAAAGTGCTCAAGGGCCTCGGTTATGGGATCGGCAAGGGGGATGTGAATGGCGGTGAAGAGGCGTTTCATGGTAAGATTAAGGTTGAGGTTAAGGTTGAGGTTAAGATTAAGATTGAGATTAAGGTTGAGAGTAAGGTTAACGTTGAGATTGAGGTTGAGATTAAGATTGAGATTAAGGTTGAGAGTAAGGTTAACGTTGAGATTGAGGTTAAGATTAAGGTTAAGATTGAGGTTGAGGTTAAGATTAGGTTGAGGTTAAGATTGAGATTGAGGTTAAGATTAAGGTTGAGATTGAGGTTGAGATTGAGGTTGAGATTGAGGTTGAGATTAGGTTGAGGTTAAGATTGAGGTTAAGATTAGGTTGAGGTTAAGGTTGAGGATAAGATTAAGATCAAGATAAAGTTTGGGGTTGGGGTTATGGGTTGATGGGTTGGTGATGATTGGGGTTAAGGGGTGTGTTACAGTGGGTATGCGGGTTGCTGGTGTTCATAGTGTTAAATGGGCTGCATGGGCTGGCAGGATGTGCCGTTTTCAAAGATTTTTTTGGTGAAAATAAGAAAAGATATTAATTTTGCCAACCAAAACACGGGGAATTAGCTCAGTTGGCTAGAGCGTTTGGCTGGCAGCCAAAAGGTCACCGGTTCGAGCCCGGTATTCTCCACCAATTTAACCCCAATATATGCCTGGTAATCAGTCGCTTGGGCTAAAGCCCACCCGGTTGATTACCATTTTTTTAAATACGCGACCACTGGCGTTGCGTTGTTTTTAGTTTGCCGTAAGCATCATCACATAATCAGGAAGTTAACTCACAAAATTTAGAAATCATTTTCAAATCGTTGCTCTATGGTAAATCGCTTAGCAATAGTTGCAACAAGGCTCACAGAAGGACGAACATCCAAACAGCGATACGCTATTGATGCGCCACATTGTTGAGGAATTTGGGCTGCAGCGTAGATTTGCAGGGAATCAGCTTTGAGTTGTGAGCGGACGATAGGCGATGCCTAAATGACGTTGACCGTTTTATGGCTATAACCCCAAATTCACAACCCCTAACCCTCAAATGAGCCTCCAACTCATAACTCACAACTGACAACTCACAAAACCATGCCACAAAGCCAAATACAAGACCAAATAGCCGAAATCATCAGTCGCTCCCTGGGAGAGCCTGTCACCATTACAGGAATGAAGCCCATCGGGGGCGGTTGCATCAACGATGCGCAGCAGGTGGAGACGGACAAGGGAAGGTTTTTCATGAAATACAATTCTGCCTCGCACTACCCGGGGATGTTTGAGGCCGAAGCCAGGGGGCTGCAGCTGCTGGAGGACGCCGGATGCCTTAAGGTGCCCGCCGTCATTGGCCACGGGGAGACGAACAACCAAAGTATCCTGGTGCTGGAGTATATAGCCCCGGCAGCCCAAAAGTCCGGTTTCTGGCAGGAGTTTGGAGAAGGGCTGGCCCGGATGCATCAGCAACAGCCGGATGACGGCCGGTTCGGGCTCGATCACGACAACTACATCGGCAGCCTGCCACAGGGCAACCGTACTCACGACGACTGGATCTCCTTTTTCATCTCCGAGCGTCTGGAAGCACAGCTGAAGCTCGCTCGCGACAACGGCAGGGCAGGGAAGGAGCTGAGCACCCTGTTTGAGAAGTTTTACCGCTACGTTACGGACTTTTTCCCGGAAGAGCCGCCTGCCCTGCTGCACGGCGACCTTTGGGGCGGCAACTACATGACAGGGGAGGAGGGAGAGCCCGTGATCATCGACCCGGCGGTATATTACGGCCACCGATACATGGACCTGGGCATGAGTAAGCTGTTCGGAGGCTTCAGCGCCGCCTTCTATGATGCCTATAACGAGCACTATCCCCTCGACAAAGGCTGGCAGGAAGGCACAGAGATCGCTAACCTCTACCCGCTGATGGTGCACGTAAACCTCTTCGGCGGAGGATACCCGGGACAGGTGAAAAACATCCTGCGCCGCTTTGCGTAGGCCGTCTGTGAAACAATTTGCCGGGAAAAACGTATTATTATGTAATGTGCTAATGTGTTAATGTGCCAATGTGCTAATGAAGGGTTTCGGATATAAGATGAGTATTTCCCTTTGTTTGCAGCAGATAGGTTCTTTGCTTTTAGCGCGTGCCAGGATACTATATCAGGAGCTTGTTTTGAAGAGGTTCTTCCGCCCTGCATTTAAATGAAAAACAATGAACAGGAAAACACCTGCTGAACATTGCCCAAAGGACTCTTAATTAGCACATTGGCACATTAGCACATTGGCACATTAACACATTAGCACATTAACTACACTTCAAAACCATTGTCGATGATGAAACAAAAAGAAATATACTACTCCCACGATACCGACCTGAAAACCCCAACAAAGCCTTTCAACCGTGATTTCTTTGAGAAGTTGCCCAAGACCGACCTGCACGTGCACCTCGATGGCTCGATGCGGATGGAAACCATCCTCGAGCTGGCCTCAAAAGACGGTGTTGACATCGGTGCGGATACGCTGAAAAAGCTTGAGAAAAAGCTGCAGCCCGGCAAGGATCACGAGTCGCTCAACGACTACCTCAAGACCTTTGACCTCACTTTAAAGGTGATGCAGACCGAAGAGTCGCTCTACCGGGCCGCCTACGAGCTGGTCGAAGACAATGCCAAAGAGAATGTCCAATACTTCGAGGTGCGATATTCTCCCATCCTGCACACCCAGAAGAAGCTGCCCGTGACCGCCATCCTGGAGTCGGTTATCGAGGGGTTAAAGGATGGCGAGCGCGACTTCGGTATCAAGTGCGGTGTGATCGTATGCGGCATCCGCAACATTTCCCCGGAGGTCAGTATGCAGATGGCCGAGCTTGCCGTTGCCTTCAAGAACAGGGGCGTGGTGGGCTACGACCTGGCCGGCGCCGAGTACAACTATCCCGCCCGCGACCACCTGGAGTCCTTCAACCTCATCCTGTCAAACAACATTAACGTGACCATCCACGCCGGCGAGGCATATGGCCCCAACAGCATCCACCAGGCCTTGCACTACTGCGGCGCCCACCGTATCGGGCACGGCACACGCCTCAAGGAGGACGGCGACCTGCTCAACTACGTGAACGACCACCGCATCCCGCTTGAGATCTGCCTTTCGAGCAACGTCCAGACCAAAGCCGCACGCTCCATGGAGTCGCACCCCTTTAAGTTTTACCTCGACCTGGGCCTGCGCGCCACCCTGAACACCGATAACCGCCTGGTGACCCTCACCACGATGACCGACGAATACCACCTGGCCTACAAACACTTCGAACTCACCCCGCAAAACATCCTCGACCTGGTCATCAACGGCATCAAGTCCGCATTCATCCCCTTCGAATACAAGAAGTGGTTCCTGCGCGACGCCAAACAAAAGACCATTGAGCTGATAAACAGCTATGATGCGGAACAGGGTTAATTTTCTAATGTGCTAATGTGCCAATGTGCTAATGGAAGGGTCCTTTGGGCAATGTTCAGCAGGTGTTTTCCTGGTCATTGTTTTTCATTTAAATACGGGGCGGAAGAACCTCTATAAAACAAGCTCCTGATATAGCATCCCGGCACGCGCTAAAACCACCTGTCAGCTGCAAACAAAGGGAAAGACTCATCTTATATCCGAAACCCTTCATTAGCACATTGGCACATTGACATATTAACACATTAACCGTACCTTTGCATTTTACCAACGCATAGGTGATGAGTGAACCGATCAAACACGAGTGCGGCGTTGTGCTGATGCGCCTGCTCAAGCCCCTGGAGTATTACGTCAGTCATTACGGGACGGCCTTTTACGCGCTTAACAAGCTCTATCTTTTGATGGAGAAGCAGCACAACCGCGGCCAGGATGGGGCGGGGCTGGGCTGTATCAAGTTCGACATGCCTCCGGGCGCGAACTATATGAACCGCCTGCGGAGCAACCGGCACAACCCCATCCAGCATATCTTCGAACGTATCCATGCCGACATTGAAGCTGCCACAAAAGGGCACCCGGGCCGCTTACAGGATGCGGAGTGGCTGAAGCAGCACCTGAACTTCACCGGCGAGCTCTTCCTTGGCCACCTGCGATACGGCACCTTCGGCCGTTACGATCTGGAATATTGCCACCCTTTTCAGCGCGCCAACAACTGGATGTCGAAAAACCTGATGATCGCCGGAAACTTCAACCTCACCAACGTGGATGAACTCTTCAACAGCCTGGTAAACATCGGGCAGCATCCCAGCGAGACCAGCGACACGGTTACCATCCTCGAGAAGATGGGCCACTTCCTTGATGACGAGAACGAAGACCTCTACCGGAAGTTCAAAAAGGAAGGGTACACCAAAAAAGAGATCTCGCCGCTTATCGCACGCGACATCGACCTTGCCAACGTGCTGTCGAACGCCAGCAAATACTGGGACGGAGGCTATGTGGTAGCCGGCATGGTGGGCCATGGCGACGCCTTCATCATGCGCGACCCGGTGGGTATCCGTCCGGCGTACTACTACCAGAACGACGAGGTATTTGTTGCCGCCAGCGAGCGACCTGCCATCCAGACCGCCCTGAACGTCCCGCTGGAGGAGATCCGGGAGCTCAGCCCGGGCAACGCCGTTATCGTAAAGCGCGACGGCCGGGTGCTCGATATGGAGTGCAAGCCCCGGGAAAAGAGAGCCGCCTGTTCCTTCGAACGCATCTATTTTTCAAGGGGTACCGATGCCGATATCTACCAGGAGCGGAAGCGCCTGGGGCGGAGGCTGGTTCCCAGGCTCCTGAAAAGCATTCACCACGACCTTGAAAACACCATATTCTCCTATATCCCCAACACCGCAATCGCCGCGTTTAAGGGTATGATGGAGGGGCTGCACGACTTCTGCGATGAGATCAAGAAAGACCGCATCCTGCATATGGAAGGACGGACGGACCCGGAAGCCCTCCGGAAGATCCTGGCACTTCGTCCGAGGGTAGACCAGATCGCCGTGAAGGATGCCAAGCTGCGCACCTTCATCACCCGCGACAAGCAGCGCAACGAGCTGGTAGCCCACGTGTACGACGTTACCTATGGTGTGGTGCGCCGCGGACAGGATACGCTGGTGGTTATCGACGACAGCATCGTGCGGGGCACAACCCTGAAAAAGAGTATCATCCGGATGCTCGACCGCCTTGGCCCAAAACATATCATCGTGGCCTCTTCCGCACCCCAGATACGATACCCGGATTGCTACGGCATCGACATGACCCGGCTGGGCGACTTTATCGCATTCCGCGCCGCCATGCAGCTGCTCAAAGAACGCGGCATGGGCCACGTGATCAACGAGGTGTATCTTGCCTGTAAAGAACAGCTGCAAAAGCCCGTAGAAGAAGTTGAAAACGCCGTTAAAAGCATATACCAGCCGTTCTGTGCGGATGAGATCTCTGCCAAGATCGCGGAGATGTTGCACCCGCCCGACGTACAGGCCCATGTCGACGTGGTTTATCAAACCATAGAAGACCTCCACGCTGCATGCCCCAACCACCGGGGCGACTGGTATTTCACAGGCGATTATCCCACCCCGGGAGGGAACAAAGTGGCGTGCCGGTCGTTTATCAACTACATTGAGGGTAAGACGGAGAGGGCGTATTAAAATGTGCTAATGTGCCAATGTGCTAATGTGCCAATGTGCTAATGTGCCAATGTGCTAATGAAGGTGAATTGAAAAAAATATGATTAACAAAAAGTCAATTATTAACCCAAAAAAGTGGCAAAAAAATTTGGACGGGTCAGTTTGATGGGTGTATTGGTGCGTGCCATGATCGGGGGATGATTTGCAGAGGCTCCTCCGCTTCGCGTTCGGAATGACGCAGCCTCGCATGTAAATAAAAAACAACGATCATGAAATTACCGCTGAACATTGCCAAACGGACCCTTCCATTAGCACATTAGCACATTGGCACATTGGCACATTGGCACATTAATTCGGCACATTAGCACATTAACCCAACAGCACATTATTGCAGTACAAAAAAAACATAAACCCGTGTCCACCTACATCAAAAACCTCATTCTCCAGGGGGAGCATCAGCAGCAGGACTTCAAGTTCCAGGTGAACGACAGCAGGAAGATTGCGCGCACCCTTGTGGCGTTTGCCAACACCGATGGCGGAAAGTTGCTGATCGGGGTGAAGGACAACGGGGTGATCGCCGGGATCCGCACGGAGGAGGAGTATCATATGATGGAGGCGGCGGCGACGATGTATTGCCGCCCGGAGATCGACTTTGCCTTCCGGCACTGGAACATCGATGGCAGGCGGGTGCTGGAGGTAGACGTGCCACGGGCGCAGGTCAAGCCCGTATATGCCAAGACCGACAACGGACGCTGGATGGCGTGGGTTCGCGTGGGCGACCAGAACATCCTGGCCGACACCATCATGATCAAATACTGGAAACGCCAGAAAAGCCCCAAAGGCACGGTGATCCAATACTCCGAGAACGAGAAGACGCTGATGCAATACCTCAGTACACATCCCACCATCACCCTGAAAAGCTTTGTAAAACTATCCGGGCTGCCCCGCAACCTCGCCGAAAATGTGATCGTCGACATGATGGTCGCCGGCCTCGTTGAAATGGGGCAAAACGAACACCATACGTGGTTCCGGCTGAAAGATCCGGAAGAGTAGGTGCATATCAAGTTTTATCGTGTAAGTTGGTAAACAATTCCAGGTCTATGGACCTACGGTGTCCGTAATATAATGCCAAAGCCGATCCGCCCGCGAGATGTCAGCCTTTCAGGTAGTCTCTGGATTAAAGGGACTTCAGGAGCTCCAATGTTTTGGTTGAAAGTGTTTCCGTGTGTAGCATTTGAAGTTATCCTTGGGTTCTTTGAAAACGAGGGAGACAAAGTTCAATGTTTTGCTGTTGTTGCGCTGTCCGTACAGGCCGTCAATGAGAAAAATATGGGGCAGGCCCGGTCTTGCCCGAGCTGCGGGGGGCTGGCAAATCATTGACCATAGGTGAGCTCTGTTTGGGTTAACCTGTCAAAGGGGTAACAACTTTGTTCGGATGGTGCTTATGTTTTTGTTGCCAGGCGCCTGGTCTTTTATGCGATACCGCTCAGACCGATGAACCATAAAAGTTAAGGAGCCATTCCATAATTGGAACGGCATGAATGATTGTATTTCCGGCGGGGATTTCCTCTTTATGGTTTAATGTAATGATAGTAAGCTTTTGTGCATTTAGTGCTTTATGTGCTTCCAGCAGTCCCCGGGTTTCGCGCTTGCGTGTTTTCTGGTCATCCAGCGAAAGCGCCACCTGTATGAGTTCAATGACCTTTCGCTGTCTGTAAACGACAAAATCAACCTCAACAGCGTCTTTGTAATAGTAAATCTCGTATTGTTGCCTGAGCCGATGTCGCATCAGCTGCAAAAACACAATGTTTTCCAGTAAACGACCCCGGTCGGGGGAGGTGCTTTCGCCAGAAAGTGCAGCAAAAGACGTGTCTGTGAGGTATAATTTGCGATAACGCAGACTTTCCTGTTTTTTGAACGAAAACTTCTGAAGCGTGATAAACAGCCAGGCCTCTTCGAGATATGACAGATAGTTTTTGGCCGTATTTTCGCTGCCAAACCCAAAAACCTTCTTTATCCGGTTATAGCTGATTTCTTTGGAGAAGTTACCAGTAAGCCACAATGCCATTTCCCTGAAAGCACGTATGTGCCGGATATCATATCGATATAAAACATCGCGCGTAACAATGGCTTCGAACAAACTGCGGACATATGCGCTTTTTTCTTCCCCGTGTACCACTTCAGGCATACCACCAGTCTGCAGATACTCTTCAAAATATTTAAGAGCCAGCCCTTTTTCTTTTGCCGTATCAAGGTTGATAATTTCATATTTATTAGCCCGCAGGAACTCGGCAAAGGAGTAGGGAAGGAGCTCAATGCTTTTATAACGGCCGGTCAGATGTGTGGCCATCTCGCGGCTAAGAAGCTTCGAGTTGGAGCCGGTAAGGACGATTTTTATCTTTTTGCGCAACAAACGGTTCACAAACAAATGCCAGGCTTCCACATTCTGGATTTCATCAAGAAACAGGTGTTCAAACTGGCCATAAACGGCATAAAGTGACTCGAGCAGGTCGTTTAACTGATTTGCACCTGTGTTGATCAGCCTTTCGTCGTCGAAATTAACATAAGCATAGTTTTTATTGGCGAGCATCATGTGTGCGAGGGTTGACTTGCCACATCGCCTGATGCCGGTGATGATCTGGGCCAGGTTGCTCTCTGTGTCCAGTTCACCGGCATTTTCGCGGCGCACGTGAGAGATGCCTTCGAGAAGGGAAACTTCCTCGCGTTGCTCAAGTAAGATGTTTCGGAAATCAGGTGATGCCATTGCAATTTATGTTGGTTTTTTAGACGTGGTGAGACAAATATAACAAATATTCGCAATGTAATGAGAATAAAAGTGGTTTTTCGCGCCTTGTATTCGTTGTGGTCCCGGCAGGTCATCTTGGGCTTTGCGGAAACCGGGTAAAAGATCAAGACCTGGGCCGGATAATGTAGCGTTGACACGACACTACCTGTCCAGCTGGCTGTACACCGAGTTTTCGCTGCGGTACTCCGGAACGATCTCCTTCATCTTTGCGACCAGCTTAAAGTCATCGCCTTCGTGGATGAGTGCCTGCAGCTCGCCGAGCCGTGAGGCCACCCATTCCTTGTCGTTCGTGCGCACCCGGGCGTGCAGTATCTTGGGGTGGTAGGTTGGGAGGGCGTTTTCTTCACTGGCCAGGACCTCTTCGTAGAGCTTTTCGCCCGGCCTGAGGCCGGTCTCGCGGATGAGGATATCCTTGTCGGGTTCGAGGCCGCTGAGGCGGATCATCTTGTGTGCCAGGTCGATGATCTTTACCGGCTCGCCCATGTCGAAGAGGAAGATCTCGCCGCCCTTGCCCATCGCGCCCGCTTCGAGCACCAGGTTACAGGCTTCGGAGATCATCATGAAGAAGCGGGTGATCTCGCGGTGGGTGATGGTCAGCGGCCCGCCGCGTGCGATCTGTTTGCGGAAGAGCGGGATCACCGAGCCGTTGGAGTCGAGCACGTTGCCGAAGCGCGTGGTGATAAACTGGGTGGTGCTGTTGCTCAGGCCCTGGGTGCAGATCTCCGCGATGCGCTTGGACGCCCCCATCACGTTGGTGGGGTTCACCGCCTTGTCTGACGAGATCAGCACAAACTTTTTCACGCGGTGTTTGACGGCGAGATCGGCCAGGATTTTGGTTCCCATAACGTTGGTGAGCAGCGCCTCGTAGGGGAAGGCTTCCATCAGCGGCACGTGCTTGTAAGCCGCCGCGTGGTAGATGATGTCCGGCTGGTATTGCGCAAAGACCTGTTCCATCCTCCAGGCGTCCTTGACGTTGGCCACCAGGTATTCGGTGCGGTGGCTGTGTTCCCGGAGGCTGTGTTCGCCCAGGATATCATACTGCACGTCGTGGAGAGCCGATTCGGCCTGGTCGAGCAGGACAAGCTTTTGCGGGCCGAAGGCCAGTGCCTGCCGGGCGATCTCCGCCCCGATGGACCCGGCAGCGCCCGTCACCAGTACTGTCTTGTCGCGGATGTCGGCGGCCACGTTGGCGCTGTCGAGCACGATACGTTCGCGCTCCATCAGGTCTTCGATGCGTACCTTCTGCAGCTGGGTGGAGCTGAGCTGGCCGTGCACCCAGCGGTCGAGGGGCGGTACCACCTTTACCTCCATGCCGAGGGCCAGCGCCTGTTCGATCACCACGGCCCGGCGGCGCGGGTGCAGGTTCTGGATAGAGATGATCAGCAGGCCGGCCCCGTGGCGGTCGACAAAACTTCTGCGCAGGGCCTCCCCGGTGAGCATCACCGGCACCCCTTCGAGCATCTTGCTGGCCTTTTTGGGGTTGTCGTCGGCGAAAGCAACAATTTCGTAAATGGTGCCGGGGTCGTTGTCGAGGGCTTTGCGCACCAGCACGCCGGAGGCGCCCGCACCGAATATGATCACACGGTAACCCTTTTCGCGCCCGGAGCGCACCACCTCGGAGAACACGGTTTTGACCACGATGCGTGCGCCGATAAGCACGAAATAGCCCATCAGGAAGTGTATGAGGTACACCGCATAGGACGTGGTGCCGGGCAACCCGTAGCCAATGAGGCGGGTGCCCGCACCTATGAGCAGGGTGACAAGAAAGGCCGTGGCGGTGGCCTGGAAGACCCGGTAGGCGTCATTAAGCCCGGTGTGCCGTATGATTCCGGAGTAGGAGCGGAACCACAAAAAGGCCAGGGCGTAGATGCCGGTGACGACCAGGGCCTGTGGTGTTTCTGCCCAAACGTCGAGGCGCTCCATCTCAAAATTAAGCCGCACGGCAAAAGCGATGTAAAAGGTGACAAGGATGACCAGCACGTCGAAGATCAGCACCAGCCACCGCGGCACAAAGCGGTTGGCGTAACTCCGGTAAAGCCGGTACAACGGCTTTTGCAGGAACTTCGGTATGCGTGAAAGGGTAGCTGGCATCGATGCGTATGGCGTATCAGAAAGGTTTATGGGTTGCAAAAACGCCTAAAAATAACAAAAGCGCAATAACCAAAGTTACAAAATGTTTTAACTTTGGAAGGAGGGAAGGGAGGAAGGACAAAAAGACAAAAGGACAAAAAGTCGAAAAGTCGAAAGGTCGAAAAGTCGAAAGGTCGGAGGTTGGTGAAGGTTGTGGGTAGGGTGATAACCGGGGGAGGGTTTTGGGAGATATGATGGTAGTAAGAAGCAGGCAGGAAAAAGAAGTGTGTCTCGTCCTGAAATAGGTTTACACTTTTTGTAAGTAGAAATCACGATTGTTAGACACAAAGTAGAGAGATTGCCGGAAGAGGGTTGATGCTGAGCGGCAGTGAAGTCCTGGTAGCGAAGCGATACGGGATTGTGGGTTTGTGGTTGCCTGGGTGATTATGAGAACAAAAAAAATAACGAATAGCATATACCAATGACCAAAAAGAAAGGAAAGCCTCCGGTGCGCAAGGATTTACATCAAAGGCCGGAGCGGCAGGGAAGAAAGAACCGACGGCATAAATACAGGAAGGAACAACGCAAGCCCCTGGTAGAGCCATCGATGATACCTTACGGGTTCATCATCCTGGCTTATTTTCTCGTGGTGACCTTTACCCCCAACTGGATGGCGCTGGACACCAACGCCACCAAGTTCATGACCCTCTCGTTTCTGAACCTGCTTGCCTTCGGCTACCTGTGGACGCGTCCGGATATCAAGGGCCAGCCCGGGGTGCTGATGCGCTTTTTCGACACCAGGGCCGGACTGGCCTTCGGGTTTTTTATGGTGGCGGTTCTCCTGTCGTTCACCCAGGCCACCAACATCCTGGAGTCGGTGCTGCACTTCACCAAGCTGTTTTCGGTGTTCGTGGCCACCTTCATCATCGCGGTGATCCTGATGCGGGACATGCGGTACGTGAAGATGGTCGTTGTGCTGGGAGCCCTGATTTTGCTGATAGACAGTGTGGCTGTTTTTGTTAACATCGGACAATACATCCAGGGAGAGGTCAGAAGCATTACCGATATCAAATTCGTTTATTCCAACAAAAACATCCTGGCATCAGCCATCTTCGTTAAGATCCCTTTTGCCATGTACTTGTGGATGTTTGACCGGGGCAGGCTGAAGATCCTTGGCTGGCTGGGCATCTTTACGGGGCTGCTGGCCACCTTCTTTATGGCCACAAGGGGTTTTTACGTGGGGACGATTGTCGTCACCCTGGTGTTTTTGGTTTATTGCGGATATAACTATTTGCGAGAGAAGGAGATGAAACACATCAGGCTGCTCGGGGGGTATGTCGGGGCGCTGGTGCTGGCTCTCGTGTTGTTTTCCGCTGTAAGGTCGAACATCTACCCCCATACCCATGCGCGCCACACACAAGCTATCGGAGCCCAGCTTGCCACCATACAGGATGATGCCCGGGACAGCAACCGTATCAACGCCTGGTTCTGGTCTTTCCGCCTCATCAGGGAGAATCCCTGGCTGGGAGTGGGCACGGGCAACTGGAAGATAAACATCCTCGAGCATGAGAACCAGGTGAATACTGGCTATATCTATCTGTACAAGGCGCATAACGACTTTATTGAGAACACCGTGGAGACAGGCATAGCCGGGGGGTTGCTCTACATTCTGATGTTCGTGTTCATCTTCTGGAACCTGATCAGGGCATATCTCTATAAGGACAGAAACACGCTGCGATACCGCCACCTCTTCCTGGCCGGCTTTGGGTTGATGTTCTATGGCTTTGATGCCTTCTTTAACTTCCCGATGGACCGGCCGGAGATCCAGATGGTTTTTGCCCTGTATATGGCAGCCGGGATTGTGGCCACGCTGAAAATGGATCGCCCGGAAGGGGGGGAGCAGGTAACGGCGTCAGCGGGCGACCTGGAATCAGAGGAGCAGAAGCAAAGCCGGCGGCCCATATTTGCAAAGATACTGTCTGTAATATTTGTGGTTCTGATGCTGGGATCGGCCTATATTCTGACAGTAAATTATGAATCATCAAAGATGCAACGTATTGTATTCCAGGACATCATGAGAAGGGATCTGAACCGGGGTGCCGATAAGTTTTTGGAAGGATTCCCGTTCATCCCCAATGTGAGCATCTGGGGCGAGTCGATCAACGCACTTACGGCCAGGTACCTGTTGCAGGAAAACCGATACAGGGAAGTCATTGAGCTGTTGCGTCCCGATGCCCGCATAAACCCCTGGGACGGCCGGCGGGAGTTTTTCATGGCGAGGGCCTTCAAAAACCTGGGTAAGAAAGACAGTGCCCTGGTTTACAGTCAGAAGGCCTATGAAATAAAACCGCACTACTTCCAGAATGTGCATCTGATGACCACCCTGCTGAAGGAAAAAAACCGTGAAAATGAGGTAGGGCCCATCCTGGACCGCTATCTTGCGAACGAAAAAGAAAACCATGAGGCTTATCTGTATGCCGCTACTTTTTTCAATCGCCAGGGTGAGTTAGAGCACGCATGGAACCACATCGACACTGCTTACCAGGTGATGCCATATAACGAGGAGATTGAAAACCTTTATAACATCCTGCATCACCAGAAGTTTGTGGCGCCATTCCAGGAGGTTTACCGCCAAGCGGTCGACTATTACAGGGACAACCAGTATGCGGAAGCGCTTCCATACCTTACTGAATATATCGAAAAGGCCCCTTTTGACCAAGGTGTATACCGCATGCGCGCTTTTTCACACTACTATCTGAACAACTACGAGGAGGCCATAGCGGACATCAACCAGGCACTTGAAAAAGGAGAGGAAAACTTTTCGCTGGTCAACCTGCGGGGGGTCTGTCTGCGAAACCTGGGCGAGCATCAAGCCGCTTGTGAGGATTTCCGCGCAGCCATGGAGGCAGGCATAGAAAGCGGGGAGGCGAATTTCAACAACTTCTGCCGGCAAGAGGAGTAGCGGAACGGAAGGTTTACCACCAGTGTTATCTCTCACAATTCCTTAAAACCCTTGAGTGTTTCTGTTTCCAGGGGCAGAGACACCCCCCGCAAGGATGATAAAACCCCTAAAATTACAAGGTATTTGCGGCCAACAAAAACGACAGTTTGTCTAAAAATAAAATATTATTGGGACGAATCCGATAAGTAATATTATTACATATGTTAAAAATGCACCAAGCTATTGTAAAAGATTTTTTTGTTATGTATATTTATATACCAATATGCCACTGATAACAAACAAGATATATCGCTGATTTTTATTGAATTTTCACTAAAACAAAGACATTGGTTTTCCTGCGTGATATACTGATGGTTCGATAAATATGCACAGCGCTGATAGTAAATGCTCATTTATCATAAAGTAAAATCGACAGCCTGCGTAAGCACCATGCCTTTCCTTTCATTACAGTTCCCCTGTAAGACATTATAAGTTAAACGTCGATAATATATATCAATAGAATAGGAATAAACCAGCCATTGCAAAAATGGAGCAAAAATGGAATGTGGTTATACTAATGAATAAGGTTATACGAATAAATAAAAACCAACACATAACCAAAAAAGGAGGTTTACCATGAAAAAGCTGTTACTTGCCATAATGGCAATGGTAATTTGCTCTGCTATGCTTGTTTCGCAAATACCACAAGCATTTAAGTACCAGGCTGTGATCAGGGATCATAGCGGGCACATTATCGCTGACCAGGATATTAACCTAAGGGTCAGTATTCTGAAGGGAGCAGATTCAGAGAACATCGTTTATTCAGAAACACACCCTATCCTGACAAACTCACTGGGGTTGGTCAACATCGAAGTCGGACGCGGGCTGCGCCTGTCCGGCAGCTTTTCAGACATCAACTGGGCAAAGGCAAGCTATTTTATTAAGATTGAAATGGATGAATTTGGGGGGCACAATTACAGGCCTATTGGAGCAGCCCAGTTGTTATCCGTGCCTTATGCCCTGCACTCGGGAACTGCTTCGATGCTGATGCCACCTGACGGCACTGACAGGGGAATCCCATCACAGACCTGGTCTTTGTTTGGCAACTCCAACTCAAGCCCGCCGGAAGACAAGCTGGGAACTACCGACAATGCAGACCTGATGATCGTAACAAACAATATGGACAGGCTGAGAATCAGGAGCGATGGAGATGTGGAGATAGCCAGGAGCCTGAATATTGGAGAAAACCTGACTGTCGAAAATTACGTTTTCCTGAACACCGTCGGCGGCGAAACTACAAATTACGGGCCTTTTACGGTTGCGGACCTAAGCCCTACGCTACTTTCCGGTGAACTTACCGTTGACCTGGCCACAGATCTGAACAGTTCTTTGAATGTTGACGGCGTTACAAACCTGAACAGCTCGTTCAATGTCAATAATAACAGCCCTTCAGTCTTGACCGGATCATTGCTTGTAAACCAGGACGCCCTGTTTAATGAAAACGTAACACTGGACAATGCAAATCTGGGTTCTGTCAGTCCTGAAACCGGGGCATTGGTGGTAGCCGGAGGCACCGGAATTGGTGAAAACCTGTATGTTGGCGGCAGCGCCTTCTTTGATGGACCTATGGCAATCACTGACGAGACTGAATCAGATGACGTGGACTCGGGAGCACTTACCGTTGCAGGTGGGGTTGGCATTAAGAAAAGATTGAATGTGGGAGGTGAGACAACGGTTGAAAACAAGCTCAACGTAAACGGCCAGGTTAAGGTTCATGCCAACCCGGGTACAGGCAATCAATCGAACTATGCGGATTATCCTCTTTTGGTTGAAGGCAGCAAACAGGGAATAGCCATAAAAGTTAATGGCGCAAGAAGCTCTGAAAACAATTATGTGTCGTTTTGGGACACAGAAACCAATAAGATGTGGGGAAGGATTGAAGGCCAGAACCATAGTGACTTATGGACTGATCCTGAATATCTGTTTGAATTTGGCTTTAAAAACCTTGAAATAGGACTGTACGTTGCTGAGCTGGCTATCAGCGGGTTTGAAACAGCCCAGGGGGTTGTAAAACTAAGTGCAGCGGGTACATCCAGCACAGCCTGTGTAGGTTTGGGTGCCTGCGTAACTGCCCCGATTCCTTCCCTGATCGTGGAATCCGGCACCAATTTGGCCTTGAAAATTGCGAACGGTGTCCAAAAAGGATTAAGCCTGGCGCAAAAAGTTGCTGATGCAGCAGCTTTTACGGCTTTTAAAAACGCCAATATTGGTGTTACCTACTCATCAGGCGCAGCTGACTATGCAGAATGGCTTCCCAAGGAAGATCCGGGTGCACGCTTTGCTCCCGGAGAAATTGTTGGCCTCAGAAATGGATTTGTAACCAGAAACCTTGCCTCTGCGGATAAGATCATGGCAGTATCAACAAACCCCATTGTTTTGGGTAACATGCCCCCGGAGGGCCAGGAAGACAGATTTGTGAAAATCGCTTTTATGGGCCAGGTGCCTGTCCAGGTGCTGGGAAATGTCCAGCCGGGAGACTATATCCTGCCAAGCGAATTGGGCAGCGGCTTCGGAAAGGCTGTACATCCTGACAAAATGGAACTAAAGGACTACAAAAACATTGTTGGTGTTGCCTGGTCAGATACGCAAGAGATTATTCCGGGTATTAGCTTAGTCAATGTTGCCGTTGGCATTAATTCAAACGACTTAACCCGTGTAATCATCCAGCAGGAAGAAAGATACAGTGCTTTGAGGAACGAATTTGAGGCGCTGAAAGATCAGAATGAAAGGTCAAATGCTGTTTTGGCCGGCCTGGTTCCCGGGTTCGCAGAGGCAACCGGGTTTAAACCCTCTGCCAACCAGGAATCTGAAAGGTATGCGGTAAACAATCTGACCCAAAACTATTCCAGATCTGCCGAAACGAATATCGCGTACACCTCTCCTGATGATATTATTTACTTCGAGATACCAAGAGAACAGGTAGAAGCCTCTTTGGATATGGCCAGGGAAATTTATTTGGAGGCATTTGATACGAAGGGTGGGTTGAGTGATATTGTTTTTGGCGGATTAGAACTTTCACAGGAGCTTGAAGATATGGTTATCATGCACATCGAAGAGCATCCCTTCTGGAGCCGTATTGACTCAGATCCTCAATACAGGGAAGAAGTCCTTAGCTATATTGAAACAAACCTGGAGAAATCCATATACACCCAGAGGAAGTACGCCTACAGGTTTTCCAACAGCGAAATGAAATTAAAATTAGACTAAGCACCTTAATCCCACCAGGCCATGAAAGTTTTTAAACAAATATATGGTTGCGGCAAAATGGTGCTGCCCGTAGCAGTATTTTTATTGTTCATGCAAGGAATCCCGCTAAATGGTAATTTTTTGCATGCACATGTACTCAATGACCCACCAGGGATTAACTGTCCCGGTGACATAGTAACCGTTAATGACCCGGGGAGATGCTATGCAGTGGTCGAATACACTCTTCCTGATGAGACCTATGTTGAATCCGGCCCCGCTTCAGGTTCAGATTTTCCGGTTGGAGTGACTGTCATCACATTAAAATCGAATGATGGAATGCATTCCTGCACGTTTATCGTGACGGTAACGGATGCAGAGCCGCCTGAAATATTCTGCCCGGAAAATATCATTCAATCGAGCAGCCTGGGTGATTGCCAGGTTGTTGATTTTGAACCTCCTTATGCTGTTGATAATTGCGAGTTAGTGTCGATTATCCAGCTTTCCGGGCTTGAGCCCGGCGACATATTTCCTGCAGGAACCACGGTGAACACTTATCAGGCCACTGATGCAGCAGGCAATACGAGCACCTGCAGTTTCTCTGTAACAGTCACAGGAAACAGCTCCACAGTGCTGAATTATGACGGATCAACCTCTCAGCTGATGGCACCCCAGGGAGGGGTGGCTTACCAGCGTAGTTTTTACCTGGTCTCCCCTGAGGAGATGGCAGGCTCCGACCTTACCGAAGGAACAGAAATACAGTCCATCGGTTATACCATTGGAGTGCCATCAGAATCAGAAGTAAGCGCATCACTGAAAATATACCTGCAAAACACAACAGACGAAGAAAGCAGGTATGATACTGCGTGGACAGCAGTTACCACCAGCCAGGATCATTACACCTTGTCTGGTATTCCCGAAGGCGATTATGAGTGGCAGGTAAGAGCCATTTGTTCAGGCAATTCTTCTTATTCACCCCTGAAGGAGTTTTCAACGGTTGATCTTAATGAATGCGGCCAGCCGTATAATCTTGAAACAACAGATATTGCGGCCACCACAGCAAGATTTGCCTGGGAGGGCCGGGATTCGGACGGGTTTCAGAGTTATCTGGCAGAATACAGCATTTATCCGTTTGAAACATGGACAGAAGCTGCCACCACCAATACGTTTTTTGTCGCAACGGATCTGATCCCGGATACAACCTATCGCTGGCGGGTGCAAAGTATCTGCAC
>PWRF01000149.1 GCA_003556325.1 Bacteroidales bacterium | reverse complement strand
TGTCGTGGCAGGAAATGGGCTATTCTTCAGGTTTGGTCAGCCTCAATGCATTATTGCATGGCGAGGCAATAGCGTATTCAGACAATGGTTTATCCGTTGAACTGATTGTTGAAAGAATGATTAAAGGAGGTTGGCCCGCATTGCTTAACACTTCTCTAAATGAGGCGGTTCTGTTAAACAGAAGTTATGTCGATTTGTTGGCAGAGATAGATATGAGCCGGGTTTCAAATGTGAGGCGCGATCCGCAAAAAGTTCGTTCTTTGCTTCGTTCAATTGCCCGGAATATTGCAACTCTGGTCGATAACACTACCCTGGAAAAAGACATTAAAGCTGTTGAAAACACAGATTTATCCCGCCCTACAATTATAGATTATCTCAATGCATTGTCGCAATTGATGATATTTGAAGAACAACCTGCATTTAACACACACATACGTTCGTCTGGTTCATTGCGAAAATCTCCCAAAAGACATTTTTGTGATGTGTCGCTTGCCATTGCTGCATTAAAGCTAGACAAAAACAGATTGATGAACGATTTGAAATATTGCGGGTTTTTGTTTGAATCACTTGTATATCACGAACTTAAAATGTATGCCCGGGCAAATGATGCCGAAATATTTCATTACAGAGACTCAACCGGATTAGAGGTGGATGCAATCATACAACAACACGATGGGGAATGGGCTGCATTTGAAGTTAAACTCGGAATGGGCATGCTCGATGAAGCTGCTAACAGTCTGCTGAAATTTAACGAGCGAATTGATGTGAAAAAGATTAGAAACCCGGCATCTTTGAATATCATAACCGGAGCAGGAATGAGTTTCACACGACCTGACGGTGTAAATGTCGTATCATTGGCTTCGTTGGGTAAATAATTTATGTTTTATCGTCAAATAAACCAACACTGAGCGCTGGCGAAGTCCCGGGCTGAAAATCCCGAGAGCATAGCGATTCGGGATTTAAGGCTAGGCTGAGGTTGAACGAATGAAAGTATTTGGATGGAGAATATTGTCATTTTTGTCAAAACCTAGTACATTTGTGAACCAAACATCCAATATTATCGTATGACTGGTTTACAAAGCAAAGACATCGTACTGGCAGCTTACCAGGATAAGCGCACGGTGTTTCGCCTGAAAGACATTGCCATGCTTACCGGCGAAACGAACTTTGAGTCGATCAACAAAAAATTAAATTACCTGGTGCGTGCAGGCAAATTTTTGAATCCGCGGAAAGGCATTTATGCAAAAGCTGGCTTCAGCAAAGAAGAGCTGGCGTGTGTTTTATATACACCTGCATATGTTTCGCTCGAATATGTGCTGCAAAAGGAGGGTGTTGTCTTTCAGTATGATCCGGCCATAACCTGTGTAAGTTATCTGAGCAGAACTACAACCATTGACGGTCAGGCTTATGTGTTCAGGAAAATAAAATCCCAAATCCTTACAAACACCAATGGCGTTCAACGCCTTGATAATCAAATTAACATGGCAACAGCCGAACGTGCCTTTCTCGACATACTCTATCTGAATACAAGTTATCATTTCGACAATCTCAGTCCACTTAATATTGACGTCATCAACAACCTGCTGCCACTATACAACTCCAAGGCGTTAAATGTGAGGACAAAAAAAGTGTTATCAAATGCAGTTTGACAGAAACCGGCACAAGCTATTTCTGATCCAGATCCTGAAAGACATCTATTCAGATGTTGAGCTGGCCTCCTTGCTCGGGTTTAAGGGTGGAACGGCCATGATGTTTTTTTACGACCTGCCACGCTTTAGTGTTGACCTGGACTTTAATATGGTCAAAGCTGATAAGCAGGATGCCGTATTTCAAAAAGTACGTAACCTCTTATTGAAGCACGGCAAAATAGCTGACGAGGCACAGAAGTTTTACGGGCCGGTGTTGGTTCTTGATTATGGTGCGGGTGAACGCAACCTGAAGGTTGAGATATCAGCCCGCGTATTTAACAACAGGTATGAGATAAAAAATTTCCTGGGCATTAATATGATGGTGATGGTTGCACCCGATATGTTTGCACATAAAGTATGTGCATTGCTCGACAGGCCCATGCTCACCAATCGGGACATCTTCGATTGCTGGTTTTTTATGCAAAAACGAACCCCCATCAATACAAAGCTGGTGGAAGTCCGAATGCAAATGCCTTATGCTGAATATATTCAGAAGTGTATCGATAAACTTGAGGCGATGAGCGACAGGGGCTTGCTGCAAGGACTTGGTGAACTGATGGATGCTGACATCAAAGCCTTTGTAAGGACAAAACTGCGCAATGAAGCCATTACCCTGTTCAGGTTTTATAAAGATTATCCCATCCCGGGCTGATGTGCTTCCCGCAAAATGAAAGACACGCAAAAAACGCAAAGAAGTAAATCCTCTGCGAACCTCAGCGAAACCCCCTGCGCCGTTCTGCGAGAACCAATTTAAAAACCTAAATAACCACCCTTTGAGCTTCAACACCTACAAAAAACTCCGCAGCCACCCGCTATGGGGCGTGGCGCTCTTTATGGGCATCACCGTGGCGTTTCACATCCTGTGGCGGCAGACCCTCCCTTGGTTTGAGCACGCTTCGTGGTACGTGGCGCTGGCCGACTTCACCACCGAGCAGGCTTACCTGGCTGCGGCCTGGATTAACGACCTGCTTATTGGCGAGTCCATCACGCGCATCGACGGGAGCTGCACCTTCCGGCTGGAAGGCGCCCGGGAAGGTGGCCGCATCTTCACCGGCCACCTCATCATCGACCACAGCTGCAGCGGACTCAAACAGTTTTACCAGGCCATCGTGCTCTTCCTGCTATACCCCGGCCCCTGGAAGCACAAGGCATGGTACATCCCGGTGGCGATCCTGGTGATGCACCTTACCAACATCCTGCGGATCGTGGCGCTGAGCTTTACTATGCTATACACCTACCAGCACTGGGATTTCGTCCACGACTGGGTGGTCAGGCCCGGATTTTACGTCGTACTGTTCGGACTTTGGATATTATGGGAAGAAAAGTTCCGTGCAAAAGCCAAAAGCTAAAAGCCAATAGCCAATAGCCAATAGCAAACAGCATTTCTCCTGAAAACACAAACGCCAGATAACCAATCAGTTGAAAAAATATAAACAGATGAAACACGCTGATTTTGGTTCTCGCAGAAGGCTCGCAGAGGTTTTCGCAGAAGAGCGCAGAAAAACGAGCAGTATACAATGAAGCTATCCCCAATTGTACTGATTTGTCATCTGGTTAACGAATCGGTACAGAATGTTCATAAAGCAGGAATGCAGATTGAAGTGCCAGCAAGGTATTTTTATGTATATTTGCACTGGTGTTGCAAAACTACATAAGCATGGTCCCAAGAAGAATCACATCCCACCTGAAAAAGATGATGCAGCAATTTCCTGTGTTGTCACTCACAGGCCCCCGGCAGTCTGGTAAAACCACCTTGCTTACCAATGCTTTTCCGGACTTCCTGTACTATAACCTGGAACGTCCGGACCATCGACAGCTGATCCTTGAAGATCCTATGGGGTTTTTAAAAAACACAGGGCATAAAGTCATTTTTGACGAAGCACAAAACCTTCCTGAGCTATTCAGTTACATCCAGGTGATGGCCGACGAACGCAACATCCCGGGCCAGTATGTGCTCTCAGGGTCTCAGAGCTTTTTGATGAATGAACGGATCTCACAGTCGCTTGCCGGCAGGGTAAACGTCAGTCACTTGCTGCCTTTCAGCATGTCTGAGCTCAATAAGCCGGCAAGTCTTGTGCAGACCATCTTCGAAGGGTTTTATCCGCGTCTGCATCAGGCTGGCATTCACCCTGCTGACTTTTTCCCTTCCTATGTGCAAACCTACATAGAAAGAGACATACGCACGCTTAAGGCCATTGAAGACCTGAATGCATTCTCCCGTTTTCTGGGACTTTGCGCCGGACGTACGGGCCAACTGGTTAATCTCAGCGCACTTGCCAATGATGCCGGGATCGCCGTAAACACGGCCAAGTCGTGGCTATCCATGCTTGAAGCAAGTTTTGTCGTTTTCCTGCTTCAGCCCTACCATCGCAATTTCAGAAAAAGGATCATCAAATCGCCCAAGCTCTATTTTTTCGATACCGGGCTGGCGTGCTCCCTTCTTAGGATCAATGACAAAAACCAGGTGAATCAGCATTACCTGTATGGGGCCCTTTTTGAAAACCTGGTAATCAGTGAAGTGGTTAAACAGTATTACCACACAGGAACACGACCACCGGTGTATTTCTGGCGCGAAAGCAATGGCACGGAAATCGATTGCATCATTGACAGGGAAAACATCGTGGCCATGGAGATCAAGGCCGGACAAACCTATACCGGGGACTTTCTGAAAAACCTGAAAAAGTTTCCAGATCAGCAAGCAGAAAAGGTGCTCATCTATGCCGGAAAAGACAGCCTGGATGTATCTGGTGTTTCATTAATGGGATGGGAAAAGGCGCTGAAAGAAACGAGCTGGTGTTCTCCATGAAGAATCGCGCAATTTAGTGTAACCTAAAAACCCAGGTCTTTTGGGCGTGGGGATGTTCTGGCGGGGCTTTGCCCGAAAGCCTGTGCGACAGAAAAAACGCGGTGCGAAACAATAATAGAGGTAAAAACCACCCCCTATGGTGGTGGATAGTCCGATTTTAGCGGGTTTTTTATTCCTTAGTAATGCAAGGCAGCGTATACATACCAAAGATCGTGCAGTTGCACCACCCCTCAGGCGAGCTGTATGAGAGCTATCGCCTCTTTGCGGAAGCGCACCCCGAAGGAAGCTGGTTTCAGTCGGA
>PWRF01000087.1 GCA_003556325.1 Bacteroidales bacterium | reverse complement strand
CGCCCCGACACCATCCCCCCCACCACGCCGGTGTTCACTCGCGTGGTCAACAGCACCTCGTCCGTTGAACTGCATTTCGCGCTAAGCGAAAGCATCGACGTGGTTGCCCACAGCATATACAGAAACACCGCGCTGGAAGAGCCCTGGGAGCACTTTGCAGATCTTGATAGTGACCAGGATCGGTTTATGGATGAAGACGTGGAGCAGGGCACAACCTATTACTATTCACTGCGCGCCCTGGACAATGCAGGGCTCTATTCGGATTTTGCCCGGCCGGTAAGAGGAAAAGCATATGACGATGGCGTGCGGCCGGTGCCGGAAAACCTGCTTGTTACCACTGAAGAAGACACGCTGACCCTCACCTGGGAATACCCGACAGAGCCAACAGACCGGTTTTTTGTGATCTTCAGGGTAAATGAAGCCGGCCAGGTACGACAGGTCAACCGTACAGAGGATCTAAGTTTTACCGGCGATTATGACCCCGATGAAACCTATCGCTTTGCCATCAAGGCATTCACCTACGACGGCGGCGAATCACCCCTGAGCGCCATTGCCACACCCTGACACGGCCCGATTCAGACAGTTTTCAGCAGGTAAGCTTCGAATATCTTTTCATGCGGTTATGGTATTGCAATATACTGACACCCCGTGGTTTGTGGTTATGGAATCCCGCTGAAGCCATGACATGGAGTGTTTTTTCCGCGCAAAGACTGCAATATTTTTGAACGCAAAAGGCCGCAAAAGCCCGTCCCTGGTTATTCTTTGCATTTTTTGCGTGTTTTTTATTTTGCGGCCTCTGCGTGAGACATAATAATGGCTTGTTTCTCGCAGAGGAACACTGATGGGTCCGCATAGGTTCGCTAATGCAATCCAATTATTTTTTTGAACCTCCTGCCGTAAAACAATGCCCGGATGGACAGCCCAAGGGCACCTTTTGCAGCTTCCGGGAAAAACCAACGTCCTGATAGACAGCCCAAGTGCCTACTTCATGGCTCGTCCTGATTTTTGTTTACAAAAAGTGTAAACCTATTTCAGGACGAGACATTCATTCTTCATTCTTCATTTTTCATCCTTCTTACTTCCCCTGGTGCACACTTTCCAACACAAACTGCCCGCCTGCGAACACCTGTACGTTGTTCAACCGGTTAAGTTTTTTTGTAATTTTATGGCTAACAGACCCATATGCCCTGTGGCACTATTTTCGATACGGATAATATGAGAAATATCCCCTAAGGAAGCATCATAAACAAAAAACACGCTGTATGTTTTTGAATTACATCAAAACCGCCTGGCGCGTTCTTCAGAAAAACCTTTCCCATACCATCATCAACATAATAGGGTTGGGAGCAGGATTTTCCGTGGCCACCCTTCTGCTGATCTTCGTATATCACCAGCTGAGCTACGATCGTTTTCATGAGCACAGCCACAGGATCTACCGCGTGACCATAGAAGGTCAGATTGGCGACGGCCAGTATATTAGCGGCCCGATGACCGACGGCGAAGTCGCAGACATTTTAAAAGAACAGCTGCCGGAAGCAGAATTTGTGAGCCGCCTGTTCACACAAGGTATGCAGGAAGTGTTCGTCGACCATGAGCGGTTTTCCGCCGTGCAGGTTGTTTGGGTTGACCCCGGGTTTTTTCGGATGTTCAGCTTCCCACTAGCCAAGGGAGACCCTGAGCACGTGCTGGACGGCCCTGGTAAAGTTGTAATCAGCGAGGATGCAGCCATGCGATTCTTCGGAAGCACGGATGTGATCAATGAGACCATCATCATTGCAAACCATACGTACCGTATCACCGGCATCATGGAGAATTTTCCGAAAAACTCCCATGTGCAGTTCACCGTGGTCGCTTCAATGGCCACCCGAACCAGGCCGGATGACAACATCATTGCAAGGCAGGGCATCTCGTTCCCAACCTACATTTTGCTCAGGGAAGATGCAGATATGGAGAGCTTTGTTAGTAACGCCACGCGGCTGGCAGACCTGCATATTGAGGAGAGGTATGGCCCCATGGGACTACGCATGAGCCATAACGTACAGAACCTCGAAGATATCTTCCTGCACTCCCGTTTTTCAATGGGTACAGAAGAAACCGGAGACATCCGAAACGTATATATTTTCTCTTTTCTCACACTGTTTATCCTGCTGATCGCCATCTTCAATTTTGTGAACCTGATGACCGCCCAGGCGGAAAAACGAACACGGGAGATAGGTCTACGGAAGGTCATAGGGGCAGACCAGGGAGACCTGATCAGACAGTTTATGGGTGAATCCGTACTCATTGCCCTGTTTGCCTTCCTTTTGGCCCTGGCACTGAATGAGTTCCTGATCACCCCCTTTTCACACATGCTGGATGAGGAATTCACCCTGCTGTACTGGCAACAGCCTCTTATTCTGCTTGTCATCCTGGCTTTTGTCGTGGTCATTGGGATCATCTCCGGCATCTACCCTGCCCTTTACCTGTCGAGGCACCAGCCCATCACCGTCCTGAAGGGCGACCAGCATGGCACCGGCAAACCAAATGCATTCCGCAAGGTGCTGGTCAGCATACAGTTTGCCATATCGATCTTCCTGATCGCCACGCTATTGCTGCTGCATAAGCAGGTATCTGATATGAAGTATAAAGACCCCGGCTTTGAACGCGAGCACGTGATATCTGTCACCAACCTCACTTCGGGTATTCGCGGAAGCTATGAAAGCATAAGGGCCGAGCTACTGCAGCATCCACGGATCCTGCAAGTAGCTGCTTCAGAGAGTATCCCCGGCCGCCAGCGGTCGGTACAAACTGCTCACAGACAAGAGGATGACCCGGATCAAACCATCATGATCCACGAAAACCGCATCCAGCATCACTATCTCGAAACGTATGGGATGCGCCTGGTGGCAGGCCGCGATTTTGACCCCCTCATGCGGACCGACAGCGCTTCCGTTATCGTGAATGAGCGGGCAGTGAAGGAGCTTGGCCTTGAAGATCCAATCGGGGCCGACATCGTGGTATGGCAGCATCCCTGCCGCATCATCGGGGTCGTGTCCGACTTTCATTTTCAGTCCCTGCATCACAAGCTGGAGCCACTGGCCCTTACTATGTATTCAACCTGGTTCAGTCACATCAGCATCAGGATGGAGCCCGGAAGCACCAGGGAGGTGATGGATTTTGCACAGGATACATTCGAGTCGGCGGATCCAAATTATGTTTTTGATTACGTATTTGTCGACAGCCTGTTTGAACGCATGTACCGGCGCGAGGAACGTATCAGCAATATGGTCACCGCCGCAGCGATCCTGGCCATCATCATTTCTTTCATGGGCTTGTTTGCCCTCACCTCCTTTACGGTATCTCAAAAAGTAAAGGAAATCGGTATCCGCAAAACCTTTGGGGCCTCGACCTTCAGCGTAGTGGCAAGCCTGACGAAAGAACTGGCACGCTGGCTCATCGCCGGCGCCGTCGTGGCACTGCCGCTGGCCTACTGGGTCGTTGACAGCTGGCAGCAAAACTTTGCTTACCAGATCAACCTGCTGGAACACTGGTGGCTTTTTGCAGCAGCCGTAGTGATTGCAGCTGCGATCGGAAGCCTGGCCATGCTGTATCAGTCACTCAGCGCAGCCAGGGCAAACCCGATGGATAGCCTCAGAACGGAGTAAAAGGGTTTGAAGTTTGAGGTGTAAGGTTCGTCTTTCCGAAAGAATTCAGGAATCTGTTGGCTACACCGAATATAGCTGTTAAACGTGCTATGGCGTTATGGGGTCAAGGAGTTATGGGATTGGCCGGGGGATGGTGGAAGTCCGTGTGAGGATGGAAAGTTGCCAGTTTATTGGGCTAAGGAGTTGTCTGGGGTATTTGCGTCCATCTATGGAAACAATTTGTGAACATTTGTGGAAAAAAGTGTTTATTTGTATATTAGTTCCCATACGGGTTGCACCCATATTTCCCGCTGAGATAAGGATTTTTTAACATCATATTTTCAACGTATTGCGGATTAGTTATGCGGAAGCAAAATGCGCACCACGACAATGGAAACTTTCGCCGACAGGGTTATCGCTTTTAATAAAAACCTGCACCTGGAGGCCAGGCTGCCTGAGGGCATCCGGGTGATGAACCCCTTTACCGAAAACCCGGAGGCCCTGTCCACATCGTCTGCCTTTTACCGGAAGTTTTACAACGATAACCGAAAACGCCACCTCATCCTGGGCATCAACCCCGGTCGGTTCGGGGCCGGGGTAACGGGGGTACCCTTCACCGACACCAAAAGGCTTGCAGAAAAATGCGGCCTGACCATCCACGGGATTAACACACATGAGCCGTCGTCGGTCTTCGTGTATGAGATGATCGACGCTTACGGCGGTGTGGAAGTCTTTTACAAGGATTTTTACATCAACTCCCCCAGCCCGCTTGGTTTTGTCATCACCAACAGCAAAGGCAAAGAGGTCAATTTCAATTATTACGACAGCAAAGCGCTGCAGAAAGCCGTGGAACCCTTTATGGTGAAATCTGTCAGGGCACACATCGCCAATGGCATCCACACCGATGTGGCCTTTGTAATGGGAAGCGGAAAAAACTACGCATATCTCTCGCAACTCAACGAAAAAGAAGGCTTTTTTGAAAGGCTGATACCCCTTGAGCACCCCCGCTACATCATGCAGTACCGCTCAAAGCAAAAGGATCACTACATAGAGAAATACATGCAAGCTTTCAGACAACGTGGCTGCTCCTCCTCATAAAGCACCTGCATTACCACTTAGCAAACAAATTCGACCGATAAGTATATTTTCGGGAAAATTGTTTTTCCTTAAATTG
>PWRF01000179.1 GCA_003556325.1 Bacteroidales bacterium | reverse complement strand
TGTGGCCGCAGCCCTTGGCCTGAGCTTTGCACGAGAGGGCGAGACAGTCATCGAGCTGACGAATGACGGCTATAGGCAGCTGGTGATCACTGATCAGTCAGTTCACAGGGCGCCACTTGATTCCGTACCTGTTGTGTCTGTGGGTCAAGTGCTGCGTGAAGGCATGCCTGTCACTGATCAGCTGCGCGTGGTTGAGGGTCTCCCACTGCTGAGCCTAGGTTCTACGGTCCTGCCTGGTCTTGCACTACAGATACCGCTGTCGACCGGTGTGATCGCTAATCTCGTGTTCGCCAACCTCGACAGTGAGTGGTCATATGACCCAGGTAGGCCTTCTGCCTGGAGATTCCCGATTGGCGGAACACCTTCTGAGATTGAGGTCTTTTGGACTGACGTCCAGCAGCGCAATGCGAGTCTTGGGGTAGATTTTGAAACAGTGTATGGTCTTGACCCGATGGTGGTGAACCCTGTCAACCCGCTACACCGCATTATTGAAGACCTCCTGCAGGCAAATGTGGTGGTCACCTCCGTTCGATTGTCCGCCGACCTACCAACCACCGGATTTTTTGACCGCTTGTTGTCTGTGATGCCACGTGCTGTACTGTATGTGCTACAGCAGTCAATTACCGGTGCGCACGACACGATCGACACTTCAGCGTTTGCGGAGGATGTCGGTGCACACTATAATGCAGCAGCAGATACGGAGACGATCTCCGTGCCTGGTTCTGGTACTGACCTGACGTACACTGTCCTTGCCCCCTTGGTGGTGATATCATGATGCACTCGTCTTACCACGTTGGACCTCAAACCTATGGCTATGTGCGTGTGCGGAATGAGCACGGGCACACTGTTGAGGCGAAGAACCTCGTGGTGTACAACGGGGGTGACATTCTGGCACAGCTACTGGCAGGCAATTGCCAGTACCGTATTTCACACATGTACTTCGGGTTCGAGAACACCGCAGGTGCCCCCACACCGGCCCCTGCCGACCGGTCGGATACAGCCGACAGCGCGTTCCATAGTCTGAGCGCGCCACAGGACTTTGTAATAGGCCAGACGCTTGAGCCGGCCGTGCTTGAGGCGGCAGACCCCAACCACTTGTACAATCGCGTGTTATTTCATGCAATTGCCAATGCCTTGTCAGGCGTGAACGGCTTGCCATTCAGTGCGGCAAATGACTCAAAAGTGTTCAGCCTGGGGCTGATTTCGAGCCCGACAGGGGCGTACCTGGACGATGTGTTGTACGCCCATTTCATCCTGCCCACGGCGCTACCAGTTGTTGGTAGTGGGCAGATCTCCGCCAGCTGGGCCACTGAAGCTGATTGATAAGGGAAGAGCATGAGCTGGACACCAACTATTCGTACGCTCGCCGACGGTGAGGGCGCAACCGCAGCGAACATTAACCGCGCGGTCAATGATCTGGCGTCACGCACAACCTGGCTGCGTACCCAGCTGGAGAGCCTGGCTGTTGGTGAGTCACTTGTACTCCAAGACCGATCAGTTGGTGCATCAGTAGAGAACGGTCAGCCGGTGTACTTGGATGACGATTGTGTGTTCCAGCCAGCCGTTGTTGAGGTTGATGAGACCAATTTGAGCCTGATGGGCGAGCGTACGCGCTGGCAAGGGATCGCCACTAACGTCTCAGCACTGTCTGCAGACATCGTTATTGGTGGGCAGGCGACACTGCTGCCTGCCGTATGGGCTGCGCAGACAGAGGGCGGATCATTTGTACCAGGGGATATCTTCTTGTCGGCTGTAACGCCCGGCATGCTCACAACTGACCCGGGTAGCACAGGGGTGTACATAGGTCACTTAGATGCTGACGGCCGTATGATGGTGCGTGCGTCTAGCACTGGAACGTTCGTCGACCATGTTCATATTCAGCGCCAGATGGTTGGCGACCCAGCGGATGATAGCCCAGCGGACCCAGCCCTTGGCGACCCACACCTGATTACCAACCCTGACCCGGGGCTTCGTGGGTGGTTACCAGCAGATGCTACATACTTCCCGGGGTTTGTGTCCGGCGTGCAGATTCCAACAGGAGCTGTGTTCGGGTACAATATACAGCACCCGGATGAGCAAGCACTGCGTGCAGTGTTCCCTATGATACCAGAGGACAATGCTCAGCTATACCAGAGCGTGATTCTCACAGAGGCGCATGTAGTGGTCAATGCCTACGGTATTTGGTGGATGACCAACGCATATGGGGAAGCGCCATGGCCAGTCGATTATGTCTCAGGCCCTACGCCCGCGACTGACATACGGCTGTGGACCGCTCGGCTCACCGGAGGGTCCAGCCTGTTTGAGGCCATAGCACAGCGCATTACACAGCAACTGTCTACGAATGCTCAACAGTTCGCTGTGACGCAGCTGCAAAGCACGAACAATGAGGTGCTGCAGGTCACAGGCCCTGAAAACCCCAGGGGCCCACTCAGTTTGTCCCCACGTGGGGTAAATTACGCGCGTACCGGCCGTGGTCTACGGGCATCTGCAGCACTGGGTAACGCTACTGCTGGCTGGCGTGGTGACGTGTTATTCGAGAATGCTATAGAGATGCCTGCTGTTCATGTGTGGACAGAGCTCGCAGACATAGGTGATAAGTTGCTGCCAGTGTCAACCAACGGTTTCTCAGCAGGAGCTGACATCGGTGTGCGTGCACATCGCCTTGGTTCAGACCCTGCAGACTTCATAGACTTTCTTCTGACTGCAGGGAATGATCTGCCGGCTGCTACAGACTATCGACCGATCGTGCGTGTGCAGGCTACAGTGGACGTTCCTGCGGCCCCACCAACGATTGCCAACGTGGAGGTGAGGCTGTATGTGCTCTCGGTTGGGTCGCCTGTCAGCTCTGCTGCATTCGTACGCACTGAACAAGCATCATTCACTGTAGGCCAGCCGGGCCGACTGCAGCAGTCTGACCTTGGCCCTTTTGTGGATGTCAACCTCAGACGCAACAATCAGCTACTCGTGCGGATCGCGCCAAGCAGTGGCGGCGCACCTGTGCCTGGTGATAGCTTGCGCGTGCTGTCTGTCTATGGTGGGTTGGTGAACGCGTGAAGATTGATCGGCATACGCTGTCGCGTATTGCCAACCTACCTGAGTACAACGTACTCACCAGCCTGAAGAGCCTACGCAACCCGCTTGTGCACAAACGGTCATGTTGTGGGCCTCGAGTAGTACGCCCACGTGTCACAGACGAACAGCTGGCTGCGGTTACTGCGCACCCACGGTTCGAGCAAGACATGCTGCGCTACAAACAGCAGGTGCGTGCGCGTGAACTGGTAATCCAGCTACCCAACTTGTGCCGTGTCCTCTAGGCTAGCGCGTTCTACGCCAATAGACCGTAGCTGGTCGAATAGAAGGCCTAGCCGTTGTATGACAGTCTGGTCAATGGCGTTTGCCATCTCCTGGTGTGACTCCCATATCGCCTGGTAGTCTTCAGGCAGCACGTTCTCATCATGCCCGGGCGTGCGTGTGGCCGCCGGCAGTGCATCCGGGGCTATGGTGAACCCCTCGTCATCCAGTACTACCCGCATATACTTCTGGATGTTTCGATCAAATGGCTGTTCCGCATCGCGGGACGCCGGCTCAGGGTCGTTCAGCCGTAGTTCAGTTACAGCCCACGCCAGGTCCTCCACAGATGGTGGGTCCTGCTCGAGGATCACACCACGACCGCACAGAGACGACACCATTTCATCGAAGAATGCAACATCTACATATGGCCTGTCGGTGGTGATAGCCGTCAGAAGACTCATAAGCCTGTCATATACCCGCCGTGGCATCTCTACAGCAAACTCGTCTTTAACCTCCAGTTGAATGGTTATGCCATCCCATTCAAGCACCTGAGGCCCGAAAGCTTTGAGTAATATACCAAGCAGTGTGGTGGCAAACGCATCTTGCTCGCCATTCAGAAGTGGCACACCTGCCGTATGCAGTTCTCGAGTGATCACGCCGTTTCTTTCAGGATAGAGCGAATAGCTCGCTCGTCTTCTGGTTGATGGTCTGGTGCGTGGCTCACTGCGTGTTTGATCTGCTTGCCTGTCTCAGGTGGCAGCTCTTCTGCAATGCGCACCATGCGCCGGCCAACGCGCGCTTCGGACAACAAGCGTTCGTTCTGGTCGCGCTGTTTTGAGTTGTCAAGCAGACCACCTACCCAGTGCATGAGTGGACCGCCAAATCCGCTGGCTTTGAGCGCTGTGACTACAGAGGCAAGTGCACCTAGACCAAGTAGGGCCAGCGTACCCATCTGCCGGCCACGGCGAATGTTCTGTTGTGACTGCTGTTGGTACAAAGCCGGGTTTTCCGCGATCTCTGCCGCACGCATTTGTGGGCGCGGTAGCTCATTTGTGCTCGTCTTGCCACGGGCTGCCAGGAAATTGTTCTGCACCCCACGACCAATGGGTTCGGTCTGTGGTGCCACCTGTATCATGGCCTCCACTCCCTCATGACCGTCCGCTGCTGCCTGATCTCGTGCCTGCCCCCTATCAAAGCACCCAACCAAAAACACTAAAGCACAGAGTGGTAACCAGCGCATATCGCATCCTTTACAGTAGCCGTACAAGCAAGTCCGCATCAGGCTGCGGGAGAGTTGGCAGTACTGCTGCTAACTCATCTGCGCCCATCTTGGTCATTGCTGGGTCGATAGCATCCAAACATGAGGGGTTAATGGTCGTGACATCGAGTTCAGCACCATTGACCAAGGTGACGGCGTACTTCGAAACACCTGCAATTTTCTGCAGCGTGTTTGTTGACAGTTCGTTATCAATGATTTCCTCAGGCAGGCCTACACCGTCAGCATAGTGCTTGTGTA
>PWRF01000303.1 GCA_003556325.1 Bacteroidales bacterium | reverse complement strand
ATTCAGATGCGGTTCGAACTGTGCCGGTAGGAGATGCAGTATTAACAGATGGATCGGGGCAAGCTACCAAGGATCTGCCCGATGGAAGTTACTGGTTTACCGCCGGTCTTGCAGGGTTCGAGGACTTCGAGGGTGACTTTGGAGTAAACGGTGCGGATTTGACGGTTGAATTCGAACTTGTAGAAGAGCCTGTGGTTAAGTACACTGTAACCTTTGTTGAAGAAAACCAGCTGGATGGAGTCTCGATCAGGGTTTATTCAGATGCGGTTCGAACTGTGCCGGTAGGAGATGCATTAGTAACAGATGGATCCGGTGAAGCTACCAAGGATCTGCTCGATGGAAGTTACTGGTTTACCGCCAGCCTTGCAGGGTTCGAGGACTTCGAGGATGACTTTAAAGTTGAGGGTGCGGATTTGACGGTTGAATTCGAACTTGTAGAAGAGCCTGTGGTTAAGTACACAGTAACTTTTGCTGAGGAAAACCAGCTGGAGGGAGTCTCGATCCAGGTTTATTCAGATGCGGCTCGAACTGTGCCGGTAGGAGATGCATTAGTAACAGATGGATCGGGTGAAGCTACCAAGGATCTGCTCGATGGAAGTTACTGGTTTACCGCCGTTCTTGCGGGGTTCGAGGACTTCGAGGGTGACTTTGAAGTTGAGGGTGCGGATTTGACCGTTGAATTTGAAATGGTGGAAGAAGAGATCCCCCTTGATATAAGTGAAAACAACTCTTTCATAGTAAAAGGAAGTGCTTCATACCCCCTGCCGCAAACATGGCTAAAATTCCAGGTAGTTATTAAAGATAAAGATAATAATATAATAGAGAAAGATATTAGCTTAGTTGGCTTAAAAATAAATTACGTTGATTATTTGAGTAAGGATACTACAATAGAATACAAAGAAACTGATCATAACTGGGAAGTTAAGGTAGCCCCCAGGCCCGAGGAAAAACCTGAGGATAATCATGAACTTGAAATTGTGCTGAAATATGGTTTTACTGGCACAGAAATTACCCTAATTGAAACATGGGGAAATATTAAATAGGAAAAGAAAAAATTCAAAACCCAAGTTCAAAAATTGATGGGAGCAGAGAAGGGGGAGCAACAAGACGGTAAAAGCCTATTTCCCGACCCTTTTCTGCTCAAACTTTTTGTCAAACTGATTTAAAAAAGTCAGAAGTTGTTAACAAAAAAGAAAATTCCCGTTAGATTACAATACCTTTTTATCCGCATTGATTTTAGAGGCAACTTCTGTATTCATAAGTTTTTCACAGAGCCACGTGAGCATTTCCAACATGGGACCCTCTTCTGTAATAAATTTCATTAGCATTTTCTCAAAATTTAGGTTCGAATGAGGGTAAGCCATCGGTTCAACTCCTTTAAATTGGTTTGCTCTCACATTCCATTTTTCGGAGTTGCCGATGGCTTTCCTTTTTTGTTTAACTTTTGTGAACTATATTATACTCTACCTGCCGCCAAGTTTTTTTCATTATTCTTCCCTGTAACACTTACCAATTCCATCAAAATCGATTCTCGGGTCCATGTATTGAATTACAAGGCTAATGTAACGACCGGCCATTTGATTATTGACACATTTTTTGGTTGTTTGGCAGGTTCTCCTGGGCAATCACAACACTCTAGGAAAAAGCCAATATTCCTCTTGTTTTAGCTAATAACAAGGAAAACAAAAATTTTTTAGAGTTAGGAGACTGGGTTAGTAAGAAAAACTTTTAAGCTCCATGGACAAAATTTTTGCAACTTCTCCTTCCAGGTAAAAAAATTGTTTCCCGGTCAATAATATTGGCCCCTTAAAAGAAATCAAAAAATTACATATTATTGTTATTGTATTCTCGTTTTTTTCACTAGACAAGACTATGTCAACAATATAACCTTGTTCTCCACGGTGTTTTTTTATCCCCGGAATATTAATAGTTCTGGAAAGAATAATTTTTTCAGGATCATCTTCAGAAAATAGTATAAATTCATCCATGAAGCCTACATGGAGTGTTTTATCTTGTGCAATAACACCGAACGTATGGTAGAACCAAAAAAAATCAAAAATTCCTTCAAGTAGTTCAAAATTTTCTTTTCCAACTTGTTCTCCAATTTCGAATAGAATATCCCATAAGGAAAATATGGGGTTATCTTGTTCATCGAAGAAGGCAAAAGTCATAGCGGAAAAACCTTCCCCACCGAAATTTCCGCTAACTTGAAGTATCAAAACATCGCCTCCAAGATCAGCTACACCAAAACTCATTTCCCCACTTTTTATGGTTTCTGTCTTGAGTTCGGCTTTTAAGGAATAATTTAAGCCTCGTTCTTCTTCAAACCACAATGGTTCCCAGTTCCAGGTTTTTGTATCAAATGAATCATCTACTAAACCACACCCGGGAAAAATTCCAACCAATCCTACAACAAGGAGAATTAAAAATATTTTTTTTGTCATTTTTCCACCTCCTTTCTTTTTGTCTCCACTAGGCAATTTTATTTGCAATAAAACCAAAACCGGAAATATTTGATGAACTTCAGGGGAAAACAAATTATAATTTAAAAACCAACGAAAAAAACCGACCTATGGCCGGTTACGCTATTGGCTCTTCCCCGATAAAGCGTCCAAATAAAACCGGGGCATCATTGCCGCCTTTTTTTATGGCTTCTTCAAAAACCTTTTAGATACTTTTTGGGAAATAAAACCTTTTCCCAAAACCCCCCGATTAGTTATTTTAATAATTTAATACTTTAATTATAGCTTTGATTCCGCTTTTTTTCAAGTATTGTTAGGTTAAGTTCACAAAGCCAATCATGGTCTGGAAAGCTTTTTTCTGATCGGCAATATTTTGGAAAAACTGAAAAGGAAGGAATTTTTATGGAGTTATTTTAATTAATCCAGGGAATTATGGATATTTTTATAAAAGAGATTGCCTAACAAAAAAAATAGTTTGCTTAAGAAAAGGGAAAAGGGAGTTAATAAAGAACCGAGAAATTAAAGAAGCAAATTGAACTTTTCCTGTTATTCTTAAAAAGCTTTATGGGTAATCAAAAAGAGAGGAAATTTTTTCGGCCAGGATCTCCAGTTTTAAAAAACTTAATTGCAAATGATTTATTAGCAAAATAAAATGAGGTGATTTTTTATGACAAATAATAAAAAAGAAAATGAAAGACTATTTTCTATCTGTGCTAAATGTAACGATAAAGGTTGCCAACAGGGAAAAGATAATTTTCCCAATTGGTGTATGCAGTACGAGGGTAATTGGTTATCGGAAACTTTGGATGAGTATAAAAAAGATGAAAACAAAAAATTATATAAAACAGCAGCTCATATTGAATTCACGGGTTATAAAAAATGGCCCCGTCTTGTTGAAATAGCGGAATATGCCCTTGCGGCTGATTTTAAGAATATTGGTTTAGCTTATTGTATTGGCCTGGAAAAAGAGGCAAAAAAAGTTGTAGAATTTTTTGAGAGTAAAGGGTTAGAAGTAAACTCGGCTGTATGCTGCTGTGGAGGGGTTGATAAAAGGAAAGTCGGGGTACCTCCGGAAGATAGATTCTCTATGGAAGGTTTTGAAGCAGGCTGCAACCCTATCGGCCAGGCAAAATTACTATCTGAATGCGGAACCGAATTTAATGTAGTTTTAGGCCTTTGTGTGGGGCATGACAGTCTCTTTTTAAAATACTCAGAAGCTCCGACTACGGTTCTTGCTGTAAAAGATAGAGTATTGGGGCATAATCCTTTAGTTGCAATATATAACTCAGAGAGTTATTACAGGCATTTTTTTGATAAAGGGTAGATCTTATATTGGTACCAACTTAAAAAAAAAATATAGGGAAGTATTACGTTTTTAAACCTAAAAAGAGCCGAGATGTTTTGTCAATTCAAGAAAAACTCTTCGGGTTTATCAAGGAGTAATATGAGGATAATTTCCAGAAGAGAAGAATATTTATCAGGCTGTTATCATGGCAGAAGGCGGGAAGTAGAAGCTGGGCTTGATGTGGGGGATGGGGGGTATCAAAAAAAGAAAACCGCCAATACGAAAGGCACTGGCAGTAGTATAGTTCAAAATTGTTATTCTCTTTGCAAATAAAACCAAGCTATACTTTTGATAAGCAATTTTCAGTTCTGAGTTTTGAAAACATTTTTTTGCCGGTACAAATGGAGGATGGATACGGTATCTCTATCCACATTCCCGAATATGATAAATATGGCAATAACCTCTAAAAAACCCACGAAATAAACAGTAAGAACAAAGGCCATTAAATAGCGGGTATCAAAGAAAAAGGATAGGAGAATGAGGAAAAAAACCAGAACTGCACACAAACGGAGAAGAGCAGTGTGCATCATAATGGGTTTTCCAAATTTCACAGCGGATACAATAAATGAAAGGAGTAAAAGGCCAATTATAATCCATAAAAAGTTCATGTTGAAATGTACCACATCCGGGAAGAGGTAATAAAGAAAGTAGGCGGAGGCAAGATAAAAAAACAAATCGGCAAGAGAATCAAGAGTTTTCCCCAATTCTGTTCTTTGATTCAATCGCGTTGCCACCAACCCGTCAAAGTAATCGGTGGAACCCAGGATAAGAAAAAGGGAGAAAAAAAGGCACCGGTGCTCGGAAAAAAGGGCTAAAAACAGGAAGGGAAGAAAAACCAAACGGGACAAAGAAAGGGCGTTTGCCGCTGTAAACAAGTTTTTTTTGCCATAGGTCACCTCAATGGGAAAAATAATCCGCGTTTTGTTAATAATTATATCCTAGTTTTGCATTATTGCAAATAATCTTCTGGCAACAAATGGATTTGAACATCAATCTTTTTTGCATTTTCCAGCCCATAATCTACATT
>PWRF01000219.1 GCA_003556325.1 Bacteroidales bacterium | reverse complement strand
CACGGGATATCATATCTTCCCTGTCGTGGTTGAACTGTGACAGGTAAATATGTGTATGGGTGTCGATAATTCTCAAAACTACAGTACCTTAAGCTCTTTTCCTACCTTTATGAATGCCTCCACACATTGATCGAGGTGTTCTGTTTCGTGTGCTGCGGATACCTGAACCCGGATTCTGGCCTGGCCTTTGGGTACAACGGGATAATAGAACCCTATCACGTAAATGCCTTCGTCGAGGAGCCTGGCAGCAAATTCCTGCGAGAGGGGTGCGTCATAAAGCATAACGGCGATGATGGCCGATTGGGTCGGTTTCAGGTCGAAGCCGGCTTTCTCCATCTTGTTCATAAAGTATTCGGTATTCCGGTGGAGCTTTTCTTGCAGCTCATCGGTTTCGGCCATCATGTCAAACATCTTGATGCCGGCTTTCACCACGCCCGGAGGCAGTGAGTTGGAGAAAAGATAGGGACGTGAGCGCTGGCGAAGCAGCTCGATGATCTCCTTCCGGCCTGTTGTGAATCCGCCGATTGCGCCACCAAAGGCCTTACCCAGCGTGCCGGTGATGATGTCCACTTCTCCGCGGATATCGAAAAGTTCGGTGACGCCGCGGCCGGTATCTCCCACAACACCTGCTGAATGGCACTCGTCAACCATCACGAGGGCATCGTATTTCTCTGCCAGCTCAACGATCTTGTCCATCGGAGCGGCGTTTCCATCCATAGAAAACACCCCGTCGGTAACGATGATCCTGAAACGCTGTGCCTGTGCCTCTTTAAGCTTGGCCTCCAGGTCTTCCAAGTTGGCATTCTCGTAACGGTAACGGGCGGCCTTGCACAGGCGCACACCGTCGATGATAGAGGCATGGTTAAGAGAGTCGGAAATTATGGCATCCTCCTTGGTAAGCAGAGGCTCAAACACTCCCCCGTTGGCATCAAAGCAGGCAGCATACAAAATGGTGTCTTCCGTGCCAAAAAATTCGGCAACCTTCTTCTCCAACTCCTTGTGCAGGTCCTGGGTGCCGCAGATAAAGCGCACCGACGACATGCCAAACCCCCTTTCGTCCATACCCTCTTTGGCGGCCTGGATAAGATCCGGGTGGTTGGACAGGCCCAGGTAGTTGTTGGCACAGAAGTTAAGCACCTCCTGCCCGGACTCCACCTTAATTTTGGCATCCTGGGGCGTCACAATGATGCGCTCTTCCTTATAAAGGCCTGCATCACGTATTTCCTGCAATTCTTTCTGAAGATGTTCCTTGATTTTTCCGTACATATGATTCTTTTTTTATGTGATTGGTTATGAAACTAATTGTGTAAGTATCCGAAAAACTAAACAACAGGGATCACCAATGCAATGCGATCCTCAAACGATCAGGCTCACCAAACGGGTACGGCCACAAACCGTAAAACGACCCCGGTAAAAGGTGATTTTCAGGCAAAGATATTGTTTTTGACGAATATGGCTTCAGCTTTTCATTCTTTTTGGAATCCGCAAAAAATGCATATTTTTGCCCATGCCGGGTTTTCGGCACACTGGGTTCCGGGTTCCGGGCCCTGGGCGATGGGCACTGAGCACCGGAAGCCAAGCGATGGGCGCTGGACTCCGGGCGCTGGACTCCGGACACTGAGTGATGCGCGCCAGGCGCTGGAAGCCGGGCGACGGGCACTGAGAAGTAAGAAGTAGAAAGTAAGAAGAGTAGAACTTTTCCGGAAGGAGCCGCAGAGACAGCTCTTGAACTGCAGTTAAGTTTAAGAGTTGGCAAACATCAATGATCTGCCAGGTTGCATGCAAACAAAGGAGAAACCTTCTTACATCCGAAATCCTTCAACACATTGGCTCATTAGCACATTGGCACATTAGCAGATTATTATTATAAACGATTAAACCACAAACGCATGAAAAACATTTTGGTAGTTGGATCAGCCGGACAGATCGGATCAGAGTTAACCTTAGCATTACGAAACATTTATGGCGGCGACCAGGTTGTTGCGGGGGTCCGCAAGACCAAGCCCTCTGAGAAGCTTCTGGAGACAGGGCCTTGCGAGGTTGTTGACGCCCTGGAAAAGGAAGCCCTGGTCTCTGTTGTAGACAAATACAAGATCGATGTGATCATCAACATGGCGGCCATTTTATCGGGTACCGGGGAGAAGAACCCGATGCTGGCCTGGGACGTGAACATGAACGGGCTGATAAACATCCTGGAGCTTGCCCGGGAGCGCCAGATGAAGCAGGTTTTGGTCCCCAGCTCGATTGCCGTATTCGGGCCCACCACACCCATTGACAACACCCCCCAGGAGACCATACTGAAGCCGACAACCATTTACGGTGTTACCAAGGTGGCCGGTGAGCTGCTGGGCGACTATTACGTAAAGAAGTATGGTATGGATGTAAGGGGGTTGCGCTACCCGGGGATCATCAGCCACGAAACCCTGCCCGGCGGTGGAACCACCGATTACGCAGTTGCCATCTATTACGAAGCCATCAAAAACAAGAAATATACCTGCTTCGTAAATGAGCAGACGCGGCTGCCCATGATGTATATGCCCGACTGCCTGAAGGCGACCATCGACCTTATGGAGGCCGACTTTGACAAGCTTAACTATCATTGCGATTACAACGTTGGTGCGATGGACTTTACAGTAGGTGAGATGGTAGAGTCCATTAAAAAGCATATCCCTGAGTTCGAGATCAGCTACCAGCCTGATTTCCGCCAGGAGATCGCCGACTCGTGGCCAAACTCCGTTGACGACTCCGCGGCCCGCAAAGACTGGGGCTGGAAACCGGATTATGACCTGGATGCCATGACCGAAGACATGCTTAAGGCCATCGGCGAAAAACATAAAAAAGGCCTTATCTAGTTGGCTGTTGGCTATTGGCTGTTGGCTGTTGGAGTTCTTGCCAAAAGCTAATAGCTAATGGCCAAAAGCCAACAACAAAAGCCAAAAATCAATTATCTTTGCATCTGGAAAAGTCTTTTTGCCTGATGGACCAGTTTGTTGTATCTGCACGTAAATACAGGCCTGCCACCTTCGACATGGTGGTAGGGCAGCAGTCTATTACCAACACCCTGAAAAACGCCATCAGGAACAACCACCTGGCGCAGTCTTTCCTGTTTTGCGGTCCAAGAGGCGTAGGCAAAACGACCTGTGCCCGCATCCTGGCAAAGACCGTCAACTGCCAAAACATCACAGAAAACATCGAGGCCTGTAACGAATGCGAATCATGCCTGTCGTTCAACCAGTCGCATTCCTTCAATGTCCATGAGCTGGATGCAGCCTCCAACAACTCGGTGGAAGGCATTCGCACACTGGTGGACCAGGTGAGGATCCCCCCGCAGGTGGGCGATTATAAGATATACATCATCGATGAGGTGCATATGCTGTCGCAGGCTGCCTTCAATGCTTTCCTGAAAACGCTTGAGGAGCCGCCCTCGTACGCGAAGTTTATCCTTGCCACCACCGAGAAACACAAGATTATCCCGACCATTCTTTCGAGGTGTCAGATCTTTGACTTTGCACGCATCACTGTGCAGGACATCAGCAAACAGCTTGCTTTTGTGGCCCGGCAGGAGTCTATAGAAGCCGACCCCAATGCACTGCACATTATCAGCCAGAAAGCCGACGGCGCCATGCGCGACGCCCTTTCCATCTTTGACCAGCTGGTCAGCATCACCGGTACCGGCATTACCTACCAGCAGGTAATAGAAAACCTGAACGTGCTGGATTACGATTATTTCTTCAGAATGACTGACCTCATCCTGGAAGAAAATGCCACAGACATCCTTTTGCTGATCGAAGAGATCCTTCAAAAAGGTTTCGAAGGCGCGCATTTCATCACCGGTTTCGGCACGCATCTGCGCGATCTGCTGGTGAGCAAGGATCCGGCAACACTGCAATTAATAGAGACCAGCGAAGACATACGCAAAAGATACAGGGAACAGACGGAAAAATGTCCAAAGGCCTTCCTGATGCAAGCCCTGGAGATAAACAACAAGGCCGACGTTCAATACAAAATGTCGGGCAACAAACGCCTGGTTCTGGAACTGGCACTGCTTCAGATGGCTTCCCTTGAAAAAAAAAAGGCCGGCCCACAGCCCTAAGCCCGCCGGAAGTACTTCCCCCGGCTGATAAAAGTCCCGAAAAGCCATCCCAAAAAGAGAAAAAAACAAAGCAGGCAGTCGATAAGGCAAAAAAAACAACCGCTCCTCCACTGAATCTACCGGAAAAACAAGCCAAGGCCCCGGAAACGCCCAGCATACAATCCGGCAAGAAAAAAGCCATCCGGAGAGTCAGCCTCAAAATCAACGGTGCCAAAGAAGACAGGAAAAAGGAATCAGAAAGCGAATCTGCGGCAAAAGAGAAGCCCGCCACCCCTTTTTCTTATGAGGCTTTTCTGCAAGCCTGGGAAAAAACCGCCCAAAGCTTCAGGGATAAAAGTCTTTCGCTGCATATGGCGCTTACTCAAAACAAACCCGTGCTGAAGGAAAACAACACAGTGCTCGTTTTCCTGGAAAACTCCGTACAGAAGGATCTCGTCAGAGAAAACAGCACCCGGATCCTTTCTCTCCTTCACCGCGCGCTGGACAATTACCACATTCGCATAAAAACGGAGATCCGGCAGCAGGACAAGAAACAAAAGGCCTACCTGCCAAAAGACAAGCTAAAGGAACTCATCAAAAAGAATCCTCATATCAGAACACTTAAAGACGAACTGGATTTAGATCTCGACTACAACTGAACACAAAAGGGCAATTATTAACAATTGTTAATTATTCCGGAAAACATATTTTCCATATTTTTGTTTGTTTTTTTACAAACTATCGTACTATTTCACATCAAATACATCCAAATTATTATGAAAATGACACAGAGAT
>PWRF01000123.1 GCA_003556325.1 Bacteroidales bacterium | reverse complement strand
AGTGTCTATCCAATCAGGCAGGCAAAATAAGCTTTTTGAACAATACGCCAACGAACACCCCCGCCGGGAACAGGCCCTGAGTGCCTGGGTTTTTCTTGAAAACATTTACCGGCAGGATTCTCTGTTTGCCACACACGATACCCCTAAAGCTGCCATTGATCAGGAAATGCAGCGAATCAGGGTAGAAGACGCGGCCTTTCTGGCGGGTTTACCACCTGATGACTACGTAAGCTGGTTTTTGCCCGTGCGCAAGCTTGTCAGCTCGGTTTCCACCATTGCACAATACCGTACAGAAGAAATACCGGAGGCCATCAACGCCTTCAGAGAGATGGACTATACCGACACCCGGCTTTGGAAAAGTGGTCTGCTCAGGGAAACCATCGATGCCCATTTCTGGCTGATAGAAAACAGCGGACGCTCCCTGGATTCGGTCTATGTACAGATGAATACCTCCATTGACCACATGATGCAAAACCTGGCAGAACATGAACAAAAGTTCAACGAAATCACCGATTACCTGTTTAATTTGCTGGAACGTCGCAGCCTGTTCGGGGCATCGGAATATCTGGCATTAAAGGTGCTCAACGAAGTCAGCTGCACTGTGGATGACCACCTGGCGGCCCAACTGGAGAGTTATCGGGCGATGAAAACCGGAAAAACTGCGCCCGACTTTGCTTTTCCAAAAAATGTTATTGCCCCGGGTTTCCAGGCTGAGAAAATACCCCAAAAACTATCTGACATCAACAGCCAATATACCGTTTTGGTATTTGGTGCAAGCTGGTGTCCTGCCTGTCATAACGAGCTGTTGGAGGTTGCCGGCCTTTATGAAAAATGGAAACAATACGATGTGGAAGTGGTTTATGTTTCCCTGGATGAAGACTGGCAGTCTTTTAAAAGCTTTGCCGGGGCTTTCCCCTTTATCAGCATTTCTGACTATCAAAAATGGGACAGCCCGATAGTGCAAGCCTACCACATATTTGCCACACCAACAATGTATTTGCTGGACAGTGAGCAGGAGATTTTGCTTCGACCCAATTCGTTCAGGCAAATGAACGCCTGGGTAAACTGGTTTTTGATGCAGGGTAATCGATGAGTAGTTCCTTTCGCAGAATCCCAACCTTCCTGTTGACATCGTAATAAATGAGTTATTTTTTTCAGGCCTCTGTTTTTTAATGCCGGAGATACTATAGTCTGTGGCGAAATGCCCGGATTTCCAGCAATTGAGAAGGTGCTTTGCCAAAATGATCAAGTGATTATCTCTTCGAATGTTTGCTCTTTTGTTGGGCAGGTAAAAACAAACCCCTCGCAAAATCCTTGCAAGGGGTTAAATGTCAAGTTGTCCCGCCAGGGGTCGAACCTGGACTCTTCTGATCCAGAGTCAGACGTGTTGCCAATTACACCACGGGACAATTTTAAGGGTGCAAATATACAAATAATTCAAAAAATGTGGCATCCTGCCTGACGACCTTTCCAACTGCCTCATTTCTGCATCTTCGCCCAGGAGTCCCTCAGCGTCACCGTGCGGTTAAACACGGGCTTTCCAGGTATACTGTCCGGGTCGATACAGAAATAGCCGGTACGTTCGAATTGAAAGCGTTCGCCGGGCCCGGCATCCTTCACGCTTGGCTCCAGGAGGCCTGTGATCACCTCCAGGGATTCGGGGTTAAGATGGTCTTTGAAATTTCCGTCTTCGGGCACATCATCCGGTTCAGGCACGTTAAACAGCCTGTCGTACAGCCGCACTTCGGTTTCCAGGGCGTGATCTGCGCTTACCCAGTGCAGGGTGCCTTTAACCTTGCGGGTGCTGCCCGACAGGCCGCTCCGGGTTTCCGGGTCGTAAGTGCAGTGGATGGCGGTGATGTGCCCGTTTTCATCCTTCTCCACGTGCTCGCATTTGATGATATAGGCGTACTTCAGGCGTACTTCCTTGCCCGGTGACAGGCGGAAGAACTTTTTCGGCGGGTCTTCCATGAAGTCATTGCGCTCAATATAAAGCACCTTGCTGAAAGGTACCGTCCGTGAGCCGGCTTCGGGCCTTTCCGGGTTGCGAATGGCTTCGAGCTCTTCCACCTGGCCGTCAGGGTAGTTGTCGATGATGAGTTTTACCGGGTCGAGCACCCCCATCACGCGGGGTGCATTTTTGTTCAGGTCTTCGCGGATGCAGTGTTCCAGCAGGGCCATGTCGATGACATTTTCGCGCTTTGCGACACCCACTCTGTCAGAAAACACCCGTATGGATGCCGGGGTGTACCCCCTGCGGCGCAATCCGGAGATGGTGGGCATCCTGGGGTCGTCCCAGCCCGCAACGTGTCCGCCTTCCACCAGCTCAAGGAGCTTGCGCTTGCTCATCACCGTGTAGTTCAGGTTGAGGCGGGCAAATTCAAACTGCCTTGGCCTGTTTTCCTGGATCTCCAGGGCATCCAGGAACCAGTTGTATAGCGGCCGGTGCACTTCGAACTCGAGGGTGCAGATGGAGTGGGTGATGTTTTCGAGGTAGTCGCTCTGGCCGTGCGCCCAATCGTACATGGGGTAGATGCACCAGGCGTCACCGGTACGGTGGTGGTTAGCCCGCATGATCCGGTACATCACCGGGTCGCGCATGTGCATGTTGGGCGAGGCCATGTCGATCTTCGCCCGCAGCACGCGGCTGCCATCGGGGAATTCACCGTTGCGCATGCGTTCAAAAAGATCCAGGCTTTCTTCCACAGGCCTGTCGCGCCAGGGACTGATCCTGCCAGGTGTCGACGGCGTGCCTCTTCCGGCAGCGATCTCTTCACCGCTCATCTCACAAACATAGGCTTTTTCTTTCTTAATGAGAAAAACGGCCATCTCATAAAGCTTCTCAAAATAATCGGAAGCATAATACTCCCTGTCTTCCCAGTTGAATCCCAGCCACCTGACGTCCTCCTTGATGGCATTTACGTAACCTACATTTTCTTTGGTGGGATTGGTGTCGTCGAAACGCAGGTTGCACAGGCCCTTGTACTTGTCTGCCAGCCCAAAGTTCAGGCAGATCGACTTGGCGTGTCCAATATGCAGGTAGCCATTGGGCTCCGGGGGGAAACGCGTGTGCACCCGGCCGCCTGTGCGGTTCTCTTCAAGGTCCTTCACGATGATCTGTTCCAGGAAGTTCAGGGAAGGTGTATTGTGGTTTTTTTCTTTCATGGTGAAAAAGTTGTCAAAAAGTCAAAAAGTCAAAATGTCGAAAGGTCTTTAGGTCAATGCCCGGTGTACGATGCATGGTGGCAATGAAAAGTTCAACCAGACAATCCTGCTTGTGGACTTTCACTATTGTGTTTGTGGCTGTTCCATTTCAATGCCTGGGCAAAGGTTACACAAAAGTATAAAAAATGCTGCTGTTAATGAATGCAAAATATGTACATTTGCCCTGTGGCAATACAAAGATAATATGGCTAAGATACTGCTTGAAGAGATGGAGTTTTACGCCTATCACGGCTGCTTTAAGGAAGAGCAGGTGATCGGGAACCGTTTCCTGGTAGATCTTGAGGTTGAAGCCGATACGACTGTGGCGGAGTCGTCCGATAAGATCCAGGACACCGTAAATTACCAGGCCGTATACGACCAGGTGAAGGCTGTAATGGCAGAAAAAAGCCACTTGCTGGAGCATGTGAGCAGGCGCATCCTGGATTCACTGAAGAGCCGGTTTCCGGATATTCAGCGGATTAAAGTGAGGGTCTCGAAAATGAATCCGCCTATGGGAGGGAGGATGCGCTGTGTAAGCCTGGAGATGGAGGATACCGGAAGTATAGAGTAAGTATAAAGTAAGTAAATATTGAATACTATTATGGGCAGGAACCAACAAAACGGAGGGAATGACCCGGACCAAAAGGTTTGTGCGAGATGTGGCACGGATTTTCTGTGTTTGCACAACAAGGATTGCTGGTGCATGGATTATAACCTTACTGCCGAAACGCTGGCCTTTTTGAGAAAAACCTATGATGACTGCCTTTGTCCTGCATGTTTATCATCGCATGGGCTGCCTAAGGATGACCCGTCAACCAGGCATTCTCAGAACTGATCGTCGCCTTTTCGTTGCACGCCAGGAACAACCTGTTCAGCGCTCAGTGGGCGGCTTGCGGGTACAAAAAAGCCCCTTTTAATTAAGGGGCCTTGTGATTCCGCCAGGATTCGAACCTGGGACCCACAGCTTAGAAGGCTGTTGCTCTATCCAGCTGAGCTACGGAACCGTTATTCTGCATTATTTATTATCTCTGCTGCAAAATTCTTTTGCAAAGATACAACATTCCATCCATTTCTGCAAAAGCAGACTGGGTCAGAGCTTAGCATGCCAAGCATTTTCTGTCTGTTGATCCTTTTGCAGGATACGGTTTATATGCCGGGTCTGAAAAGCGCAGTCATAAACCGGCAAAATTGTATTTTTGTGAAGTTTGATTCATCAGTAAGACCATAACATGATAATCTATGGAAAGTGTTGATTTTAAAATTGGTGCAAAAGTAGAGCATCCGCAGTTTGGGGTGGGCATCGTAACCCAAAAGTCTATGACCACAACCCGGGTCTTTTTCTTACACAAAGGCGATAAAGAGATAGCCAACACTTTTACCGGACTGAAGCTGGTTGAGGAATCCCATGCGGCGGAGACGGGCGAAGGGGGTGGCGGCGGCAGCCAGATAAGTCTTGCCGACCTTGAAAAGGTGTTTTCGCAGGTGCTCAGACGCTATGCCGACTTTCCTGAAGAGGTGGAGATCGGCGATCGCTGGAAAAAAGGGATGATGATCCTGAAGCCTGGCTCGGATACATTAAAGCCTAAAGAGATCCCGGTTGACATGTTTTTCAAGAAGATCGTGCTGGTCCGCGACCGGCTGCGTGTGCTGGAAGCCCGGATCAATGCCAATGAAAACCTTTCTGAGGAGGAAAAAGTGAACCTGCAGCAATATATTACCCGCATATATGGCTCTCTGACTACGTTTAACGTTCTCTTTAAACACAAGGAGCAGCATTTTGTCGGAGAACGGGGAGCCTAGAAGCCGGTTATAAATCATCCTGGTCAAACTTCACCACCGCTTTTCGTTTCCATCTGCCGGTAAGGTAATAGATGTACGCTGCCAGCAGCCCGAAGATCCAGGCTACGGGGATGCCCCACCAGATGCCTTCGGCGCCGTAGTGCATCGACAGGAAGTGTGAGGCCGGAATGCGCAGCAGCCAGAGGGCGATGAGGGTGATGAACATCGGGATGAGGGTGTCTCCGGCGCCCCGCATGACGGCTTGTGTGACAAACATGGCTGCAAAAACCACGTAGAAGGAACTGACGACAATGAGGTAGCCATAGCCTATGTCGATCACTTCGGGGTTGCTTGTGAAGACAGCCATAAGCTGGCGTCCGAATGCCCAGGCAACAAAGGTCATGGTAAGCGACACGGCTGTGGTCATCAGCAATGTGGCCCGCAGGCCTTGTTTAACCCTTTCCGGTTTATTGGCACCCAGGTTTTGCCCCACAAAGGTAGTGAGAGCCAGCCCGAAGTTCATCGCAGGCATGGCCGAGAAGGAGTCGATGCGCCACGCGATGGTATAGGCTGCTATGGTGTCGGTGCCGAAGCGGTTTACAATGCTGATCAGGGCCAGCATTCCCAGTGAGACAAACGTATGTTGCATGCCGGTGGGTATGCCTATCCGCAGGCTTTTCCGGAATATGTCCCGGTCGAAGGTGAGTCCACGCAAAGCAAACCGGATGAGTGTGTGGGTGCGGTTCAGGTATATAACCGAAAGGCCAAAGGCGATGCCTTGCGCCAGCACGGTGGCAAAGGCCACTCCGCCAATACCCCAGCCAAAGACCAGCACAAAAAGGAGGTCGAAGCCGATGTTCAGAAAGGTGGAAATGATAAGGAAGTACAGCGGGGTCCGGGAGTCGCCCAGTCCGCGAAGCACGGCAGAGGTGGCATTGAAGCCGAACATGAGGATCAGTCCGGCTGCAAACACGCTGAAATAGCGCGTGGCATCGGGTCTGACGTGGTCGGGCAGATCGATCAGCCGCCATATGTCTTCAATGAATACAATCCCCAATGTGGTTAGCAGGAGGGAGGCAAAAAACAGGAATATGAAGGCCGTGTCGATGGCGCGTTTCACCGCCTCGTAATCTTTTGCACCATAGTACTGGGAAATGATAATGGTGGTTCCCGTGGTGATCCCGATCACCAGGCTGATAAGCACGAAGATCACCGGGAAGGAAGCACCGGCAGCGGCCAGGGCTTCCGTACCTATATACTGGCCGATGATGATTGTATCGACTACGTTGTACATCTGCTGAAAAACATTTCCCAGCAGCATCGGCAAGGCAAACATGAATATCCGGCGGGCCACAGGCCCCTGGCTTAAATCTCGCATTGGTGCAAAGGTAGGGCTTTTTGCAATGATTTGGCGAACGGCCGATATCCACAAAATTCCGTACATTTGTTTCTTTAAACCTTCTTATAACTCCCATGGACATATCCGTTGTCATTCCTTTGTTCAATGAAGAAGAATCCCTGCCTGAGCTTAACTCCTGGATTGCAAGAGTGATGAAAGAGAATGGATTCACGTATGAGATACTGCTTGTTGATGACGGCAGTCGCGACAACTCCTGGAAAGTGATTTGCCGGTTGGCTGCCGACAATCCGCACCTCCACGGGATCCGTTTTCGCCGCAACCATGGCAAGGCAGCGGCCCTGAATGTGGGCTTCAGGCATTCCTCCGGTGAGGTTGTAATTACTATGGATGCTGACTTGCAGGACAGCCCGGATGAGATCCCGGAACTCTACAATATGATCGTAAAAGAAGGCTACGACATGGTCAGCGGCTGGAAGAAAAACCGCAAGGATCCGGTTTCGAAAACCCTTCCTACCAAACTTTTTAACCGGGTCACCAGGTGGATGTCGGGCATACGGCTCCACGATTTTAATTGTGGCCTGAAGGCCTACAAACAAGATGTGGTGCGATCCATTGAGGTGTATGGTGAAATGCACCGTTACATCCCTTTCCTTGTAAAAAAGGCGGGTTTCGACAAGATAGGGGAAAAGGTGGTTTTTCATAGGGAGCGCAAGTATGGGAAGACAAAATATGGACTGGATCGCTTTTTTAAAGGCTTTCTCGACCTGATCTCCATCAGCTTCGTGGCAAGATTCAGACAGAGGCCGATGCACTTGTTCGGCCTGTTGGGTACTTTGCTTTTCCTGGCCGGATTTATAATTGCTTTGCACCTGGCTTACGGCCGCTTTGTTCAGCAGATATACGGCATGACGGAGAGACCCCTGTTTTACTTCGGGCTGCTGGCCATGATCCTGGGTACACAATTGTTTATTGCCGGCTTCCTTGGCGAGATGATATCCCGCAATGCCCCCGACAGAAACCGCTATCATATCGAAGAAAAAACCAAAAACCTCTCTTGCTGATCCACACAGCAGACAAACCCATGTACCCGCAATACAATATCATCATCCGGCAACAACATACCCCCATAACCCCGTCAACCCTGAATCCCTATAACCGATATAACCCAATACCCATCACCCAACCCCATCCTCAACCAACACACCAAACTTAACCTCAACCTCAGCCTTAATCTTAACCTTAATCTTAACCTTAACCTCAACCTTAACCTCAACCTTAACCTTAACCTCAACCTTAACCTTAACCTTAACCTTAACCTTAACCTTAACCTTAACCTCTTTTCCCATGGCCCACATCATCATTTTAGGCTCTGCACATCCCCTCCGCGGCGGAGGGCTGGCCACCTTCAATGAGCGCCTGGCCAGGGCTTTCATGGAAGAAGGCCACGACGTGAGCATTTATACCTTCAAACTGCAGTATCCCTCTTTTTTGTTTCCCGGCAAAACACAATACTCTGATGAGGAGCCGCCGGAGGATTTAGATATCAAAGTAAAGGTGAACAGCATAAACCCCCTGAACTGGTTGAAAGCAGGCAGGGAGCTCAGGCGTTTGAAACCCGCCGTCCTGGTGATCCGCTACTGGCTGCCTTTTATGGCACCCAGTTTGGGAAAGATCGCTTCTGTTGTGAGGAAGAACCGGCACACCCGGATCGTTGCCATTACCGATAACATCATTCCCCATGAAAAAAGACCGTTTGACCGTATGCTTACCAGGTATTTTCTTAAACAAATCGACCGGTATATAACCATGTCGGAGCAGGTACGCCAGGATCTGATGTCTTTTGGTGTTGATCCGCAGAAGATAGGCAGCTGCTTCCATCCATTGTATGACAATTTCGGTGAGGCCGTCGAAAAAGCTGAAGCCCGCCGCTATCTGGGCCTTGAAAAGGAAGAAATGCTGGTTTTATTCTTCGGTTTCATACGCGATTACAAGGGTTTAGACCTTCTTATCCGTTCACTTGCCAGTGACAAGCTGCGCAATCTTCCCCTCCGGGCGCTGGTGGCGGGAGAGTTTTATACAAAAAAAGAGCCTTACTACGACCTGGCAGATTCGCTGGGAGTTGCTGGCAAACTCATCTGGCACACACACTTTATTCCCAATAAGGATGTGAAATATTATTTTTGTGCCTCCGATATGGTGGTGCAGCCTTATAAAAGTGCCACACAAAGCGGGGTAACACAGGTTGCCTATCATTTTGAAAAGCCTATGGTGGTTACCAGGGTCGGGGGTCTGCCGGAAATGATCGCACACGGCAAGGCCGGATATGTTACAGAGCCTGAATCTACAGCAATAGCGGATGCATTGGCTGATTTTTTTATGAAGGGGAAACAGGAATCGTTTAAGCAAACAATCAGGGAAGAAAAAAAACGTTTTTCCTGGCAAAAGCTTGTACATACAATCCTCGACAGCCCAGGCTGACAAGCAGCTGCCCGGATTTACCCTGTAAACCGCTATCATTCAGCTAACATTCAAAAGCCAGACTTTTTGAATTTTGACATGTCCGCTAATTTGGTGACCTTTGGACTTTTCGGACAATATATTGAAAATGAATAGTAAGGGCAAAGTATTGATGGCCATGAGCGGAGGCCTGGACAGCAGTGTTGCGGCTATAATGCTGAGAGAACAGGGCTATGACCTCGTGGGTATTACAATGAAAACATGGGAATATGCTCCCGGTGATACTCCTGAAAAGGAAACGGGTTGCTGCAGTCTTGATTCTATTAACGATGCCCGGCAACTGGCTGTGAACATGGGATTTCCGCATTATGTACTTGATATACGGAAGGAATTTAAAGAGTATATCATTTCCGATTTTATCGATCAGTACCTGAAAGGCCGTACGCCGAATCCCTGTGTGTTATGCAACACTCATATCAAATGGGGAGCTCTTCTCAAACGAGCCGATCAGCTCGACTGCCAGTATATTGCAACCGGCCATTACGCGCAGGTCCGCGAAGAAAAAGGAAGATTCCTCCTGTCAAAAGGGGTTGATCAGGATAAAGACCAGAGCTACGTATTGTGGGGCTTGCCGCAGGAATTTCTCAAAAGGACCCTTTTTCCCCTGGGCGGCCATACCAAATCCGAAATACGTGAACTGGCAAGGCAGGCAGGGTTTCACCATATTGCCGGCAAGAGGGAAAGCTACGAGATCTGCTTTATCCCTGATAACGATTACCGGGGTTTTTTGAAAAAACAGGTTCCCGGGCTGGAGAGCAATCCCGGCGAAGGCAACTTTGTTGATAAAGACGGAAACGTCCTGGGTAAGCACAAAGGCTACCCGTTTTATACAATAGGTCAGCGCAAAGGCTTGAATGTAGCTGTTGGGGAGCCCCTGTACGTCAGCAAGATCATACCTGAGACCAACACCATCGTATTGGGAAGGAGAGAAGATACTTTTTCCAACTACTTTTCAGTAACAGGTTTCAATTGTATCAAATTCAATGCCCTGCCTGAAAAACTCGAAGCAATCGTGAAAATACGATACAAGGACCCCGGACATCCGGCCACTGTCATGAATCATGCCGCAGCAGATGCAGTGGAAGTGAAATTGCATGAGGAAGTATCTGCTGTTACGCCAGGTCAATCAGCTGTTTTTTACGACGGAAATGATGTTATTGGAGGTGGCTTTATAGATTCTCCCGGCTTTACGCTTCCCTGATTGTCATATTCCCTACATACCCCCGGAGTAATTCTGTTTATTCGATTCTCAGAAGGAATATAATCATTATTCCTTCAATAGCTCTATTTCTTTTTACTGGGCAGGAGTGGCCCTCCGGTGGTTCTCTCTAAATTATCATGGATAGGAGTGACCCTCACACATTTCTTTATTCTTTTCCTGAATTAAAGTGATCTTATTCGTAAACCGGTTTGTATTTTGTATGTTACATACGTAACATATCAGGCTGTTTACGTTTATAATTTTATACAAACACAGTAGTTTACAAAATACCAACATAGTTTACAAAACCTTACACAATCTATTAGTATGTTGATTTATAGTCGTATACAGTTATGAATTACAATTGTAAATAGCGTGTGTAGTATACGTTTGTAATTAATTGAATTGGAAATGGTATTTTGAGTTAAAATATATGATTAAAACATTACAATTCAGTATTTTAAAGCATTTACTTAAACTGTAGCTTGTAACAACTTAATGAAACTATGTCTTTTTACTTCCCCTTAGTAATATTATCTTTATTAGCTGGAATAGAGTTATTAGTATATATCACATCAAGCAATACTTAATAAATTTACAAATTAACAATTGTAAACTGTTAACTTTTGTTGTTTTTTAGAATTCTGTACTGATATTTTTTCATAACTTTACACAAGTGTAAACAATGTTTCAAAGCTATGCAGGTCATGGTCGAAAGAATTAAAACTCTGATTGAAAAGAAGCGATTAACGTCTTCTGCTTTTGCTGACAAACTTGGGGTTCCCAGGTCACGGATCTCACATATTCTTTCGGGCCGGAACAATCCGAGCCTGGAGCTTGTGGTACGTATCCTGGATGCTTTTCCGGAAGTCCGGACAGATTGGCTTGTACAGGGGAAGGGTTCTATGCTTTCAGATAGCCATAGGGAGAACGTGCAGACTGACTTGTTCTCATCGCAGGTTGGTTTTGGTGCAGATGATCCATCTGATCCAGACGATTCTCCTGATAATGAACCGCAACAAAAAGTCCGGGAGTCTGTTGCTTTTGAAAGAAATACATCTGGCAGCTCCCCACCTGATGCTAATCGTGAGGATAAACATGGCTCTGCTGAAGGAAATGAAGGTATTCACGAAGAGATGCCTCCGTTTTATCATAGAAAAAACAGTATTACGAAAATTATTGCTCTTCATGCCGACGGTACGTTTTCGGCGTATCTTCCCAGGTGATTTTATGATCTTGCGATTGGCCGCACCTCCTGTCTTTATTCTTTCTATAAATTTTTCCTGAAGGGGAGTTTTTGGATGCTTACTGATTACATAATGTTATTAAAATCAAATCTTTAAGAGCATAAGCGTTGTTTTTTAGTACGTGTCTTGTTTGGGATGTGTCCTGTTGCTGCAGGCGGTAACTGTTGGTCTGTTATTATTTCGTAACTTTGTGGCTTGAATTAAACACACGGTGCAGTTTGAATAAAACGCAGATTCATAAGGCTGCTGAATATCTGGAAGATAAAAACCAGCTCATATGTATTGTCATGCATGCCTATCCTGATGGTGATGCTGTCGGATCTGCGCTTGGACTGTACGACTGTCTGAAACGAGCTGGTTATGCCGATGTGCAGGTGATTGCTCCTAACCCATATGCTTCTTTCCTTCACTGGATGCCTCATAATGAAAAGGTTATCGTTGCTGAGCTGAATAAAAAAGTGGCTGATGAATTGATACAGAAGGCATCATTGCTTTTTTGCCTGGATTTTAACGGGTTCTCACGGACGGATCTCCTGGAAGCATCGCTAAGGCTTAGTAAAGCTGTTAAAATAATGATTGATCATCACCCTCAGCCGGAAGGGGGCTTTGATCTTGTTTTTTCTGATACCAACGCCAGCAGCACGGCCGAAATGATCTATGAGTTCATAGCTTCTGTCTGGGATGAACGCCTGGTTCACCTGGATGCTGCCAAGTGTTTGTATGCCGGTATTGTGACAGATACGGGGTCATTCAGTTACGGATGCAACAATCCGCGTACCTATGAGATTGTTGGCAGATTGATTGCTACGGGTGTGGATGGTGCGTATATACATCGTCTTATATACAGTACCTATTCGGCTGACCGGATGCGTTTGCTGGGCTTTTGTCTCAGCGAAAAGCTAGTGGTGCTTCCCGGGCTCCGTGCTGCATACATAAGCTTGTCAAAGAAGGATCTTAAGAGGTTCAATTACCAGGAAGGCGATACGGAGGGTGTTGTAAACTATGCCCTTGCCATTAAGGAGATTGAGCTTGCTGCTTTGTTTACCGAAAAAAAAGACCATATAAAGGTTTCTTTTCGTTCGGTCGGAGATATCGACGTCAATGAACTTGCAAGAGTGCATTTCAATGGCGGCGGGCACAAAAATGCATCGGGAGGGAAAAGTTTTTCCAGCCTGGATGATACGGTGAGGTATTTTGTTGCGTTACTTGAACAAAAGAGATCGCTGTCTTAATATTGAATTCAATGCGTTTGTCGCTGCTATTATGCTTGTTTTGCTATCTCGTTCTCGCCGGATGCCGGTCTGAAGAGCCGGCTGAAGACGTATTGCCTGATGCGGCAAGGGTACAAATGTTGCTGGAGTCGAGCGCCAAAGAGCTTCTGGCTCGCGAAGAGCAGGCCATAGATGACTTTCTGGTACGCCAGCGGCTGGAAATGAAAACAACCGGCTCGGGCTTGCGTTATAAGGTTTTGAAGCCGGGAGAGGGCCCGCTGGCAGATTATGCGCAGCAGGTCCGGGTGGAGTATTCTGTGTACTTGCTTAACGGCGATCTTGTGTATTCTTCATCTGAGGATGAGCCTTTGCAGTTCAGGGTAGGAAGGGGCGGCGCTGTTACGGGCCTGGATGAAGGGATCAGGATGCTGAACGAAGGGGCAAAAGCTATTTTTGTCGTGCCGTATCATCTTGCACACGGTATCCAGGGCGACGGCAGGAGTATCCCGGGCAGGGCCACTCTTGTTTATGAAGTAGAGTTAATCAACATTTTATAAAAACAAAAACTGAGTAATTTTATGAGGACAATCAATTTTTTGCTGATCAGTATGCTGGTTCTTGCATTGGCTGCATGCGGTTCTGCTGATCAAAACGGTAATGCAACTAACGATAATGACCAGGTGGGATTTGCTTCTGTCGATGATCTGGATTTTAATGAAACAGAGAGCGGTTTAAAGTACCTGATCCACATTGATAGCGGTGGCGAAAAGCCAGATATGGAGGATATTCTTAGTCTCACCATGGTATACCGGGTGGGCGATGAGGTTTTGTTTGACAGCAGGGATGCCGGAATGCCCATGTTTTTGCCTATGATGGAGCCTGAATATCCAGGGGATATCTACGAAGCGCTTTCTCTTATGGCGGTTGGCGATAGCGCCACCTTTCTGATTGACGCCGAGCGTTTTTTCCTGGAAACAGCCGGAGCTCCTGAGTTGCCTGCTTTCCTGGAGCCCGGGGATGACCTTATCTTCGACATTAAGATGGAAGCAGCCCTGGATGAGGCTGCCTTTGCTGAAGAACAGCAGCGTCTGATGGAAGAACAGATGCAGGCCGACATGGCCCGCGCTGAACAGGAAGAGGACCTGATGCTGGATTATCTTGCAGAAGAGGGTATAACCGCAGAACCTACAGAGAGCGGCCTGTATTACGTTGAAAGAGAAGAAGGCGATGGCGCACAGGCACAGGCAGGTGATATGGTGGCGGTGCATTACGAAGGCCGCCTGCTGGATGGCACGGTCTTCGATTCGTCTTATGAACGCGGCGAACCGATTGAGTTCGGATTAGGACAGGGCCAGGTGATCCCGGGCTGGGATGAGGGCATAAGCATGATGAGAGAAGGTGGCAGGGCAACCCTCGTGATCCCCTCGCACCTGGCATACGGCGACCGGGGCGCAGGACAGGTGATTCCTCCGTTCAGCACTCTTGTTTTTGATGTTGAATTGATTGAAGTTTTCAACTAATTACCACACGATGAACAGATTCCATTTCCGTAATGCAAAAGGGCAAACCGGGAAATCCCGAATCATGCTGGCTTTTGCTTTCCTGATGATATCAGGACTTACGGGATGCCATATTTTACGTCCACCTGAACCTGAGCCTGTGCATAAGACCACAGAGAGTGGTATTGCCTATACCATTATCAGGGAAGGAGAGGGCCCTGTGCCCCAGGAAGGCGACAGGGTCAGCGTGCATTATACCGGCAGGCTGTCGGACGGAAGTGTGTTTGATACTTCTTACGATACGGAAGAGCCGGTGCAGTTTATTATCGGAAGCGATGAACTGATCCCGGGCTGGGAGGAGGGGATCATGCTCCTGCCTGAAGGAAGCAAGGCTAGCTTTGTGATCCCTCCTTCGCTGGCATATGGCGAAGAAGGATACGGCCCCGTCCCGGGAGGCGAAACCATCAGCTTTGAAGTTGAGTTACTCAGGGTGGAAAGTGTCGACGAACCTCCTGTTGTGGATGAGGAGCTGCACGAAGAAATCCCCGGAGAAATGGAGCATATGGCTGAAACTCCTTCGGGAGTAACTTATTTTTTGCTGGAAAGTGGCGACGGTGAGGAGCTTAAAGAAGAAATGATCATTGACATGCACTATACCGGATACCTGGACAAAACAAGGCAGCCGGTTTTTGACAGTTCCTACGATAGGGGTGAGCCTGTTTCGTTTATCCTTGGCAGAAAAATGGTCATCCCCGGCTGGGAGGAGGCCCTGCCCGGCCTGCGGGTTGGCGACCGTGTGCGTATGTGGGTCCCTTATGAAATGGCTTACGGAACACAGGGCAGGGGACCTATTCCCCCTGAAACGGATCTGATCTTTGACATGGAGCTTTTGGATGCCAGACCCGTGCCTTCGCCTGATCCCTTTCCCACAGAAGGCAAGGATACCATAAGGACTGAATCGGGTTTGCAATACATCCTGGTTGATGAAAGTGATGAAGATATGCCTCCGGCAGGAAGTGTCATTACCGTGCATTATACCGGATACCTTTCTGACGGCAGGTTGTTTGATTCTTCGGTACAGCGATCCGAGCCTCTTCGGTTTGTGCTGGGAAGTGATCAGGTAATAAGAGGATGGGACGAAGCTTTTACTATGCTGCCAAAAGGTACAAAGGCAAGGCTGATTGTGCCTCCTCACCTGGCCTATGGCGACCGCGGAAGCGGCCCTATACCTCCCGGGGAAACGCTGATCTTTGACGTGGAAGTGATTGATGTAAGTAAATAATGTGATCGTAAGCTTAATTTTGAATGATGGAACTGTTGCAAATCAGCTGGGATGCCAGCCCGGAAATATTCCGTATCGGAAACTTGTCGGTAAGATGGTATGGACTGTTCTGGGCTCTGTCCTTTTATCTTGGCTATGAAATAATCTCGCGGATTTTTAAAAAGGAGGAGCTGCCCGCCAGGCATGCCGACAGCATCCTTATCTATATGTTTGTGGGCAGTATTGCAGGTGCAAGGCTTGGTCACTGCTTTTTCTACGATTTCTCCTATTACAGCCAGAACCTGATAGAAGTACTGTATATATGGCAGGGCGGACTCGCCAGCCATGGCGGCGCTATCGGGATCCTGATCGCACTCTACCTCTATCAGAAAAAAGTAAGTACAAAAAGCTTTGTATGGTTGCTCGACCGGCTGGTTATTCCGGTATCCCTGGCGGCTTTCTTTATCAGGATGGGTAACCTGATGAACTCAGAGATCTATGGCGTGGAAACCGCTCTTCCCTGGGGATTCATTTTTGAAGCGAGGGGCGAAACAGTCCCCAAACACCCTACGCAGATTTACGAAGGACTGGCCTATCTGATCTTGTTTGTTTCGCTGGGATGGATGTACATTAAAAAGCGCACGAAGCTGCCTGACGGCTTCATGACGGGCTTTTTCGCCCTTTTTATGTTTACTGCCCGCTTCCTGGTGGAGTTCATCAAAGAACCCCAGTCTCCGTTTGAAGAGGACATGCTCCTGAACATGGGGCAAATACTGAGTATTCCTGCAATAATTGCAGGTATTGGATTTATGATCTACGCATTCAAAAGGAAATCCCGGGCGAAGGCATCCGGCTAGCCTCAGGGTGGACACATATACCTGTCAGTATTGAATGTCCTGCCTTCTGAGGTTACTTCCTGCCGCTTCTTTTCCTGCCTCGCTGAATGAGCTTTTCCAGCAAGCTTTTATTCTTCTGGTACATGCTCTCCGTTTGTTCCTGGTCCAATGAAAAATCCAGGCGCAGCCAGCTGCCCTCAACGGTGCCCTCTGGCAATTCTTCAATAGGAACATGCAGGGCAACGTGTTGGTCTTCAAAAAGAACAACCGCCAGTCCCTCTTCGATCCTGTCTACTACTGCTTTCATATGTTTGTTTTTTGGTAACAAGCTGTTGTTGAGGTGTTTGTGTTTTTGGCAAAAGTTTAGGCGTTGCGTTGCAACTGTCAAAATGTCAAAATGTCGAAATGTCGAAATGTCCCAATAATCATCCTCCTGTGTGTCAAAAATTTTGTTCCCGAATGGTCGGGATTTACAACATGGGCGTTTGGCTTCGCCGGGCTCGCAGGTGCCCGCTTTGTTTTAACACTTTAGCTTAACCCAATTCCGGATCATCCGGTGGGATCCTTCGCTTTACCAGGGCAAAAGAGTACACAAGACACACCAAAACGGGCGATCTAATATACAAAATAAAACAATATTAAGGGGAAAGAGTGAAAAATATCTATTGATGTATGTGCACCTCGTATTCTGTTCCATCCGTAATGGTAATAACTATGTTGCCATGCAGGTCGGTGCGGTAGATGTCCGTACCAATGGCATTCAGGCGCTCAAGGACAGGTCCGTGCGGATGTCCGTGCTGATTGTCTTCTCCGCATTGAATAATACTGACAGCCGGATTTACCGCCAGCAGGAATTCCATTTGAGAGCTGCTATTGCTCCCATGGTGTCCTACCTTAAGAATGTCGCTGGCGAGCAACTCCGGTTCTTGCATCATTTCATCTTCTGCGGCTTTCTCCGCATCACCGGTAAGCAGCACAGTTATTTCACCCAGGGTCACATGGGCCACAATGGAGGCATTGTTTATAACAGTGGAGTTTCCCGTGGGTGAATCCATCGGGTCAACAGGGTGCACCAGCACCATATGGGCATGCTCGGAAAGTTCCCATTCCATGCCTTTTCTGCCTACCGTAAAGGGAATGTCAAATAAATCAATCGCATTCAGATAATTCTGAAATGTTTGGGTCGTGTGGGTGATGCCGGGATCAATGACTTCACCAACCTCAAACTCGTAAAAAACATCGACCAGCCCCCCTATATGATCCGCATGAGGATGTGTGCCAATCACGATGTCGATGTATTCGATTTCCAGATCCAGCAAATATTCAACCACACCACTGTTTCCCCATCCTCCGTCAACCAGCATTACTTTTTGCGGTGTTTCTACGAAGATGGCATCGCCTTGCCCGACGTCTATGAAATGGACACTATAGGACTCGCGCTCACCCGGAATAACAAATACATTGTCGTCGTCGCTGCAGGAGTGCAGAAGAAACAGCCCCGGCAGCAACATGAGCGCCATGGCATAAAACAGGGATTTTAAAAGCTTTGTAGTTTTCATTTGTTTTTGTCTGATCAGTGTTTACAGGCAAGCGTTTTCCGCAACGCGCCTGCTTCATAAAAGTTTTTACTTATCCATAAAAGCCATAAAATAACTGTTTATGAACTTTGTATCGCAGGGAGATCCTTGTTGTTATTAACACAGTAAAAATTATCAGGAAACAATGATCCTGCGCGTTTGTTTTGGCAGGCAGCCCGGGTTCGTACAACTTAATCTGAACTTTTTGATTTAACTTACCAGCACACGAAAAGTAAACGTACCGGGCAGCCGTTTTGTTTT
>PWRF01000157.1 GCA_003556325.1 Bacteroidales bacterium | reverse complement strand
TCGTTTTTTACATGATAAAAAGAGACCAGCATCACCGAAATGCTTTCCGGGGAAGTGTCCCTGCCACTTTGGCCTATGATGCGCAGAAGCTTTGTCTGAAGGGGCATGGAATCCTGCAATATCTTTTTAACCTCTTTCTTCACGTGCGCGTGGCAAAAAGAGCCCGACCCCATCAGCAAAACGTCGCCAGAGAGGGGTGTAAGCGGTTCAGAAACCGTTTCCGGCCTTAGGTCCGGACGTTCCCCCATAAAGGCCCCGGGAACACCATCCGGTATGTCATCACCGGTATTCACACCAGCACTTCCCACAAGAGTATGAAGCCTTTTGCCATCCCAAAGCGACATGCATATCTGATCTCCGATCCAGGAATAATACAATTTTTCCTCATGGAACAGCAGGCACAGCCCGCTGATCTTCCCGGCAATCTCAAAACCTTTCCGCCTGCCGTGCTGATACAGGTAACTGCTGCTGTATAACAAGGCGTTGCCGGGCAGTTCATGGATAGCGTCTTCATCTGCGTGCTCCAGGTAATACCGTATGCGGTCGGTTACAACAGCAACCATCTCTTCCTCTTTTTCAGCACTTCCGTCGCTGTGGACCATCACAATAGCATATCCCAGGGGGGTGTCGAAGGCTTCCTGCCTGTACAAACCCTCAGGCTGGCTGGTGCCAGGCTGAACTTTCCCGGCGTATTCAAATGTTTTCAGCTTTTTTGTATTCATTATATCACGGGCTTTTGCCTGCATTAATAATTCAGGTTCGTGTTCCAAACAAAAATACATTCTTTTGCCGTGAATTGAAAGCGGCAAAAGGAAAAACGGCGCCTTACGCTTCCATGCTGCGAAAACACATGTTTTTGAAGGGTGTTTGCCGCAACCGGAGTGTTGTCAGGACGACGGCACTGCCAGGGTAATTTGTTCAAAATCGCTCACTGTGAGGCGTTCCGGCCTTTCACCGGCAAGGCCGGACGGGAGCTTATCCCATTGCAGACCCAGGGATTTCAGAGAATTCCTCAGCGTTTTGCGCCGTTGGTTAAAAGCCGTTTTGACAACTGTAAAAAACAGTCTTTCGTCACACGCAAGTGTATATTGTTCTTTCCTTGTCATTTTCACCACGGAAGACATCACCTTAGGCGCAGGCACAAAAACGTGCGGGGGGATATGAAAGCATATACTTACCTCGTAAAAAGCCTGGCACAGCACACTCAGAATGCCATATACCTTACTTCCGGGTTTGGAGACCACTCTTTCGGCGACCTCTTTCTGAAACATCCCGGCGAGCTCCGGGACCCTTTCGCGAAAAGACAACACCTTGAAAAGGATCTGGCTGGAAATATTATACGGAAAATTTCCAACCACAGTAAATTCGTGATCGCCAAAAAGCGTATCCGGATCCAGTTTTAAAAAGTCACCTTCGAAGATGCGGCCGGTATGGCCGGGGAACCGGGTTTTCAGAAAAAGCACAGATTCCCGGTCTATTTCCATCCCGTACCATGCATCCGGAAACCTCTCAATAAGAAAGCGGGTCAGCATACCTGTCCCGGGGCCTATTTCGAGAATATATTTGCGGTCTTTGTCGCTGGCAAGGCATGACGCCACCTTGGCAGCGATGTTGGCATCAGCAAGGAAGTGTTGCCCAAGGGCCTTTTTGGGCCTTACGTTTGATGGCACAGGGTTATGGGGTTTTTAGTTTATCACGTCTCCACGCAGTTGTCTGAAGCGGTTTCGGGCAGTTATGGTATGGAGGCTGCCCGGGTATTCTGACATAATTTGCTGGTATAACGACATCGCTTTGTCGTCGTGTTCAAAAAGGTAATGATGGAGTTCTGCCCTTTGAAAAAGCGCCTCATCAGCAAGAAGTCCATCCGGGTAGCGCTCAGTCACCAGGGCCAGCAGGCTGTCTGCGGCTTCATAACGGCCTCTTTTTCGCATGATTTCAGCACGTGCAAAAAGCACGTCGTCGTTGATCTGATGATTTGGAAACATCTCCGCTATGCTGTCAAGGGTTTGAAGTGCCCTGTCAAAGTGGTTCATAAAAATATGTTGTTCTGCGCGGGCAAACATTTTCAGCGGCTTTGGGTCTCCGTTAATACCCAGGTTGTCCTGTATCCTCAGCGACAGCCTCATGGCATCATTGGCGATCAGCCGTGAAGTGCCTGCTTTCAGGATGTCGAGCTGTGCTTTTGACCAGTCAAACTCACCAATAAAATAGGTCAGGCGTGCATTTTTATATTTTGCTTCATGTGCCAGCGGATCATCCCTGAACATACGGTCCACACGTGAGTAAAGCAAGGTTGCGTCCCAGACTTCGCCGGTATGCAAAAGTATATCGGCCAGCTCTATCTTGCATTCCCCTTTGACACGATTCGAGATGTTTGGCAACTCGAGTGTCGCATGGAGCAGCTCGATGGCTTCTGCTGAATTGTCAAGGTAGAAGGCCTGAAGGTTGGCAAGGTTGCGTACAAGGCTTACTGTCCGTGCATTGATACCCAGGTCGTTTATAGCCTCGTGGTACTCTTCTTCTATATCCAAAAGGTCTGCCTTGTCATATTCGTACTCGTCAACGATGGAAAGGAAGCGTACATTCAGGTAGCCGACGAGTGCGTCGAGGTAGAGGTCACTCTCTTCTCCCAGGTCGAGCAGGTGACGGTAGGCGCGGGCAGCAACGTCGTAATTCCTGTTGCCGGCACTAAGCTCCGCCACCTCCAGCACGGGCTTTCCTCCCTGCCTGAGCCGCCTGTCGAGGGCCCTGGCCTGACGCAATGCAAGATTGAAGTCTTGTTGCTGAATAGATAACCAAAGCAACATTTCCGAATAGATGATATGGTCGGGATCGCTCTGTGTGCGTGAGAGCAGTTCCGCGCGAAGCGCATCGTTTCGTTCAAAGCCGGGGTCGTGGGCAATGGCATCCTGAATGATGCCGCGGACCCTGTCCATCTCATTGGGATATTCATTGATATAATCAAGGTATTCCTGCATCATGGAGCGATGCCGGCCTTTTTTATCGTATATCTCTGCCAGGCGCAGATGCATGGGATGCGTATCGCCCAGCAGCCGCCGCCCCTTCTTATAGGTTTCCAGGGCCCTGTCGGTAAAGCCACGGGTCTCAAATGCCATTGCCAGGTCTACAACCGCATCCCGGTCGGCCGGGAGATTTTCGATCAACCCCTCCATCAGCCTTCGGGCACGCCTGGTATTATCGGCACGATGGTGCACCCATGCCAGGTCTACCTGGTACCTGACCTCACCGGGATGTTTGTCGATCTGCCCCTCTACCAGCCGCTGGGCACGCCTGAACTCCTCAAGAGCGAACAGGCTTTCAAGATAATTGTTATAGACGACCGGGGTGGGGTTCTCTTCAAAAACCGACTCATACAGAACTACGGCCTGCTCATACTGGCCATCCCTGAAATACTGGTTGGCAAGACGTTCATCAGTGCTTCCTGAGGCCAGAAGCATGTTTGAGGCAAGGATCAGGCAAAAAAGGGATACTGTATTCTGGAATGTCATGGGTGTGTCACGTTTTTATACGATCGTTATTTCTAAGTCACGACCGTTATTCCTGTGTATTATGCCAACGAAAACTGTGCCGCAATTGTTTTCCTGTCTCCAAAAAAGATCAGGTGTGGCTTACAGCGTTTCGAAGCCTGTGAATTTTTGCAGCACCCGTGGTATTTTAACCCCGTCAGGGGTTTGGTTGTTCTCAAGCAGGGCGGCCATCACTCTCGGCAGCGCCAGGGCACTCCCGTTCAGGGTATGTGCAAGGCGGTTTTTGCCTTCTGACGGCCTGAAACGCAATTTCAGCCGCTGAGCCTGGTAGGTCTCAAAGTTCGAGATCGAACTCACTTCCAGCCATCGGTTCTGGCCGGCTGAAAAGACCTCCATGTCATAGGTTAAGGCCGAGGCAAAGCCCAGGTCGCCACCGCAAAGCCTGGCAACACGGAACGGCAGCTCCAGTTTTCGCAAGAGTACGGCTACATATCCAACCATTTCTTCCAGGACTTCATAGCTTTTTTCCGGATGTGCGATCTGAACAATTTCAACCTTGTCGAACTGATGCAGCCTGTTAAGTCCGCGGACATCTTTTCCATAAGAACCCGCCTCTCTTCTGAAGCAAACCGAATAGGCCGTACATTTTACCGGCAGGTCTGCCTCATTGAGGATCCGGTCGCGAAAAATATTGGTAACGGGGACCTCTGAGGTGGGGATCAGATAAAGGTCATCGGAAGCCACATGATACATTTGTCCGTCTTTATCCGGGAGTTGCCCGGTGCCGTAGGCAGAATCAGCATTTACAAGCAGTGGAGGCTGGTACTCGGTGTACCCTGCCTCGAGGGCTTCTTCCAGGAAAAAACCGACAAGCGCCCGTTGCAGGGCAGCACCCCTGCCTTTGTATACAGGGAACCCCGATCCTGTCACCCGGGTGCCGGCGGCAAAATCAATTATGTCAAGCTCTGTCGCGAGGTCCCAGTGAGATTTAGCATTTTCGTGCAACACAGGGATATTGCCCTCTTCGCGAACAATCTCATTGTCTGCTTCGGAGTCGCCTGCCGGCACAGATTCGTGGGGAAGCATTGGCAGGTTTGTCATAAGCTCGTGAAGCTCACCGGCAGCAGCATCAAGGTCATCCTGTAGCTTTTTGGCCTGCTGTTTGAGCGTTGCAGATTTTTCTTTCCACAACGCAGTCTCCTCCCCTTTCCCGGCTTTAAACAGTTCGCCAATCCTGCGTGCAATGGCCTTTGAGTCGGCCAGCGTGCTGTCAAGTTCTTGCTGGTACTGCCGCCTGCGGGCATCCAGCTCTTTGATCCGGTTCACCAGTTCGCCGGCCTCAAAGTTTCTCACCTTGTAACGCCTGATCACTTCCTGGCTGTTGTCACGAATGCGCTGTATATCAATCATGGTATTGTT
>PWRF01000154.1 GCA_003556325.1 Bacteroidales bacterium | reverse complement strand
TGTCGACCACCTCGTAGGACCACGAGCCAAGGCCGGAGGGCTGCTCAACGCGGCGCAGGAAGTCCGCGAAGCCGTGCCAGGGCGGCGCGAGAAAAGCGGCCTGGAAGATGACAGGAGCGCCGCTAGAAATCGCGTCGATCGTGGCATTGGCGCGATAGGACAGCGATCCAGAATTCGATATTTCATGTACTTCGTACGTATTCTTAAGGCTTTCTAGGTAATCCGCCTCGTGCGCATGGCCCGCATCCTGTACCAGCGCCATGGTCTCATCGGCGTCGACCGGCTCCGGAAGGCTGCTGGGCTCGCGTAGCCTTTGCAGGTTCAGTGCCGCGGCGTGCGCGCAGCCGAGGAAGGTGTTCAGATCGGAGGCGGCGTGCAGGATCGAGCCGTCATGCGAACGCATGCTTGGCCCCTCGCACGGGCCGCACGAACGCGCATTCCCGTTCCATCACCGATGCCTTCACCCAAGCAGCCAGGCTATCAGCCATAGGAAGAGCAGCACATAGCCCAGCATCAACAGGTAAAGATCCAGCTTACCCATGCTCTTCCCCGACACGTCGTGCAAACCCCTTCTTGCACATGCTGGCAAGATCAATACGTGTCACTTCGTACGTTAAGGCCTGTCCTCTGGGACGTCTCCATCCTATCGAGACCATATGGTTGTGAAAGTCCTCAATACTGACTGGCCCAACCCGCTTCAGTTCATGCCAGAAATCCACGATGGGCTGGTATCCAACGCTGGCGGTGGGACGGACTGCGGTAGCTTCAATGACCGTCCACGGCCGCAACGGGGCCCCACGATCAGAGCGGTCCAGCGAGCCTTTACCCTGGGCGCCGGCCGGAGAGCCCCCGCTTGGCGGACATTCTCCCGCCTCAGCAACATGCTGCCTCACTTTTTCGGCGTCGTCGTCAACGTCCTCGAACGCGTCAATGCGTTCCAACTCTCCCCTAAGAGCAAACGTGACAATATCCCAGTCCGCACTTGACACTCGTGCGCCAGTTGGATGAATCATGCCAATCACGCGTCGCCCAAAGCCCGCGCCAGCCGCAAAGATCCGCCTTTGGGCCCCCTCGTCACTTCGGCTAAGAATCACTTTTTCAGGGGTTTCCACAATTTTATCAAAAGCAGCAAGGCCCAGTACAAGAATCAGTTTTGGCCGAACGGCGCGAACCAGGTTCCATACCTCCCTGCGGCAAAAACGCTCCATTTCCGCGCGAATGTGCCGCGGATTGTTAGCCCATCCCAGGCCAGACTTGTGCGAACCCAAAGACCGGCTCTTGAAGAACAACAGATTCGTCCCGACCGAATCGCGGAGACGGTCACGATCGTCTGTCGCTGAGAATATTTGCCGCAGCTTAACAGCTAAAGGCCAATTTCTTGTCCAGTACTCGTTTTTCGATGGCCAGCTCTGTATTTCCTCATCATAAAGGTCATTCGGATCAAAACCCGGATTTGATCCAACGATCATGATGTCGGTACCCACCTTTGGCGGCCCATAAAGGATACTAAAACGACATTTCCAGGTAGGATATTTACCTTTTCGAGCATCCCAGAACGCGCGAGTACGGCGGTACATTCCCTTGCAGTACTCTTCCAAGGCCGCTTGATCATCGGACGTTTTCATATCATCTCTCAAATGATTCAAAAAAACTGCCACACCCTCGTTACTGACAGCGCAATCGTCATTTTCCATCGGGCCCGCCTCCACTCTTCGTTTTTATGTGATTCTCGAGCATCGCTCGGTAGCCAGCGTCGCTTTCCTCCAACGATTCTTCAATACCCCTCGTCGATGCTGTCATTTGCTCTTGGAGGATCTGGCAAACTTCGTAGAGCCGCAGATCGGCCCTCTGCGGATCATCCCACCGCGAATAGCGCAGATGCGATTCGACCTCGGCCGCCAGTGTCCCTCTGGGTGCACGGATCGGTCCTGTCCCGGAGACGGGTTCCCCGGCTCTCCTCTCCTGCCCGCAGATTCGGTCGAAGCTCTCCACCGTCCCGTTCTCGATCAGGTGCGAAAATAACGTTGACAGTGACAAGGGCTGGATCCGTGCGCTCTCTGCCTCTCGTTCACCAAAGTCTGGGGGCAGCCCCTTGAGCATCTTGGTGTCTGCCTCCCACGCGGCATCAATGTAGAGATTACCCTGAAGATCCTCTGGTTCCAGCTCAAAAATCGACTCGAAAACGAGACTACCAGTGCTATCCGTCCTTTGGCAGTACGCGTCCCCAGGAAGCATGTGTTCGCCTAGGGCAATGATTCGAGAATCATCGATTATAGCCTCGCCAGAAACCACCAAATCGAGCGAGCTCATGATGCATCCTTCGATGCCACTTCCATCGTCGGCGGGCACGAGCCCCCACCAGACCGTCCCGCGGATATCCAACCGAATCGAGTCAGTATTCACTTCATTACCGATATCCTCAGACACGACCGATTCTGGCAGAGTGATATCCATGGCGCCTGAAGATTCGTCTACGTTCACCGTTGTTCGCGATTCGATGTCCTTCATGCTAAGACACCGCGAGTTCCACCTGTACGTTGGGAACGCGATGACGTGGCGTTGATTACACGGCACGCGAAAACTCGCCAGCTCGACCTTGGGAAGCAAAGAGAAGCGCGATCTAAGGAATTCATGATCTCTTGCTTTTTGCGGAGGCGCCGATACATCGTCCAAAATCCAAACGTCCCTTTTTGCGGTCGGCAACCAGCGCCAGCGTGCGAGTGCCCGAAAGTACTCTAGCAGGTTCGTCTTTGCCGCTATTGCTTCGCTTGCGTGCGTCAGAAGTTCGTACAGAGACTGGACCCGAAGGAATTCCTCAATCGGCACTCGCTGATTTGCGAGCCTAGGATCGTAGGGTGTCCCCTCGACGAGACGCAGAACAAACGTATCCGGGCTCCCTCCCAAGCGCTCGGCAGCCTTCTCCGCAAGACGTACGTAGTTCATGAGGCATGATGAAAGAACCTTCGGGTTGGCCTGCTCGCGATCCTTCACTGTGTATTGAGGGAGTCGCTTCGTGTGGTCAGTCTTAGTCTTTGATATTTGCGCATTTAGGAGGACTGCGGAAAGGGCGCCTCTTTTTTCCCGCAGGGGTGCAAGAATCGACGTCATGTTTACAGCGAGCGTGACGCGGTCTTCGCTGGGCAGGCGACGGTTTTTCTGCGCCGCGGCCTGAGTGCGGACATGAGCAGCAAAGGCCCGAACGCTGTCGCTGGACTCGGTCGGCGCGTTCGCCACTTTAGCCCCCGATCCAGCACGAGTCTTGGACTCGCGCGGGTCCCGCCGCATCGCACGCAAGCGGGCACGGATTTGCTCCGCGCTTGATGGATCTCTACGGGACATCAGGTCGATAAGGTCATCGCGCATGGTGAATCCCCCTCACGTGTAGAGCGCGGACGCGCGGTGGTTTCTTACGAAGCATGACCGTGATGATTAACGGGCCTGGCTTGGCAACCACTGCAGCTACCCGCGCTAGTTTGTCAACTTTCTGGCGGTCCTGCGGGAGGATGTGCCGCAGCTCCCGAACCGTTTCTCGCCGTAGGGCCACGGTGGTACTGGTCGAATCTCGCCGGACTTCGGCGCCATAGGTAAGGACAGCGTCAAGCATGGACCGGCTGATCCCACGCTGCTGCATTCGGCGTCTCGCATGATTTGAGAGTGTCGGTGCAGGGGGCATAGCGAGCTCCTGAACATGTGTGTGCGCTCAATGATTGGGATCCGTGAGATACCGCGCCATCCATTTCATGGATTATTCCGTGGATGGAATGGGCTCGCTTCGATGGATGGTCGGACGAGACTTACCCGTGACTTCGTTTGTCGATTCGCCAAGGCCCGGGGATGCCTCGCCCCTACAGCCACGAGCAGAGTTTGGAAGAGGTGGCATTCATGCGAGCCCGTTCGCCGAGGTGCTGCGTTCCGAGCGAGGTCTTTGGACGGGATTCGTCACACAAGAAGAGCATGAGGCGCTGTGCCCGCCCGGTTCCTTTGCTTTTGCGGCTAGCCGTAATTCATCGCTTCAAGGCAGACCGAAGTTCGCAGCTCCCTCCGGCTCGACCAGATCCGGATAGTCATTCGCCGTCCGGTTCACCGGTGTCGACACCGGACAGGCGACGAGCCGACTCGAATCCATCCGCGGGGCAACCTCGCGGATCGCCTCCCAGTCCGTCAGTTCCGGATCTAGCCAGCGCCATCGGCACTCGGGATCGAGCACCACCGGCTGGCGATCGTGGATGAACGCGAAGGCTGGAGAGACCGGTTCGGTCAGGATCGCGCAGCAGGTCTCCGTCCCCTCCCCCGCCAGTTCCCAAAGTCCGGCGAAGAACACGGCCTCGTCCCGGTCGGGATCCTTCAGGGTGATGTAGTACGGCTGCTTGCCGGATTCGGTCTTGCACCACTCGTACCAGCCGTTCGCCGGAACCAGACATCGCCGGTGGGCGAACGCGGAGCGGAAATACGGGCTGGTCGCCGCTTTCTCGGCGCGGATGTTGATCGGGGTCGGCGCGTCCTCCTTCGCCCAGGGCGGACGGAACCCCCAGTGCGAGAAGTCGAAGGAAACCGGCTCGTCTTCCGAAGCATGAACGGAAGTGATCTGCACCCCTGGGGTGATGTTGTAGCTCGCGTGGACATCGCCGACCGGAAGCTGGATGTTGAAGTACCGGGATGCGATCCGACCACGTGGCGTATGGAGCGCGAAACGACCACACATGATCGACCTCCTCGGGTGACGCAAGCAGGATCACGATAACCCGCTGAGGCGTGATTGGCTCCCCTCCCCGAGTCTGTGCCACCATTCGGGAGACCCGCAGAGCCAGAGCACACGAACAATGCCCCTGTATGGCGACATGATTCTGAAGTCGAGTGCCGTGCAGGATTTCCAGTTGGCATCCCGACTTCAGATGGGATTCGCAGAAGGTCGTGACGAAGCCTGGCTACGCGACCTGCTGG
>PWRF01000211.1 GCA_003556325.1 Bacteroidales bacterium | reverse complement strand
CCCTCCGGTTTGGTCGGCCTTGCTGTCGAGTTTGTTGGACCACGAGGCGGGCATCTGGAGTTCAAAAGCACCGAAAAATGATGCTGCGAAGAATACCAGCAGAGCGAAGAAAAATACGTTAAACCCCGGACTGGTAGCCAGCGCATTCAGTGTTGCCGGCCCGAAGATGATCGAAATGGCCAGACCGAGGACCACGTAGCTGAATATGATGGTGAGGCCGTACATCAGCGCATCGCGGATGGCCCGGGCCTTGTTGCCGGCATTACGCAGAAAAAAGCTGACCGTGAGCGGGATCATCGGAAACACACACGGGGTGAGCAATGCAAGCAGCCCGCCCAAAAAGCCCAGCACGAAGGTCCAGCCCAAACCGCTCTCTTCCTCGGCTTCGGGGGTATAGATCCGTTGGGTGACATCTTCCTCTTCCTCCGGAACCGTTTCATCTGCGTCAGCAACCACCTCCTCTTCAGCTTCAGTTAGTTCGAGCTGCGGTTCCAGTCCAGCCTCTGGTTCAGGCACTTCCTCCGCTTCCACTTCGGTGCGGTCTGCTTCTTCGACCACTTCAGGCATCGTATCTGCGGTGCCATCCAAATCGAAAGAGAAAGACAGGAAATCTGGCGGCAGGCAGCGCTGGTCATCGCACGACATGTACTCCAGCTCGCCGCGCACTGTTGCCGGATCCGCTGTCAGCACCCTGACGACCTGGGTGAAGGTGACCTGCCCGCTATACATGGGGATGTCCATCTCAAAGTTGGGGTCGTACTTTACATCGGCATCCGGTGCTGAAATTCCACCGACCAGCTCGTACGCATCATCTTCTTCAAAAATGAAAGCCGTTGGAATGGGGCCGCCAGGCTCCAGGTCCATACCGTAGATATACCAACCCGGATCGATGATGGCGGTCAGCCGGAGCTCATAGGTGTTTTCATCGATTGGTGACTTGTCAAACTCCCAATCTACGGGATCCATGATCTGGCCGGCTGCCGGCAGGCTTAAGAGGATCAGGAAAAATGCTGCAGTGATCTTCTGCAGGGATTTTAATGTGGTCATGATAATGTTTTTATTAAATCCAACGTGCTGATGCGGAATTGGTTTTGGAACGGCTGTTAAAACAAGTTAAATGATTGAGATATATAATTTTGATGCAAAGGTACGATAAACTGAAAAACTTACTCAAATACCTTGCCGTCATTCCGGCACATATTCTTTTGTTTTGTCTGTTTATTCCTGCTACCTTTGTATTACAGACCTGTTTTTATTCAGGGGGATTGTCTGTGTGCTTTGCCTTTGCGGGTACGATCCGCGATGCTTTTCTCATCAAAAATGATCTTATGCGAAGCTCAAAAACTTCAGGGTTGCCAAGGAAGACCCACGTGATTCGTTTTACCAGGAATCTGTGTGTGTATCTTTTCCCGGAGGTTGAAGGCTGTGCACGCTGTTCGGTAACTATGCGTCAACTGCGCAGAGAGTTGGTGCGCGTTTTGTATCCGGTTTTTCATAAAGATAAGAAAGAGGCAAAACAGTTGGCCCGGGCCTATTTGGAAAGTGTCGGCCACATCCAAAAAATTTTACGTTCGGATGCAGAATTTATTAGCGCCAGCGACCCGGCGGCTTCCGGGCCCGACGAGGTGATCATGACCTATCCGGGGTTTTTCGCGATCATGGTATACCGCCTGGCGCATAGTATGCACAACCTTGGTGTGCCCCTGATCCCGCGGGTTATGACAGAACATGCCCATTCTGTTACGGGTATTGACATTCACCCGGGGGCGAATATCGGTGAATGCTTCTGTATTGATCACGGCAATGGTGTTGTGATCGGGGAGTCTACCGTCATCGGCAGGAATGTAAAGATCTACCAGGGGGTCACATTGGGCGCCCTAAGTGTGAAGAAAGAAGATGCTTCCAGGAAAAGACATCCCACCGTAGAAGATCATGTGATCATCTATGCGGGAAGTACCATTCTTGGTGGACAGACGGTAGTGGGCCATCATAGCATTGTAGGCGGTAATGTGTGGCTCACAGAAAGCCTGCCGCCCCATTCCGTGATCTACCAGGAGACCCAAAACACCATTAAACAAAGAAGCAGTGGAAACAAAAGACAGGACACATGAACCGGGCCGTTGCCAGCCCGGCGAAGCCAGACGGCCATGTCAAAGATCCCGTCCGTCCGGGTGCCTGACCCACAAAACACCTGGCATTTCTGCAGAATAGTAAACCACAAGGAATACGTAGCCTGCTTATTGCGAGTTGCTTTTACGTCAGCCCTTTTGCATCGTCGCTAAATCCCAGAAGCAGAATACAGTGCAGGCGGCTTTTGACAACCCGCCTCTGACCCCGGTGAAGGCCAGGCATAATCCAGGATAGAGAAATAATCTCCCGAACTTTCGTCATTTTGAAATCATTTCACGTATGAAAACAGCAGACCTGACCACCCTGATCGGAAACACGCCCCACCTGCGTGTGCGCAAGCTATTCCCGGACCACGAAGTATGGGTTAAGCTTGAGTCGTTGAATCCCGGCGGCAGTATCAAAGACCGCATAGCTCTGGCGATGATCGAAGATGCGGAGGCGTCGGGCCGTCTGCGGCAGGGCGGTACCATCGTGGAGCCCACCTCCGGCAATACCGGCATCGGGCTGGCCATGGCGGGAGCGGCCAAAGGCTATAGCGTGGTACTGGTCATGCCGTCATCCATGTCGGTCGAACGCAGATTTCTGCTTGCCGCCTATGGGGCCGAACTGGTTTTGACACCCCGCGAGGAGGGCATGAAGGGGGCTATTGCGAAGGCATCGCAGATCGTCAGCACCACGAAGAACGCGTTTATGCCCATGCAGTTTCAAAATCAGGCCAACCCGGATCATCACTACAACGTGACAGCTGCGGAGATCCTTGCAGACTTCCCGGACGGCTTTGATTATATGATCACCGGCATAGGAACGGGCGGACATATCAGTGGCGTGGGGAAAAAGATGAAGGAGGCTTTCCCGGATATCCGGGTGATGGGTGTGGAGCCCGCACTTTCCCCGGTGATCACGACCGGGCAGTCCGGACCGCATCCACTCCAGGGCATTGGTGCAGGGTTTATCCCCGACACACTCAACAGGCAGGTCATTGACGACATGATCCTGGTTGACGAGCAGGAGGCTTATGTGATGGTCAAACGTGCCGCACGTGAGGAAGGGCTTCTCGTCGGAATCTCGTCCGGAGCTTCGCTGGCTGCCATCCGCAAGTCACTTCCGGATATCCCGCCCGCATCCCGCATCCTTACATTTGCTTACGACACCGGGGAAAGATACCTCTCGGCAAAAGCACTTTGGGAAGAGCCACAATAAAAGAACAGTGTCTGCAGCATGATGAGCAGCATCCTGGCCGCAGGCATGTTACTTCCGGCATTGCCACAGGGCTGCCATGCCGCCGGCAAGGGGTGTATGGGTTACACTTTGGAAGCCGGCATCCAGCAGGATTTGCTTTAATTCGCGGGGATGGTAATAATCGATTGCAGAGTGGGCAAGGTAGCGGTAGGCGACCCGGTGGCCTGACAACAATCCGCCGACCGGCCGGGTGACCCATCGCATGTAAAGATGAAATAATTTGCGAAGCCCTTTGTTTTTTGGCTGGCTGGTTTCCACGATCACAAATTTTCCGTCGCTCTTCAGTACGCGCAGAATCTCTTTCAGAAAGACATCCCGGTCCGGGTTTTTGTAGGTCAGGTTGCGAAAGGCAAACGCGATTCCGACTGCATCAAAACAGCCATCATCAAAAGGCATGGCGGCGGCATCCCCCTGTGTGAAGTCAATGGCATAGAGCTTTTTCCTGACGGCCTTGTCTTTGGCCACGGTAAGCATCGGCGCACTGTAATCCAGCGCCGAAATCCGGGTATGCTGATCTGCATGCTTCCTTAAACGCAACGCCAGATCGCCCGTGCCGGTGCACAGGTCAAGCACTTTCTCCGGGTTCTCTTTAAGGATGGCCCTTGCTGCCTTGCCCCGCCAGTATTCATCCATTCGCAGTGTCAGCAGCCTGTTCAGCCTGTCGTAAGAAGGCGGGACCGCCAGGAACATTTTCTGCAGCGGCCGGGATGCGGTATGGTGTTGTGTTGAATCGTTCATTTAGCACATTATTACTACCTGGAGTTGAACCAGGCCCGGAGGTACCGTTTCGTCCCCGGGGTGATCTTAAAGCGATCGCCGGTGCGGACTCCCGCTACCCATATGATTTCATTTTTGCTGGTGACCAGTACAAGTACATTTTTCTTTTTGTGAAGCGGCATTTTGACATCCGTAAGCAGGTCGCTGACCTTTTTGGTGCCTTCCATGCCGAGGGGAACAAGGTTGTCGCCCGCTTCCCACCGGCGCAGCACCAGCGGAAACGACAGTTTGTCCAGGTCCGCCATCAGCGCCTGCGGGCCGTCCGGAAGGTCCGTTTCTTTCCCCATCTCACCCGTATGAAAATGAAAAGTTTTGCCTGCACAGGATACTGTCCTGCCGGCAGAGTCTTCAATCTGACCATCCAGGGGGATCTCAGCACAGACATGACCTGGCGCAGCTGCTGGCCTGATGGGATGAACGATGATCTCCTCCCTGTCGATCAGGGCCTCGTGCGTGTCGGAGTGAAAGCATTTTCCGGGCTGCATGTCCTTGCTGCTGAGCATCTCCTTGCACTGGATTTCTGAAAAACCGTGATCCCTGATCCATTCGTACAGAAAAAAATGCGGCCAGGGGAGTACACGCAGGGCAGGGATACTGATCAGCAGCTGATCCCCTTCCATCCGTGTGCAGGTTTTTTTTTGCTGATCTATCATCAGTGCGAGGATGTCTTCTGTTGCCTCCATCCTTTCAAAAAAGCGTGCCAGGGTGGAGGGCAGGGAAGGGTTAAGGTCTTTCAGGGCGGGTAATACCTGGTGCCTGATCTTGTTCCTTGCGTATTTTTTCTCCAGGTTGGAGCGGT
>PWRF01000214.1 GCA_003556325.1 Bacteroidales bacterium | reverse complement strand
ATGACGGATATAACAAAAAGTATTATTCTCATGAGTTTATATTAATGTCACAGAGTCAAAATGTCGAAACGTCGAAATGTCCCTGGCTTCCTTGCAAAACCCCGCCTCCTGCCGGACAGCTCAAATGCTGTTCCTGGCCTCCTTGCAAAACCCCGCTTCTTGCCGGACAGCCCAAGTGCTGTCCCTACGATGCTTCTTTGATGAAGCAAAACAGGCCGCCCAACCCAAGTGCTGCCTACCTGCTTACTTCTTACTACTTCCTGCTTTTTACTTCCCGCCTTACTCCCTGATCAACAGCATCTTATCTCCTCTTGCTTTTTGCTGCTTACTTTCTACTACTTACTTCTAACTTCCTCCTCCCTTTTCCCCAGATGAAAAGAAAGCCCCATCGAAACAGACGTTTTCGGATCATTTATCAGGTAGGCATCAGGAATGTAGAAATTATACTGTAAAGAGGTTAAAACGGACCATCTGTTGTTTACGCGATAATACCCCTTAAAAATGAGGTCGTATCGCATGTTATATTTTTCCCTGGCGCGAAACACATCAAAATCCCGGTTGTTTTGGATCGCTATGCCGGACAGAATACGCAACTGTTCCGTAACGTTCCGGCCGGCCATGACAGGCACGGAAACACGAAAGGTGCGCGAACTGTAATCCGTAAGCCGTATTTGTCCGGAGGTCTGAACCATTTTGCCGGAAAGGCCTGTTTCAATGAAGAAGGAGGCTGGAAGGGCCACCTCCACGTTGCCAGAGGCCGACAAAAGCATTCCGCTGGCATTCGTAATTAGTTGGTTGTTTAATTGTACCTTGTTATTAAATGCATAGCCAGCCGAGAGATTTGCCTTCCATGAAGTTTGTCCATAGGCCTGGGCGGAAAGAATGATGAGGACTAAATATGTGATCAGCAATCTTGGCAAGTGTCTGTTTCTGCCAGCCACATGTTGATTCGGGATAATTTGATGCTCAAATTTTCCGGTAAGGGAATGTTTTCTGATGGCTCTGCCTTCCAAGTCGTCTGAATCTACGTGAAATTTGTTTTCAGTTCGGAATAATTCTGACAAAAGTACAAAAAAAGCAGGTAACAAGCCCGGGGTAATAACCGAAGGGATAATCAGTGCATTAGGGGCAACTGTATTATCATCACCCCACCATGCTGATAGTGAGCCACTTTTCCGTATGGATGCAGGCCGGGTGAGTTACTTATGCGGTTGCCATTGTTCCTGGGCACGAAGCTAGCCTGTAACGGAAGATTTCGACGGCCAAGCAGCAGAATAGAGAGTTGTCAGGTGATATAAAAGTCATTATCGTAGTAATTTTTGCCCGGGCCGGGCTGATCCTCGGAGTAGGGACCATAGATATCACATACCCTGTCCAGGTAATACTGAAGCAGGCTTTCCGGGAGGCCCAGTGCCCTGATACGGTATTTGGCATCCTCTTCCAGGAACATCAGAAAATACCTTGGGCTGCTAAAATCCGGCCCCTTGGGAGAAATGAGGAGCTGAATCAACTCTTTTTTCTCTGCCTCGAGGATGTTCTCGGCCTGCGTTATAGTATCCTGTAACGTCTTATCCATCTAGTAAAAAACTAAAATAGCGAAATTTCTGCATGGGGCTTCCAGCTGTTAGCTTTTGGCTGCTACTAAGTTAATGAAAAACCTGGATAATGAAAAACCTGGAAGGTTTAGCACCTGGCAAAAACACTGCAATCCGATATCAAAGATACCGGATTACAGCGTAACACCAAAAAAACCAACCAAAACAACAACGTTCAATCATCTTTGCAACTGGCCACAATTAGCAATCAACTTTATCATCCATTGAAGCACGTTACAGTCTTCAAGGGCAATATGGCTTGTTTACCCTGAAGGTTGCATTACAATACTGCCAGCCATTTAAGTAGCAAAACGAAGAAAGTTATACACAAAGCTAAATAAAAAACAAATATAAACAATTTATTTTTTGCTTAACTTGTTAACATTTTCGACAAGGCGTGTATTTTGGCAAATAAGCGGCTGGTACCTTTTTCAGTCAAAGCCGTCTCTTATTGGATTTGCAGCGGCATCTGAGAGAATTTCCGGCTAGTATCAGGCCCCGCCGATTTGCATTTCTCGTATGCGGAACGTGGGAGCGGTAAAGGATCGGTTCATGTCGAGGTCATCGGCCATCATATCTATATTGTTAAGGATATCGTTTGCGCTGCCTGCGATGGTAAGTCCCTGCACTGGGTGAACAATGCGTCCGTTTTCGATCCAGAACCCGCTGGCGCCTCCGCTGTAGTTGCCATTCACTGGGTTTATACCGTAACCGGTAACTCCCTTAAGAAGGAGTCCGCGGCTCGTATTGGCGATGATTTCTTCAGCCTTATGCGGCCCGGCTTTCACGTAAAGGTTGTGGGTCCCGATGCCGGGCAGGCTGGTAAAGCCTCCTCTTGATGCATTTCCGGTGCTTTCGACCCCTGCGCGTTTTGCTGCGTAGGTGTTATACAGAAAGCCCCTCAGCACTCCATTTTCTACCAGTGTCCGGGTGGAAGTGGGGACCCCTTCGCCGTCAAAAGGTTTGCTTCCGAGCCCTCTCGGCCGCAGACCGTCATCCACAAGGGTAAGCAGCTCTGAGGCAAACTGCTTATCCAGTGAGTCCTGCAGGAAGCTTGCTCCCTGCTGTACCCTGTTGCCGTTGATCGCGGCAATGATACCGCCAATTATTGACCTGGCCACTGCGGGGTCGAAGATCACGCTGGCTCGCTGTGTGGCTACCATCTGCGGGTCGAGCATCTCGTAGGCCTTTTTTGCGGCTTCAGCAGCAATGGCTTCAATTGGCTCAAGGTCTGCGAAGAAGCGGCGCGAACAGAATTCGCTTCCGGTATGGCGCTGATCCCCTTTTTCAGCAACCACCCCCACACCTATGGAGCAGGAGCCGGCTTTGTAGCTTTTGGAGAGGCCCCGTGAGTTGGCAATGAACATTTGGGATTCACCCTCCCCGAAAGAGGCGCCTGAACTGTTTTTTATACGATCGTCCTGCATCGCCAGTGCTTCAAGCTGCAAGGCCATGTCGATTTTTTTGTCCATGGGCACCCGGGCGATCTCCGGGTCGTACAAGCCCTCCACCTCCTGGTGAGCCTTTTCGCCCGGCAGGACATTATGCTCATCCGGCGTGGTCAGTTTGGCAAAAGCAATCGCACGCTCCAGGGTTTCGTCCAGCGAACGGTCACTAAAGTCGTTGCAATGACTGAACCCCATGCTGTTATCCACAAGCACGCGAAATCCAACGCCGCCGGTGTCTGATTCCCGGATTGTCTCAATATCTTCCTGGCGAACTCTGATCGACAGGGAGCGGCTCGTTTGCACATATACTTCAATTTCATCTGCACCCCGACGCAATCCCCTGTTAACCAGTTTTTCTGCTAACTCTTTATAATTCATAGCTGTCATTTTTTGAATCGTTTATAAAACTGCATTTTCAAGGCCTTGCGTCAGGCCCTGCTGCCGCCCACATTGATACCCCGTATACGCACCGTTGGCTGGCCTGCGGTAACCTCGGCCATCTGTCCTTTGCCGCAGATGCCCGGCCCGAATGCCAGGTCATTGGCCACGGCATCGATGTTGGAGATCACTCCCATGCACGAACCAATAAGCGTTGCTCCCTTCACAGGGGTTGTCTTGCGGCCGTTTTCGATCAGGTAGGCCTCACGGCAGGTGAAGTTGAACATTCCTGTTACCGGGTTCACGCTGCCACCGCTCAGGCTTTGCACATAGATTCCCGACCGGGTATCTGCCAGTATATCTTCCGGGGTATCTTTCCCGGGTTCAATAAATGTATTGGTCATTCTTGGGATGGGAAAATGGCGGAAGGACTCCCTCCGGCCGTTGCCGGTACGGGCCATATCAAGTTGTTTGGCACTCAGTATATCGGTCATATAGCCCTGCAGCACCCCCTTGTCAATCAACACATTGCGCTGAGCCTGTGTGCCTTCGTCGTCGAAGTTGATCGTACCTCTGTAGTTGGGCAGGGTACCGTCGTCTACCATGGTGAATACGTCGGTAGCCACTTTTTGCCCCATCTTTCCGGTAAAAGCGCCTATGCCCCTGGCAATGTTATCGGCTTCCAGCGGGTGCCCCACAGCCTCGTGGATCAATACGCCGCCAAAGCCGTTTTCCATCACAACATCCATAGTGCCGGCAGGAGCATCCTCTGCATCCAGCATGGCTATCGACTCACGGGCAGCGCGCTGTGCAACGGCTTCCGGAGAGTCTTTTTGAAAAAGCTCAAATCCGCTGTGCTCGCTGATGCGCTCCCGCGACATGTGGCGGTTGGTACCGTCGTCGCTCATGGTTTGCACTATGAAGAACAGCAGCGGCAGCTCATCACGCAGATAAAGCCCTTCGCTGTTGGCAATTACACGGCTCCTCACCTGGTCGTTGTAATCGATGATGGCCATGCGTATACGCGGGTCATAATCAAGGGCAGCCTGATTGGCGCGCTCCATGATCTCAATGCGGCTGGCATCGGCAATATCCTGCAGAGGCCTGTGTACGGTGACAAAAGACTCACGCCGGGCAGGCTCAATGTGTACAGGCTGAATATGTTTGCCGTTACGTGCCACATAGGAGGCTACCTCTGCTGCCCGCATAAGGTTTTCCTCAGTGATCTCATCGGTATAGGCGTAACCGGTCTTGTTGCCCGAGATCACACGTACACCGCCACCCTGGCTGATCCCGTAGAGGCCGCTCTTGAACTTCGACTCTTCCATAACGATCTCACGGGAATTCCTGTTCTCCAGGTAAACATCTGCAAAGTCTCCGCCTTGCGACAACGCCTTGGCAATAACCCTTTCAAGTGTGGCTTTGTCCATGTCCAGCCCCGGACCTGCCGGCGCCATCGGCCCGCTGCACGACATCATTTTCGTTAACAGGGGCGGCGTTACGGCCAACGCGACACCACTTTTAAGCCCCAATTCCAGAAATCTCCTGCGGGGCATCATACCCGCAGCAAGTT
>PWRF01000327.1 GCA_003556325.1 Bacteroidales bacterium | reverse complement strand
CTCAACCAAAAAGTCAGCACCATAGCTTCTTTGTGTCTGGGGTTTGGGCCGGTAGCCTTTCTCTTTGATGAGCTTTTTTGTATACTCAATACCCTTGTATTTCAGATCAGGCAGGTCATGCTTAGCAATCAAAATTTCCATTAAATCAGAATCCAGGGTGTATCTGTTTAAAGTATTATCTGCCATGAGATGGATTCCAATTTCGATGGTATTGAGCTTTCCGGTTGCTTCGTGATACAAATCAATAATATCAGCAAAGAACTCTACCTGATCCACTCCCACAGACTTAAACGTGTCGTATGCAGTAAAATACCGATAGTAGCAAGATTCACACAGGAGCTCATACAGCTCTCTTAGAATCTTTGCCTGTAATTTAAGATCACCGTCTGTACGGTCTCTTTTCATTAGCTCTTTGTGCCAACGCTTTACTTTGAACCGCCATCCAGCACGTTCTTTTTTGGTAACAATCCTGTTTGGACTTATATAGCACATATCCCTGGCATGCTCAATGAAATCTTTGATTTCAATCTGCATGTCTGCGAGCCTGACATCATCAATCTTTTTTGACCTTGCTTTGCTTTTCTTGGGATTGCTTATTAATTCATCAATATTGTAATCCTCTTTTTTGGATTTGGGTATGAGTTTGTAAAACTCCACCGCCAGCCTTGCGACTTCCTCTTCATTCAATTTTGATAACTTTTCTCTGAGCTCAGCTACTTTCATTCTGGTTGTTCATTTTAGGCCATTGGTTTCAGCCTGTTTTCATACTTGTGTTTCCATGTGATCATCATCTTGTGTTTCCATGTGATCATCATTTTGATAGGTGCAAGTATAAGCAATTTATGTACTAATACCGGTTTTTTAAAATTTTGATGTCTGGAAGAAATGAAAACTTTCGATAACGAACTTCAAGCTTCCGGTGGATACGATTTTCAGTGGTTGAGTAGATCAATCAAAAAAAGTACTTATATTTGTACTTATAAACGTAAAAAATTAAACGAATGATCGCTGCAAATTTTTCAGAATTCAGGGCGGGATTGAAACATTTTCTAGACAAGGTAGAAGACCATAACGAAACATTGATTGTCAAGCGCAAGACAGGCAAGGGCACAGTAGTCATATCATTGGATGAATACAATTCCATGATGGAAACAATGCACCTGCTCAGTTCAAAATCCAATGCAGACAGGCTTTATGAATCAATCAGGCAAATGAAAAAGGGCAAAGCATTTGCTAAGGATTTAATTGAAGAATGATGAGAATCGTGTTTTCGCAAAATGCCTGGGAGGATTATCTGTCCTGGCAAAAGGACAGCAAAAGGGTGCTAAGAAAAATCAACGAATTAATACGAGACATCCAGCGGACGCCTTTTGAAGGAAAGAGAAAGCCTGAACCGCTGAAATATGACCTTGCAGGGTTTTGGTCAAGAAGAATTGACCAGGAACACCGGCTTGTATATCAATATAAAAGCCATAAGGTGTTGATATACAGTTGCAGGTATCATTACGATCAATGATTCCTTGCACACTTTGCTTATTTAACTTTTAACGCAATCAGACTTGGTTATCGTTTCAGGGAAAAAAACTCCAATCGGTTTCAATAAATGAATCCAACCGAAATCTGTAACAGCTAAAAAACCGGTCGATGGCGGGCATAAAAGCCCACGCGACCGGTTTTTTTATTATTGGTGTAATCGAGTTGATGAAATTATTGCTTTACGACACGCTGAACTGCCTGGCGGCCATCATCACCACGTACCCAGAGCAGGTAGATGCCCGGGCGCAAATTGCCGGTTTGGATGATTCCGCCGGCTAAAGGAGCCGCTAAAACCCTGTTCCCCATTACATCAGTCAGCGTGGCATGGGTAGCCCAATCTGCTCCTGTGATGTTGAGGTAGGTGGTAAAGGGATTGGGATATACCCTGAGATCATCCGTGTCGGTTATCTCTATGTTTGTAATCACCTCACCCCAGACATCGAATACTTCCTTGTCGGCATTAAGAATGATTTCGCGCGTTGGCACGTCATCTTCCCATTCGTGGTCGTGTGCACCTTCGTTCAGGAAATAGGCATAGCTGTATTCTCCTGGCGGCAGGTTAAAACTGATCCTGAAGGTGTTTGAATTGCCGACCCGCATCATCGACTGATCCCTGGCATTTTCACCGAGCACTTGCCAGCCGTGCATGGAGCCGGTAACGTTTACCATGTCGTGTTCGAAATCCATCCAGTGCACATTGCCCATGTCGATATTAAAGGTGAGGGCAAAGGTCTCAAAGTCATCGAAGTTGGCGATAAGTATCACGTCGTTATCGGGCATGGTGAACAGAAAGGCTGGTTCTTCGCTAAGGATGTTGCCTTGCGTGTCGCTCCAGTTTATGAAGCTGAATCCGTCGTTGGGGTTGGCAAATACCAGCACCTCTTCACCGGCTGGGTACCAGGCTGATCCGCCCAGCATACCACTGCCTGCAGGCTGTGCCACCAGGGCCAGCAAATTGTTATCATGGATGATAAAGTCTTTCTCCACGATCTCCGACACGCCTGTGGTGTAGACCGCCTGCACACCGGCCGTGTATTCGCCGTCGCCGAGCTGTGCAAACAGGTATTGCGTGTCGGGCACACCCTCGGCCACCAGGTTGCCATCGAGGTAAATGTTAAATCCGTTCACGGCAAGCGCGCTGGCTTCTGCTTGCTGAGCTGACCCTTTGGCGATGGGATGCGCATTGCTCAGCACATTGCCATCGATATCAGATCCAACCAGGAGGTCGCGCGGATCTATTTCCATCTCGCCAACCGTAATGTCATCTATGGCCCACATATACCACATGCCAACGTTGCCCGGTCCGTCATCGTTGTGCCAGGCGATGTGCACATCCTGCCCGGCATAGGGTGTCAGATCAATGGTTGCCGGTGTTTGATAGTAGTTCTGTGAAGGAGGTAACTCACTGGCATTCCAGAGCTCATCCCAGCTGCTTCCACCATCGGTGCTGATCTTTACATAATAATTGTCGCCAAAGGTGGAACCGGTCGTACCGTGGTACCAAAATGTCAGGTCTCCGGCGGGAGCCGTAAACTCCGGTGTGATGAGCCATTCGTCCTGGTGCTGGAAGTCCCACATCATAAACGCCTGGTAGTCACCTTTCCTGGGCACGATGGAGCTGGTGGAAAATGGCACAGTGCCGGTAACGTGCCATGTGGCGGGCAATCCGGCGTTTGTGCCGGTATTGGTGATGATCTGCGTCCAGCCATCAGGCAACTGGCCGCTGTCAAATGTTTCCGCCCATCCTTGTGTGGGATTGTTCCAGGTGAGCAGAGCCTGGCCGGCTTCGAGTCCGTCGGTCACAACCGTCAGGTTAAATGGCGCATCTGTAGCTTCAGACAATTCAATATCCAAAACCAGATCCTCGTCTATGAAAAGATTTTCATTAATGAAGCTGTTATGATTTTCCAAATTGATTTCCAAAACATAGCTTCCTTTTTTTACTTCCGGGAAAAAGATAACACCGTCGGTACCGGCAACGCCTTCATAAGTAAGGCCACCCTGGCTGTCAACGGCCGTCAGCACAGCCAATGCGCCTTCGGGGCTTTGGCCTGTAGCAGTGCTCACGTTCAGGGTAACGGCAACCGGGAAAGCTATTTCGAAGTCGGTGGTCACGATCTCTGATTCGCCGGTTGTATAAACCGACTGCACACCGGCGGTGTAAGTGCCTTCATCCAGGCCGGTGAACAGGTATTCCTCTTCTTCTGCAAAAGCTACAGAATTCTCCAGATCATCAAGGAAAACATTGAAACCAATCACATTTTGTGGAAGGTCTTGCGCTATCTGTGTATTGGTTTCACCAAGGTCCACCCCGTTTGCACGGATAAAAAAGTTCCATTCGAAACCCGCTTGTTCAATAGGGGCAAAAGAAAATTCAGAAATATTTGCATTATAATATTGTGTTTCGGGAATAAAGGGCCAGTCCGGGTCATCGCCGTTATCGGTGACCAGAAGAACATCTCCGTCGACGGCAATGCCGATCAGAAAGCCATTGGGTGCAGCTACAGGCTGACTGAAGACGTAGGAGTTCCATTCACCGGGCAGATTCGGAACATCTTGCTGGCTATATAGTACGTTATTCTGGTCCGGAGTACCTGTCTCATCCAACCCAAAAACCCATACTTTCACTTCATCAGCAGGAACTACATTGGAGTCCAACGGCATCATCCAGGACATTTCAAAGAGCTCTGCAATGTTTGGGTGTGCAGCACCAAGGACTGAGTTGTAATTTCCAAAAAAGATCCCCAGTGCATTTTCCGGTGTACCGTTGTCGTACCTGAATTCGGTGCTGGCAAGGGAAGTCCAGCTAAACAATGCGTTGCCTGCGCCATGGTTGTCGGTGTCTACGATCAACCCACCCGGAGACAGGATGGCTATTTCGATCTCGATATCGATGACCACGTCCTCATCTATAAAAATGTTGTTTTCTGTATAAACATCATATCCTGAAGCAACCACTGTAAGATCATAACTGCCGGCAAAAACATCATCAAAAGAAAAAGCGCCATTGCCATTTGTTTCGGCGGCATATTCACCCGCTCCACTTATAACCACCGAAGCTCCCTCAACGACCTGACCGTCGTTGCCTTCCACCGTACCGCTGACACTGTATGTTGGCAGGGCATTCATCGAAACGGATACCACCGTGCTTTCATCTTCCCCGATGATCACATCCTCGACCAAAACATCTTCGTAGCCAAATTTGGTAAAAAGCACGTCGTAGCTTCCTGGTGGGAGTGCCGCAAACTGGAAAAACCCATTGTTGTTCGAATCAGTCGTGCTGTTGGTTTCCAGCACCCGGACTTTCACTCCTCCGATTGGATTGGCACCATCGCAAACCATACCTTCCAAAGCACCAAAGTTCTCATCAGAATAGTAGATGGTAATATTGGGAAAGCTCACAGGCAACTGGTCGGGCTGTCCGGGGCTGAGCGGGTCATAGGGGTTAAAGTCGCGAAATGACTTAGCAGACCGGTTCACGTTGGG
>PWRF01000006.1 GCA_003556325.1 Bacteroidales bacterium | reverse complement strand
TGTTTTCCGTTTATCAGCAGGTTGACTTCAGGCATCAGGCGCCAGAACCCTATTTGTTTCCATATGTTGTTGTTGCTTTCTTCCGGGGTATTCGCAAACAGAAATGCCATCGCAAGCAGATGGTTCTGATTGATCTCCTCATCGCCGCATTTTTGTGCTGGTTTTTCCCGGTTCAGGATACGGTCTGTAAGTCCGGTGTCTGTGTTGCCATCGATAAACTCGGCGGATTCCAGAATGTCGATCAGAAAGGAAATATTTGTTTTTACTCCCAATAACACATATTCTTTGAGGATACGTATCATCTTTTTCCTGGCTGTTTCCCTTCTGTTGGCGTGGTAAATAATTTTGCTTACCATGGGATCGAACAGACTGCTCACTTCTCCATTTTCTGCCATTGCGGTATCGATGCGCAAATTGTCGTCAGTGGGGGTTTTATGCAGAAGCACCTTTCCCGGTGAGGGAAGGAAGCCAGCTTCGGGGTCTTCCGCATAGACGCGTGCTTCAATGGCATGGCCCCTGATTTTCAGGTCTTCCTGCCGGTATGGCATTGCCCTTCCTGATGCTATGTGGATTTGCTCCTTAACGATATCCAGGCCTGTGATCATTTCCGTGACGGGGTGTTCGACCTGGATGCGTGTGTTCATCTCCAAAAAGTAAAAATGGTCATCCTGGACAAGGAACTCAACGGTGCCGGCGTTGGTATATCCCATATGAGAGGCAAGCTTGCAGGCGGCTTCGATCATCTTGCTGCGCAATACCCCGGAGAGGTTTGGTGCCGGGGCTTCTTCAACAATCTTTTGGTGCCTTCGCTGCAGCGAGCATTCTCTCTCAAACAGGCTTAGAACGTTTCCGTGATGATCTGCCAGTATTTGCACTTCAATATGCCGGGGGTTGGGAAAATATTTTTCGATATACACCTCGTCGTTGCCAAAATAGCTCTTTGCTTCGCGCCGGGCGGCATCAATGGCCTCATCAAGTTCCCTGGCATCACAGGCTATCCGCATCCCTTTTCCGCCACCTCCGGCAGCAGCTTTTACCAGCACCGGAAAGCCCGTGGAAGATGCCTTTTTCAACAGCACTTCCTTGTCTCCGGTGGCACCCTCTGCAACAGGTATTTCCAAACCTGAAGCCAGTGCGCGGGCTTCTGTTTTGTGCCCCATCAGGCGAATAACCTCAGCCGGCGGGCCTATGAAGGTCAACCCGGCTTCGTTTACGGCATGGGCAAAATCAGGATTTTCCGCTAAAAAACCGTATCCGGGGTGCACGGCATCAGCACCTGTATCCCTGGCAATTTTAATGATGTTCGAAATATTCAGGTACGTGCTTGCAAGGTCCTTCCCTTCAAGTTTGCATCTTTCTTCAGCTTCTTTCACATGAAGGGATTCTGAATCTGCTTCCTGATAAATAGCTACCGATGATATGCCCATCTGATGGAGCGTGCGAATGATCCTTCTGGCTATCTCTCCCCGGTTGGCCACTAAAACCTTATTGATCTGTTTCATCGTCCACAAAATTCCGTTCTTATTCAAACACTATTTTTGCCACGAAGCCTTTCTTCTTTCTTTAAATGCTCTTATGCCCTCCCTGGCTTCAGGATGCTCCCTGACGTTATCAAGTATGTTCAGTGTATAGGAAATGGTTTCGTCGTTAAGTTTGGCGTCTGATACGTGCTGCAAGGTGCGTTTGCAGGTCATCATGGCTTGCGGTGCATTTTGTTCAAATTGCCTGCAAAGATAGGATTTATAATTTTCCAGCTCGCCCGGGTCGCCGGCCTTGTCGATGAGGCCGGCCTGGAGTGCACGTTCCGTTGTGAACGTATCCCCCAGCAGCATCAGCTGCCTCGCGTTTCGCTCTCCTGTTCTTTTGACTATGTAGGGAGATATGGTAGCAGGCACGAGGCCGATTCTGACTTCGCTGAATGCGAACTCAGCATCTGTTGTGGCCAGCGCAAAATCTGCGGCTGCTACCAGGCCAAGGGCACCGCCCATCGCTTTGCCGTGTGTGATCACCACCAGGGGCTTCGGGAATCGGTATAGGGCGTGAAAAAGCTTTGCAAAAACATTGCCCTGCCGGTCTTCGCCTGTCAGGTCTTCTCTCCCCATGTAGTCCAGGTCGGCACCTGCGCAAAAAGCGGCGCCTTTGCCCCGAAGGATCAATACCCGCACGTCATTGTTGGCCGCCGCATGGCTGAAAATATCCATCAGTTCAAAAGCCATGTCCCCGTCTATGGCATTTCGTTTTTCCGGCCGGTCGAGATACACCTCCAGTATATTGCCTTCAAAAATGACCTGTAAGCGAGTGTAAGAGTTCATATGTAGTGGTTAAGAATATTTTTAGGATATCAAAATGTCAAAATGTCGAAATGTCAAAAGGTCCTGGAGTTGTTATATCAGGGGTTACTGGGTTAAAGGGTTTATTTATGGGTTAAAGGGTTATTGGGTTAATGGGATAAAGGGTTATTGGGTTAAAGGGTTTTATGGGTTAATGGGTTTAATGGGTTAATGGGTTAAAGGGTTAAAGGGTTAAAGGGTTAAAGTGTTAAAGTGTTATTGGGTTAATGGGTTGGGGTTTGAGGTTTGAAGTTCGTCATTCCGAACTTTGTGAGGAATCTGTTGGCTACACTGAGAATGGCTGATAAACGCGTTATGGGGTTCATGGGTTAAGGTGTTAGCCTGGGTTTTTTGTCGCTTACGTTTTACTGTTTCTGGTTTTTACATTCTGTAAATTCCGCTGGTGGGTTCTCCGTAGGGATTGTTCAGCGAGGTGGCGATGGCCATGGCAATCACCTGCCGGGTTTGCGCAGGCTCTATTACCCCGTCGTCCCACAACCTTGATGAGCTGTAATATGCGGAGCCTTCCCTTTCGTATTTTTCCAGGATGCCTGCTTTCATGCTGTCGATTTCTTGCGGGTCGGGTTCTTTGCCTGCCGCTTTCAGCTGGTCGGTTTTGACCTGCGCCAAAACATTTGCTGCCTGCTGGCCGCCCATCACGGATATCCTGGAGCCCGGCCACATGAAAAGAAAGTGGGGGTCAAACGCCCTTCCTGCCATGGCATAATTGCCTGCTCCGTAAGAACCCCCCGTGATGACACTTATTTTCGGCACACATGCATTGGCCACGGCGTGCACGAGTTTTGCCCCATCCCTTGCCAGGCCGGCATTTTCATAGGATTTTCCCACCATGAAACCTGTGATGTTCTGCAAAAACAGGATAGGGATCTTTCTGAAATTGCATAATTCTATAAAGTGCGTCCCTTTCAGCGACGATTCGGCAAAAAGAACGCCGTTGTTTGCGATGACCCCTACCGGGTGACCCATTACATAAGCAAATCCTGTAACCAGTGTGGTTGCATACCGTTCTTTGAACTCATGAAACTTGCTGCCATCCACCAATCTTGCTATTACTTCATAAGGGTTGGTTTGTTTTTTGGGGTCTGCCTGTATGATACCTGTCAGCTCATCAGGCGAATACAGGGGTTCTTCCGGTTGTCTTCTGTCGAGGTGTTGTTTAGGTTTGCTCTGCAGGGTCTCAAATATGCTTCGGCAGATGGAGATGGCGTGCTGGTCGTTTTCGGCAAAATGGTCAGCAACGCCTGACTGGGTAGTGTGCACCTCGGCTCCTCCCAGCTCTTCGGGTGTTACTTCCTCCCCGGTAGCTGCCTTCACCAGCGGCGGCCCTCCTATAAAGATGGTTCCCTGGTTCTTGACGATAATGGTTTCGTCGCTCATGGCAGGAATATAGGCTCCGCCGGCAGTGCAGGATCCCATTACCAGGGAGATCTGCGGGCAGCCTTGGGCTGATAGCCGGGCCTGGTTGAAGAAGATGCGGCCAAAATCATCCCTGTCGGGAAACACTTCTGCCTGGTTCGGCAGAAAAACCCCGCCCGAGTCAACCATGTATACGCAGGGAAGCTGGTTCTGCATAGCGATTTCCTGGGCCCTCAAATGCTTGCGAATGGTCTCTTTAACATATGTGCCTCCTTTAACCGTAGCATCATTGGCAATGATAACCGTTTCGCGGCCATGCACTGAGCCGATGCCGGTTACGATGCCTGCACCCGGAAAACTGTCGTCATACTGACCGTAAGCGGCCAATGTGGACAACTCCAGGAAGGGAGTACCGGGGTCTATTAAAAGATCAATACGTTCTCTTGCCAGGAGTTTACCTCTTTCCTGGTGTTTCTTTCTTGCCTTTTCGGGCCCTCCCTGCATCACATCATGCATAATGGAACGGTGCCTGCTCAAAAGGGCCTGGTAATGTTCCTGGTTAACCTTAAACTCTTTGGTTTCCTTGTTGACATTTGAGGGTAGAGTGTACATTTTTTGACGATATTGACAGGTAAATTCATACCCATAGTAATGAAAATGACAAGTTATTGTATGCCCAAAGCGCACAATAAGAAAGGGTCCGGTGCGCTTATGCAAAAGTAATTCTATTTTTCTTTCGACCGTATAATACGGGTAATCAGATCATATGCGCCCCATTTTTTTCCAGAGCCGCCGGCTTTGTTCCTTTGCTTTATCTAACACCGCAGGTGCGTCAATGGTTTGGATGATCTTGTCTTTTACCAGCAAACGACCGTTGCTGATGACGTGATGCACATGGGATGCATCCAGGCCAAAAATAAAATGTCCGGTAAAATTCTCTTTTGTAACTTCTGTTGGACTCTCGTAATCGAGCACTACCAGGTTGTTTTCCCCGTCGCCGGCGAAGTCATTTGTCTTTAAATACCTGTGGACATTACGGAAGCGCTGGTATGCACTGTCAAAATTGATGATGTCGTGCAGTTGCCCCGTGAAAAAGGCAGCCTTTGCGCTTCTGAGCATGTCAGAGTGCATGCCGTCTGTACCCAGCATGATGTTGTCGCCCAAGCCTTTGCCTGAAAAGGTGCCCACTTTGTTTTTCAGGTTGCTTTCCATATTTTGAGCAACCCAGCAAGGTTTTTTGCTTATCATTTTCCGTTCGCGGGCGTCCAGGTGAAGGCCGTGCACCAGGATGGTTTTCGGGGAGTCCAGTACGCCCGCTTCATTCAAACGCTGTGTAACTTGCTGGTAGTAGGTTTGAAGGCTGTGTGCCTGATCGTATTTGTCTTCAGCCAGGTGCATGTGAATGCCTGTCTGGTGTTGATTCATGAGGTCCACGGCTTTTTCAAGTGTTTCGGGCTCAACGGTGAAAGACGCATGCAAACCCACCAGTCCCTGATTTTTCGCAAGATACCTTTCGTTTTCCCTGAGGCCTTTGGCAGCTCTTTTCTTTCCGCCGCGATCGGTGACTTCATAGCAAAGAAGATGGCTGATCCCCACCTCATCAAACGCTTCTGCAATGATGTCCAGTGAACCTTCTATGTGGTTTGGTGAAGCATGGTGGTCGATCACGAAGGTGGTGCCCGCTTTGGCAGCAGCGATGGCAGTTGCCAGGGCGCTGTACCGGATGGTCTCTTCATCCAGGTTTTCGTCGAGTGTCCACCAGATGTACTTCAGTATCTCACGGAAGTCGGCGGGTGGCTTCGGGGGCGGTGGCATGCCCCTGGCCAGTGCCGAATAGACATGGTGGTGGCCGGACGCAAAAGATTTGGTCACAAGCTTTCCCGAGCAATCTATTACTTCATGCCGGCTTGCTTCCGCAACCTCTCTCTCGTCTGTCAGCCAACGAATGTTACCCTTTGGGCCTTCTTCCACGAGAAGGTCGCCTGTCCGGAAATCCAGGGTGTCCCATTCAATGTATGTGGTGTTTTTGAGTAAAATGTTCATAGAACAAATCTGTTTTCATGTGTTTATAATTTTTCAACCAATTGGTTGTCTGGTGTTTATGTTTTCAGCAGGACTGCTATTGGCTATTGGCTTTTAGCTTTTGGCTTTTTTGCCAATAGCTAATAGCCAAAAGCCTGCTTAGTTTGAACTCCCCCGTGACAATAGTCATCCTCCTGTGTGTCAAAAAGCCTGTCATGAGCGTTTCAAGCGTATGTATTTTTCAGGGCAATTCTTTCAGCGTGTGGTGTTTTGGTTGTTATCAGATGCCTTACATGGTATTTTTCCTTCGATAAGAACGCAAAATGAAAGATACGCAAAAAAACGCAAAGAAAAATCAGTGCCGTCTTTGCGTGGCATATATGGCTGGCAAGTTTCTCTCAGACGATCGCACCATCTTCTTACTTTTTTCTGCCTGCTTCTTACTACCTACTTCTTACTGCCAGTGACCGGGATCATTCCCGCAGCCCAACTGTTCTAGCTACGGGACTTACTTGCTTCATATCCCCAGAGTTAAACATCAATTGCGTTTTACCGGCAGGCACGTCTTCATCTCCCCATCATATGCTGCATACGCATTGGCAACTGCGGCGGCGGTAGGCACCATGCCGATCTCGCCAATCCCCTTGGCGCCGTACGGCCCGTGGGGGTCTTTTGCTTCCACGCCAATTACTTTCACCGGGGGCATCTCTTTGGCGCGGAGAATGCCCAGGTCTTTGTATTTGAAACTCACAGGTACCCCTTTCTGCAATTTCAGGTCTTCCCTCAGGGCATAGCCCAGGCCCATGTGCACAGAACCCTCGATCTGTCCCTCAAAAAGGGTGGGGTTCATGATCTTTCCGGCATCATGGGCGGCAATCACCTTGCTGACATTGCCCGCTTCATCAAGAACGGCCACCTGGGCGGCATAACCGTAGGCAAAATGAATTTTGGGATCTTTTGCCTTGTCCCCGGGTTTGTTTGTCCAGTCGCAGACGTATTGGCCGCGGTATACCTTGCCTGTCAGATTACCAGGGATGCTGTTCCTGTTTTTGTCGAAAGGCAGGTCTTTCCGGATCTTGTCGGCCGCATCGAGAATGGCATTCCCGAGAAGGGCCGTGCCCCTGGAGGACGTAGTCATCCCGGTCGGGACATCATACCGGGTGTCTGCCTGCACCTCAATGATTGCCGGGTCGATCCCGGTTTCCTGGTGGAGGGTTTGGATGGCCATGGTGTGGATCCCTTGTCCCATTTCGGTCCAACCATGGTGGATGACCACTTTTTCCGGGCTGCGAAACTCGATTTTGACACCGCTTTCGTCGGTCATGGCATTGCCCACTCCGGAGTTTTTTATGGCACACGCGATGCCGGCGTGTCTGGCTTTCCGGAAGTCATCTTTTACCGCCAGCAGGCATTCCCGCAAGCCCACGCCTTCCAGTTTTTGCCCTGTGGCCGTCCTGGCACCGTCGTGCAGGGCATTGTCATATCTTATCTGCCAGCGGTCGAATCCACCTTTTTTGCAGAGGTCATCGATACAGGCTTCAATGGCAAAAACCACCTGCGGCACCCCAAAGCCCCGCATGGCGCCGGTTGGGATGTTGTTGGTATATACAGTATCCGAGGTGATCTCCACATTGGGAACCACATACGCTCCGGTAGCATGCCCGACAACCCTTTCCATCACCTTGGTGCCCACGGATGCATAGGCACCGGTGTCGCCTGTTGCACGCATTTTCAGTGCGGTAAGCCTTCCTTGTTTATCACAGGCCAGCTTCATGTCCATCCTGACTGCATGGCGTTTGGGATGCATGCGAATGGATTCTTGCCGGGTGAGGTGCACTTTAACGGGCTTGTTAAGCAGGTATGCAAACAGGCAGGCATGTCCCTGTACACTGAGATCCTCTTTCCCGCCAAACCCCCCGCCGTTGGAAACTTGCGTTACCCTGACATCCTTTTCGTCCAATCCCAGGATGGCGGCCACCTGTTTGCGGTCTATGTATACCCCCTGGCCCTGGCTGTAGAGGTGCACTCCGTTGCCCTTGGGCAGTGCTGCTGCACATTCCGTTTCCATGAATGCGTGTTCTACAAAGGGGGTGGAGAAGACGGCTTCGGACACAAAGGCAGCTTCACGAAAAGCTTTTTCCGGGTCACCCGAGGCGATCCTGGCCGATTCCAGGAGGTTGGGCTGGCCTGGATGAACCTCCGGGGCATCGGGTTTAAGGGCTCCTTCGGGGTCGCAGATCGGCTCCAGCACTTCGTATTCCACTTTAATTGCAGCGGCGGCCTTCCTGGCCAGCTCCTCCGATTCGGCTACCACTCCCGCGATCACATCGCCGATGTAGCGCGTGGTTTCGCCTGTTTTGACCATCAGGGGCCAGTCGTCGAATATCAGGCCGTTGTATCGCTTGCCCGGGATGTCGTCGGCGGTAAGAATGCGGATCACCCCTTCCATGCCCGCTGCATCACGGGTGTCGACAGACAGCACCCTGGCTTTGGGGTGGTCGCTGAAACGCAGGGCTCCATAAACCATCCCATCGAAAAAGAGATCATCCACGAACGGACGGTCGCCCAGGGCGGTTTCCACGGCCTGGTATTTTGGCCAGCGCTGGCCCACAGAAGCTTCATTTACATCCCCGGCCTTTTCCTCCTGCTTATCCAGTGCCCGCTCAATGGCCTTAACGATCTTTATGTAGCCGGTGCAACGGCATATGTTCGGGTTGATGGCTTTCACGATCACCTCCCTGGAGGGGCGCTCCTTTTGCTCAAAGAGCTTTTTGCTGCGCATGATGAAGCCTGGAGTGCAGAACCCACACTGCACGGCACCGTGCCGGGCAAACATAGTGCCGATCATGGCGCGGAAGTCTTGCGGCAGGCCTTCGGTGGTCACGATAGTGGCTCCATCCAGGCTTTTGAACCGGGTGCGGCACGCCAGTTTGGGCTTGCCGTCCACTTCAATGGTGCAGGCCCCGCAGCTGCCCTCGCCGGAACAGCCGTCTTTGGGTGAGGTGATGTGCAGCTCGTTCCGCAGCCATGGCAGGAGTATGGCTTCGGTGTTGCCATCGTAGTGATGTTTTTTGCCGTTGATGGTGAAGGTTATCATATAGTGGGTTTGATTTTGGGGTGCGTAATTCCGAATCCATTCACTTCGCTCAAAACAGGCTCCGTGAGGAATCTTTTTGTTTACCGGAATTTGGCCATAACCATCTTCCTGGGTTAAAAGGCTCCCGGGTTAAAGTTAACGGGTTTCCAAATTAACCCCGGGTAACTTCAAACCTCAAATCTTAACTGCAGGCCAAGTGCTGCGCCTACTTCTTACTAACTACTACTTACTACTTACTTCTAACTACCTTCTCCAGTGCCTGCAATGTCGGCTCTATCGCTTCCGGCACTTGAATCGCCCCCCTGAGGGCTTTCAGGTCTTTCAGCCCGCTGCCGGTAGACATCACCACATTGTTGGAACCGGCGGGGAGTTTGTCATCCCTTTCATATCTGAGCAAGCCTGCATAGGCTGCTGCTGCTGCGGGTTCTGCAAAGATTCCCGTATTTCGCGCCATCACGGAAGCTGCCTTCATGATCTCATCATCGCTTACACTGATCCATTCCCCTTCATAGTCCAGCAGAAAACGTTTTGCCATGTAAAAATTGCGGGGCACATCCACGGATATGGAGTCGGCCAGCGTATCGCTCGCTTTGGCCTCGAAAGTATCTGAATCCATGTTTCGTACCAGGTTGTCGCTTTTTTCCGCCTGGACGGCCACAATGACCGGTACCTTTTCCAGGAAGCCGAGTTTTACCAGGTCTTCAAATCCCTTATAGATACCGGAGATGATCACGCCATCGCCCACAGAGACAAAGATCCTGTCTATTGTTTTACCCTGCATCTGGTCAAAAAGCTCAAAAGCAGCGGTTTTTTTCCCTTCAATGGTCAGCGGGTTGTACCCGGTATTTCTGTTAAACCAGCCGTATTTCTCGGACAGGGCTATGCTGAGGTCAAAGGCCTGGTCGTACGTGCCTTTTACCGGCAGTATTTGCGCGCCGTACATCATGATCTGGCTCACTTTGGCCTCGGGGGCTGTATGAGGCACCAGCACCACTGCTTTTTGCCCTTGTGATGCGCATATCCCTGCGATGGATGAGCCGGCATTGCCCGTGGAAGCGGCCACGATGGTATCGATGCCATTTTCTTTGGCATAGGCCGATACGAGGGCCGATGCCCTGTCTTTATAGGAAAAGGTGGGGTTCTGGCTGTCGTCTTTGATAAAAAGGTGGTACGGCAAGGTTGTGCCGTTCATAACCTTGAATGGATACAAAGGGGTATTGCCAATACGCAGTGGGGGATAACTCTCAGCGGTTTTCACGGGGAGGATGTCGGTGTAAGCATTTTTCTGGAGGGTGTCAAATCCTTTAATTCTCTTTATAATGGAATCATAATCATAGAGCGTTTTCAGAGCACCCCGGGGTGGTTCTCCTGCAACCTGCCCGCTGCTGCAGCTTTTGCATAGATAGATGGTGCCTTTATCACCTGTATATCGTTGCCTGCAATCCATGCATTCGAATAAAAAATGATCTGCCATAATTCTATCTCTGCTTAATTCTGGTTAAACAGCCAATTTATTAATTTTTACTGACTTCTCGAAGCATTTTTATATTTTTACATGTCACATTTTGGCCAGCTTCTTTTGTTTTTGACCTGTTGTTAATTTTGCAATATGCAGAAATTCAGCTGTTTGTGCTTTGGGTTCTTGCAGAGGTTCACGTAGGATTTCACAGAATTTGTAGAAGCAAAAATATCGATGATAGCCTATTCTCTGTTTTTTCAATTCTTTTGCATGGATTGAATCACTTTAACAGTTTTAAAGCATGAGATGTAAGCAAATCTTCTTCATAACTATATGTTTAGCGGTCTGCATGTTGACTGTTATCCCGTCACTGGCGCAACCTTATTGTAACAGCAGGTACATTGATACGGATGGCGTATCGCTTCATTATCGTCATTGGGAAGCTTCGCATCTGCAAGCTGCCGGGCATGTAATACTCATCCACGGCTTCGGCGGCTCTTCCTTTTCCTGGGAAGCGGTTGCAGACAGCCTGCAAAGCCTGGGCTACGAGATCATCGCCGTCGATATTCCGCCTTTCGGGTACAGCGACAAGAACCACAGGATCAACCAGTCGCGGACTGCCCATGCCCAAAGGATTCATCAGCTTTTGCAACAGGAGTTTCCCAGCCGGGAGTGGCATCTTGCCGGACATTCGATGGGTGGGGCCATCGCCCAGGCCTATGCCTTGATGTACCCCGAAGATATTATGAGCGTCACTTTCGTGGCGCCGGTTTTGTTCAGCAACGTGCAACCGGATGATGGGGACGTGGGTTTCCTGAGGCGCATCTCACCCTTGTCGTGGATTGCAGGGGCGCTCGCCGAAGAGTGGCTGATCAATTACGAAAGGGTGGAAAGCCTGCTCGCTTCTGCTTATGGGACCGAGCCCACCGAATCACAGGTGGCGGCTTACCTGCAGCCCCTTATAATTCCAGGCACAGCCAGGGCCATCCTATCATCGCCGGTGTACTACAGGGAAGTTGAAAGCCTCAATGCTGCCGACCTTGCGGTGCCTGCCAAAGCGATATGGGGCGATGCCGATGACTGGGTGTCATGGGAGTCGCAAAAAGACATCATGGAGCGCATGCCCGGTATCGACCTGTTCCTGCTGGAAGGTGTGGGCCACAACCCCATGGAAACGCATTTTGAGGAGTTCATGAACGCCTGGCTGCCGTTTATCAGAAGGTTTTGAGTACGCCCGTGCGCTCGTTGAATTCGTTGATGAGCTCGTCCCAGCGGTGTGCCTGGTTGAAAATCTCCGGCCATATGCCCCGGTCTTCCCAGAGCTGGTTCAGCTCTCCCACCTCCTTACCCTGCTGTTCAACCCAGGTGAAGTATTTCAGGTTGTGGATGGCCTTGCGGTCATAATAGCCCAGCTCCTTCAGGTGGTCGGTAGTGCATCCCATCAGGCATTTCTCAAAGTCTTTGATGGCCTGCTTTTCTGTGTAGGGGCCTGCTGATTCGTTCAGCTCCTCCAGCCTCGAATGATACAGTTCAGCAGAGTCGGTGGCAACGGTCAGAATGACATCATCTCCGTTCATTTCGTAATATTTTGCCGTTTTGATGGCGGAGAGCATGTTGGCAATGCAGGAAATGCCAAGCAAAGGCAGTTTCTGGATTTCCGTTTCATCCAGTCCGATCGACCTGAGATAAGCCTGTCCCTCTTTTTCATTAAAGAGCCTGAACAGCCGCATACAGTCTTCATCATCTATGGCGGTCACCATGTCGGTGTTTTTGACGTTATGCACCCAGGGCACATGTTTGTCGCCGATGCCTTCGATGCGGTGGCCGCCAAAACCGTTGTTCAACAATGTTGGGCACTGCAAGGCTTCGGATGCCACCACTTTCAGGTGCGGAGAGATCGTACGCAGGTAGTCGCCGGCAGCAATGGTTCCGGCTGACCCGGTGGCGGAGACATAAGCCGCGATCCGGCTGTTTTCGTTCCGGATAAGCTGAAAGGCCTCTTCCAGCGCATTGCCCGTGACATGATAATGCCAGGTCGGGTTACCGAATTCCTCAAACTGGTTAAAGATGACACAATCCGGACGCGTCCGGCGGATCTCCCAGCACGCATCATAGATCTCCTTCACGTTGCTTTCGCAGCCCGGCGTGGCAATCACCTCAGATCCAATCTCATCCCTGAGCCAGTCAAAACGTTCCTTGCTCATCTCTTCGGGCAGGATGGCCACCGAGTCAGTTCCCATCAGCTTGGAATCGAAGGCGCCGCCCCTGCAATAATTTCCGGTGGATGGCCATACGGCCTTGTGGTAGGTCGGGTCAAAGCCGCCGGTGATGATCTGCGGGGCCAGGCAGCCATAGGCTGCGCCTACCTTGTGGGCACCCGTGGGGAACCATTTGCCCACGATCATCACGATCCGGGTATCAACACCGGTGATCTCTTTTGGAATTTCTATATGGTTCACCTCACCGAAGAGACCACCCTTTTCTTTGGGTTCGTTCTTCCAGGTGATCCGGAAAAGATTGAGCGGATGGATCTCCCAAAGGCCGATATCCTTTAGCTTGTCTTTAATCTTGCCGGGGATAAGGGATGGGTCTTTCTGCTGGCTGAATGTGGGAAGCACAATCTCCCTTTCACGAAAACGCGCCAAGGCATTTTCCAGGGCCTTCTCGTCTTGTATCTCTCGAATCAGTTCAATCATGATATAAGGTTAAGATTAAGGTTAAGATTAAGGTTAAGATTAAGATTAAGATTAAGATTGAGGTTGAGGTTTGAAGTTTGAGGTTGCTTGATTTTGTGATTGATATTAGTGATCAAGTGAGTTGCCGGGTTAAATGGTTAAAGGGTTTGAGGATGGGGGCTGAGCGTTAACGAAGCCCCGAGCTGCAAGTCCCGAGAACGAAGCGATTCGGGATTAAGGTTAAGGCAGGGCCTCGGTGATGCTTTCCATGCCGGTGAGGATGATGCGCATCCTGGCGGCTTGCTCCAAACGTACCTCCTTGCAGGTCTTATCTGAGAAAACAGCATTCCGCACCTGGAAACTTTCTTTGTCCAGCGTGAGGGTGGCTTCCGGGGTTTCGAATACAAAGTGGTCGTCGCGTGCCGACAAGTTGATCAGTCGTCCGTTATCCTTATAGATCAGGTTGTGCTGGTCTTTAAGCTTGGAAAGGTAGTATCCCTTTTTGTCAGCGTAGAATGACAGCATGCTGAAGTGTACCCTGGGTTTGACCTTGTATGGCGCATCGCTGGTCGGACAAAAGGTTTCGCAGTTGCCGCATTCGTTGCAGAAATCGCCGATATTCAGGATCTGTACATCCTGTTCAATGGAGAATTCGCCATCATCGGCCAGGCTGAAACCCCCATCCTGTTGTTGCACGGCCTTTTGCAGCTTAACGTGCCATGGGCTGGTGATAAAGGCTTGGTTGGCCAGGTTGGGGCATACGGTGACGCAGGTATTGCAGATCTCGTCGCATTGCAGGCAGCGACCGGCTTCGTTGACGATCGCTTCTTCTTCCAGCGGGGTTTCCACCAGCTTGAAATTTTTCCTGTCGCTAAGCGGCAGCTCCTCAACCTCAGGTGCAAATGCCCGCCTGGCTCTTTTGATCATGGTTTCCCTGTAACCAAGAGTTCCAGTTTTTTCTGGGGCAGAGTGGTTTGCGTGCTGACCTGCATGCCGCAGGATCTCTTCTGCAGCTTTGCGTCCGTCGCCGATGGCGTTGATCGCGGTGGAAGCACCGCGCATGGCATCTCCGCCGGTAAATACATTGTCTATACGGGTAAGGTAGCTGCCGTCACTGGTTTCCAGCTTTTCCGCATCCATGAAACCGGTTTCCACCACCTGTCCGACGGCAGGGATCACCGTGTCGCAGGTGATGTCAAACCCGCTGTCATCGATTTTCACCGGCCTGCGCCGTCCGGAGCTGTCTTTATCTCCAAGCTCCATCCGGCTGCATCGGATGCCGTGTACCTTCCCACCTTTGGTGATCACCTCTTCGGGTGAACATAACTCCATAAATTTGATGCCTTCTTTCAGCGCCGCTTTTATCTCTCCCTGGTCGGCCGGCATCTCCCGAATTGTGCGCCGGTAGACGATGCTTACCGTACCCTCTTCCCCAACCAGCCGGTATGCGGTGCGTGCAGCATCCATCGCCGTATTGCCGCCGCCGATGATCACCACGTGTTTGCCGGTACCGCTGGGTTTCCCTTCACGCACCTTGAAAAGAAAGTGCAGCGGGTCCAGCACGCCTGCGGCATCGATACCCGGAATGTCGAGCGGTGAGGCCAGGGGTGCTCCTGTGCCGGCAAAGACATAGTCCGATTCGTCCTTTAACTGCCGGTATAGCTGTTCATCTACCTTGGTGTTATAATGGATCTTCACTCCGAGCCCGGTAATCCGTTGCAGGTCTTTTTCCATGGCTTCCGGGGTGAGCCTGAAGCCCGGAATGGCGTAATAAACCATTCCGCCGGCTTTTGATGCCGCCTCGTAAACCTCCACCTGGCAGCCGGCAAGCGCAAGGAAGTAGGCACAGGACAATCCTGCCGGTCCGGCGCCGATCACCGAAATGCGGAGCCCGTTGCTTGCCGCAGGCTTCAAGGCGGGCTCTTCCTGCAGGGAGTTGAATCGCTTCACCTCCCGGATCAACAGGGCGTTGTCGTAATGGATGCGGGTGCATTTGTTCTGACAGAGATGGTCACAGATCATGCCGGTTACAGCCGGGAAGGGGTTGGTGCGCAGGATCACGCCGTGGGCTTCCCTGAACTCCCCTCTGGATGTATGAAGCATGTATTCCGGAATATCCTGGTGCGTGGCGCACGAGTCGCGGCAGGGGGCAAAGATGCAATCAAAGGTGCCCAGCGGGCGCGGGGTCTTAATGTCTGGCTGAATAAGCGATTCCATCCGGTAGGCGGGATCTTTTACCACCTGTTCCGCGTAGTGCTGCAGGTTATGCAGTGCAGCTTCCCTCTGTGATGCTTGTTTCTCCGGGCTAACTATCTTTTTTTGCGGGATGTCGCCGATGCCTTTGGCCTGGAGTGTTTCGACCTCTACTGCCAGGTTTTCCAGGTATTGCGGCAGCCGGGTCATGCCCCCCGGCTTGAGAAGGTCGCTGCATACGGTGATGGTTTTGAAGCCACAGGCCAGCAGTTCAGCAATATTGAATGCATCCGCACCGCCCGAAAAACTCAGGTTGAGCCTTCCGTCAAAATCGCTTTGCAGCTTGTGCGCCAGGTTGACCGCCAGCGGATGCAGTGCGCGCCCGCTCATATACATGCTGTCTACGCCCTCCTGGAATACCTCCCTGTGGTTCGCTGACTCCAAGGTGTTGGTCAGCTTGAGTCCAAACTCCAGTCCCCGGGATTCTGCCTTTTTTTCGAGATTTTTGATGATATGCAGCGCATCCGGGTACTGCAGGTCGTGTTCAAAAGCCTCTTCCGGCACCCGGGTGGAAAAACCAAGTTGATCATTGAGGATCCCCCGCAGGATTTTTGGCCCCAGCAGGGTAGGGTTCAGTTTGATATAGGTATGCAGGTTTTTCTTTTCGATAAGATATGCCCCGATGGATTCGATCTCCCCGGCGGGGCAGCCGTGCATGGTGGAAAGTGTTACATTGTCCGATATCCTTGAAGGGATATTCACCTCATCAATAGCCGGATAGATCGGCTTCAGAAGCTTCCTTTTCTCCCGGAGAAGTTCGCTGCAGTCTTCCATCTGTTCAAAAAACCACTGCACGTTATCCTTCATGATGCCCTCCAGGTTGTAGCCAACGCTCATGTTGAAGATCACGCCCGGATTTTCTGCCCAGCCAAAACGGTGGTTGAGGATGTGAATGAGGATCCATGCGTTCAGGTACTCTTCAAAGCTTTGTCCGATTTTCAGCTCCTGCGACCACTCGCAGTTGTATCCTTCGTCCTGCATGTCGATACATGGCTTGGGAACATCAAGCTCATCCAGGGTTTGTATGGTTTTCAGCTCTATATAGCGGGCTCCCAGCAACCAGGCCGCTATGATGTTTTGCGCCATCTGGCTGTGCGGGCCGGCGGCCACCCCTAAGGGAGTCTGTAGTTCCTGGTTAAACACCTTACCTGATAGTTTGTTTCTTGCTGATGATGAAGATGTTTGTACAGGCTTGTAGAACAGTTCGGCAGGAATGCCAAAAAAGCTATCTTTATGATCCAGTTCATGCAGGGTATGATTCAGCAGATGCTGGATGGGCATGGGAAACAATCGGTCAGACATGCAGGTTGCGTTTTTGTGTTGGTTTTGTTTGACTTAGGTTTTCAAAAATAGAAAATGTTTGGCACATGGCGAGAAAAGAGTTTGCAGCGCTTATTCCGGCCGCCGGCGAATCCTCCCGGATGGGGCAGCCAAAACTGGCCCTGCCCTTTGATCATAAGCAAACCTTTGTGGAGCGATGCGTGTCGGCTTACCTGGATTTTGGCTGCATCGCCATTACGATCGTGGCACAGCAGGAGTCACTCCCCTGGCTTCAGCGCAAAAGGCGTCACTGGCCTGCTTATGTGAGCATAGCCGTCAATAACCATCCCGAAAAGGGGCGTTTTCACTCCGTGCAACTGGGGTTAAGGCAAATTCCGGCAAAGACCCCGGTGTTCCTTCACAACGTCGATAACCCCTTTGTTTCGCAGGAAACCCTGGAGGCATTAGTGAGGCATATCGATGAGGCAGATTACGTTCGCCCCGTGTTTCAAGACCAAATGGGGCATCCGGTGCTGGTAGCCCCCCATGTGGCTGAAGCCCTGGCAAAGGAGAGCAATGCCAAGTCAAGCGTTAGGAGTTTCCTGGGAGCCTTCCGCCATGTGAACGTACCTGTTGATCGTTCCGAAGTTCTTGTGAATATCAACACCCCGGAGGATTACCGGAGGTATTTTTTGTAATCTACTGATAGAGCCGCAACAGCATTTTTTCCATGGTCATCGGTGCGTCGAAGTCGGGCACATAATCGGGGTTAAATGCCTTAATGGCGTTTTGCAGGGCAAAATAGCCGCCGATGCCATACATAAGTGGGGGCTCTCCCACGGCTTTTGAGCGCAAAATAGCTGCTTTTGGCCCTTTTGTGGGCAACGGGATACATTTTACCTCTCTGGGAGCGGAATAGATATCGGGTATCTTATAGGTTGACAAGTTGTTTGACAGCAGTTTCCCTTCAGCGTCGTAGGCCACTTCTTCCATGGTCATCCAGCCGAGCCCCTGTGCGAGGGCCCCTTCTACCTGGCCCATGTCTATGTCGGGGCTCATGCTGTTTCCGAAGTCATGTACCATCAGAACTTTGTCAAAGTGATAATTGCCGCGCAGACAGTCCACTTCTGCGACGATAATGGCCAGGCCGTATACGTGGTATGCAAATGGATGCCCCTTGGATATCTTTTTGTCGAAATCAACCATGGGAGTGGCATAATGCCCCTGCTCTGTAAGACATACCCGGTCGAGGTGCGCTTTTTTTACCAACTCTGTCCAGGAGAGCTCACTTTTCACTCCATTCACATAAACCCACTCGTTCCGGAGCGAGACGTTTGTGAGTTTTGTGTTGAGCAGAATTGCGGCTGTTCTTCTCAGCCGGCTCGACAGCTGTTTGCAGGCCATCTCGGTAGCCTTGCCATTGAGGTCGGCGCCGGAGCTGGCTGCGGTGGGTGAGGTGTTGCTAACCCTGGTGGTGTTGGTGGTTTCTATTTTTACCCTTTCCGGGTTGATGGATAGTGTGTGGGCTGCAACCTGGAGAATCTTGGTGTTCACTCCCTGTCCCATCTCAATGGCACCTGTGCTGATGCCTACGCTGCCGTCCTGGTATACATGTACCAGTGCCCGGGCCTGATTCATCGATTTGTTGGTAAAAGAAATGCCGAAGCATACGGGCATAAGAGCCATTCCTTTTTTCTTCCACTGGTTATATTTGTTAAAATGATCAACCTCCCTGGCCATTGCCACCATATGGTATTCTTTATCAGCAAGCTGGAAGCATTTACCTATATTCACATTTTTGGCTACCTGCCCATATTGAAAGTAATCTCCCTCCTTCATGAAGTTCTTTTGCTGGATGATCCTTGCGGGAACATTGAGTTCGTGTGCAGCTTTTGCAATCGCAGATTCAATGATAAACATTCCCTGCGGACCGCCAAAGCCTCTGAAAGCAGTGTTTGGGGGCAGGTTGGTTTTACAGGAGTAGGCGGTAACTTTTGAGTTTGGGATGTAATATGTGTTGGTAGAATGAAAAAGGCTTCTGTCGAGTATGGCGGGGGAGAGGTCTGCGG
>PWRF01000245.1 GCA_003556325.1 Bacteroidales bacterium | reverse complement strand
TTCATAAGTTCCTGTTTCGGGCGCTTCCAGTCCGGGAACAAAATCTTCCACATATTCGTAGAACCGGATCCAGAAAGGCTCTGTTTCTTCAGGTTCTGACGGGGAAAACCCCTCATCCCACTCAGCCCAGATCCCATAAAATTCAATGGCGTTAATATCGTCGCCTTTGTCATTATCCAGCCCAAAGAAATTGTCTGCCACCTCATAGTCTATGCCTTCACTTGTGTCAAACGTGCTGTTATGACCGCTTCCATCTGTATCAAGGGCTTGTGAAAACAGGAGGTCACCAATGGGCTCCGGGGGAGTAAATTCATAGACAAGCACGTTGTCAATTTCCCACCACCATGCCCAACTGCCACCATCATCATATAAAAACTGAATATAAACTTCACTTTCTCCGGCAGCCCAGTCAGTGATGTCATATTCAAACAATGGATATGATGAACTTCCTACTGTTGCAGTAAATTCATAGGCAACTTCCCATGAATTACCATCGGTGCTTATCAGGATTTGTCCAAAGCTGTTTCCTATATGCCGATAAAAATGATTCAGTGCAACTCTCACGTGTGATGCGGTGCTCAAGTTCAAAGCAGGAGTTGTTAGTGTACCGGCAACATCAATCCCGGATCCTGCGGCATCACTGTCAATAAAAGCCAGTTCACTACCAAACTCCCAACCTAAGCCTGGATCACCCAGCTCCTCGGTTGTCCAACCTGCGGGCAATTCATTGCCGGAGAAGTCTTCGGAAAGGAACTCGGTACCCCTGGGAAAGTCATGATCGTGGGTGCGCTGCTCCAGGCGCCAGGGCTTTTCCCGTGGTCCGTCGCGCTCAGTGATTTCAGCCTGTCCGGCAACTGCGTCAGATACATTGATTCCGAGCCAAGCCAGGGATAAAAATGTGACAAACATGAACGTAAAATACCTCTTCATAATAGAAATGTTTTTTGTTAATAAATTAAAATGACCAATAAGAACATGCAATAATAGCCCTTTAAAAAGACATTTAACCTGTTTTTTAGCAGAAATGTGTCCGGATAAATTTATTTGGACACATTTTTTTTGAAAAACCCTGGTTTAGCCTGAGTTCCCGAACTTCCGGGGCGAAGATAGCAACGAGCACATTATCAGACCCATACGAGAGTCGGGTTTCCGTCGGATCAAAATTTCCCTTTAAAAAATCCTCTGTAACAATCCAAACTACGCAAACATGCAGAGAGAGAAGAATAACACCCCAGGGAAAAAAATAGGATTTGCAAAAGTCCTCATCATAAGTGGGTGCTTTTTTTTTTACCCGGGGTTTTGATCGAATCCGATTCCCAAAACACCATAAAAAAAAATCGTTGTCTATGTTTTGTCTATGGTAAATTTTTGCTTTTAAAGCCACTTGTACATAAGTTTGTCTATAAATAATCTCATTTTTTATGACGAAGTGCGAACAAGTCGCTATGCCCGGATTTAAACCCGGATCAGTAAGAAGGAGTTGTGCGGCATACTATCCGAAAAAAGCCAAAAAACAAATTAAACATGTGCATAAGGAACTCCAAATAATAGTCAAAGCAGCGAATAAATATCAAAGAATCACATAAACAAAACTATACGAACCATGAAAAAGATTGTACTGCTTTTAACTCTAATGTTCGTTTTGGGGTTTACTTCCTACGGACAAAGCGCATCGGCCACTTATACCGCGGGTGATATTCAAACAGACAGAGGTTTTACTTCATTGCCTGGCGCATCTGGATGCCCGGGTACCTTGACCGTTACCATTCCCGAAGGTGTAATCATTACAGGTGTAGATGTGGTTTATGATATGACCGCGGCTGCCGGAGCATGGAAAAATGAGCAGCGCTCCCAGCTCAGGTGTGTCTCTCCGGGAGGAACAGATGAGGCCACACTTGAATCAGGAGTGGGGAGTACAGGGGGAACATTCAGTTATTCAAGAACCGGGCTTGACATTGCCAATGGAGTAACAGGGGGCGGCGACATCGGGTTTGAACTCCATGCAGGCAGGACCTGGGGTGGTAGTGGCTGTAGTACTCAATATAACAAGGTTGACAATAATTCCTGGACTGTAACGGTGCATTACCTAATACCCGGAGCACCCGGTATACCATCCAACCCCACCCCTGCTGATAACTCCAACAATATAGCTGTTGATGGCAGTCTCACCTGGGACTTTGGCGCAGATACTGACACATACGACCTGTGGTTCGGGCCGGCAGGTGACATGGAAAAGGTTGTTGACGGAGCCGATGCCTTTGCAATAGGAAGTTACAGTTATGCTGACCTTGAAGAGTTCACTAATTATGAATGGCAAGTTGTTGCGCACAATGAAGTTGCATCGGTAAGTGGACCGGTTTGGAGTTTTACTACACAGCTTGCTGAAGGTTTGGTTGTTATTGGCGATGGTTCGGTCACAGACCTGCATCTTCCCATAAACACTTTTTATGCTTATAACTATTCCCAGGTGTTGTATTACCAGGAAGAGATCAATGTGGCTAACAAGAGAATTGAAAAGCTCTATTATTACTTTAATGGGTTTCAAGCAGGAACAAACTATGAGGATTGGACAATTTACATGGGCCATACGGACAAAACTGTATTTAATAATACCAGTGATTGGGTCCCATATTCCAGCCTTGTTAAAGTTTTTGAAGGCAAGGTTAATATAACCGCCGAAGAAGGCTGGGTGGAGATTGTATTAGACAACCCATTTATTTATAACAACACCGATAATTTAGTTATTGAAGTAAATGAAACCACTCCAGGTTATGGTTCTAGTGCTGCTGGTTTCTATGGTACACAAACTCCTGGTATTTTCAGAGGTCTTCTGGCAAGACGAGATACTAGTCCTTACAATCCTGCATCGCCGCCAAATGCAACTACGAGACCAGCCGGATATGCCAACATTATGCTCTACCTTGAAGACCTCTCTGACGAACCCATCTTCACCATCAACCCCGAATCCAAAGACTTCGACGAAATTGGCTTAGGAGAGCAGTCTCCGGCGCAAGTGTTTACCATTTCAAACTTTGGAATGGGAGTACTTGGGGTAGAAGCCCCCGTGCTTGACAATGATAGCGATTTCATTCTGATTTATGATGAGGAAGACTTTCCGGCAGAGCTCGCAACCAGCGAAATCGTGACCTTTTCTGTGATCTTTGCTCCTGATTCCGATGGATATAAAACAGGCGAAGTGGAAATTAGCTACAGCGATGAAACCAAAGGAAGTTTCACGGTTGAACTGGAGGGAACCGGCATTGTACGCCCTGCTGGCTCTACCTGTGGCAATCCATTTGTTGTTTCGCTGCCTTTGGTGAACTATGAAGACAATACAGAAGATTATGGCAATGATTATTCAAGTAGTTGGGTTGATCCAGTCGACGTTTATTTGTCAGGATATGACTTTGTTGCGCAATTTACCTTAGAGTCGGCAAGCTTTCTGAATGGGAGTGTGTCGGGAGAATATACAGGGTTGTTGATTCTAAAAGACTGTCCCAATCTGGAGAACCCTGCAGAATTGATAGTAACGGGAACTGGCAGCACTGGCGGTGATTTTTCACAAGTATTGCTTGAAGCCGGCACCTATTATGCTATTGTTTCAACCTTTCCATCGCCAGATTACACCGACTTTACCCTGAACCTCTCTTCCGTACCTGCATCAACCATTACTTTCGAGGTAACCGATGAAGATACTGACGAACCGATTGAAAATGCATTGGTTACCATAAGTGAAAACGGAAATCTGGTTGAGACCAAAAACACTGATGAAGATGGTTTGGTAGTGTTTGTGTTGGAGGAGGGCAGCTATTCCTATTCTATCACCTTTATCGGCTATTATCCCATCGAGGGTGTTCATTTTGAAGAAGATGTTAACCAAACCATCGAAGTAGAAATGACCAGTATGCCTCCCATATTTTCCGCAACACCAGAGTCGCACGATTTTGGTACTGTTGCCCTTGGCAGTGAGAGCGCAACACAGGTGTTCACCATTGCCAACACAGGCGGTGGAATTCTAACAATTGAAGATGTTGGAATAACTGGTGATGCATATTTCGCCCTTACGGATGGCAATACCTATCCGCTTGAATTGGGCCCCCAGCAAACTACCAGTGTATCAGTTGTTTTTGCACCACAGAGCGAGGGTGTCAAATCAGCGATCCTGCAGATCACCGACGATCAGCCGGATAAAGCAGTGCACGAAGTTGCACTTTTAGGTATGGGGTTTGATGCAACCATCAGTGAATTTCCACATTTCGAAGACTTTGATGCGTTTACACCGCCCGATTTGCCGGTGGGTTGGGAAAAAGTGGTTAACAGCAATGCCATTGCAGCTGCAGTTCAAACCGCTTCAACCAATCCATATTCGGATCCCAACCATGTGCAAATATTTAACTCCTGGGATTCGGGGGCAGAGCTTCTTTTGATCACACCGCCAATAGAAGGCGATTTAAACGATTTGCGGGTGCGGTTCTATGCCAGTGGCGGTGCAGGTTTTACTTTAGAGATTGGCACCATGCCGTCTGCAGCAGGTGATTTCAATTTGATCGAAACGCTCAGTATTCCAGGCGGCTACGCTGAATATTCTGTATCCTTTAATGATTATGGGGGTACGGATTCAAGGATTGCCTTCAAACATGGACTTGGGGGTACTTATCGAATAATAAATATCGATGATGTGACAATCCAGGAAATTCCCACCGTACCTGTTTTTGCTGTCTCGCCCCAGTCCTGGGACTATGGCGAAGTGGCCATCGGCGAAGAGTCCGAAGCACAGGTTTTCACCATATATAACGATGGTGCAGGCAGTCTCACCGCAGAAACCCCGACGCTGGATAACCACACGGATTTTATCCTGGAGTTTGATGCAGGCGATTACCCGGCTACACTTGAACCAGGCGAAACAGTCACCTTCAGTGTAATGTTTGTACCGCAATCAGAAGGAGAAAAATCTGGTGAAATAACCATCGGCTATGACGACGCAACCAAAGAAACGTTCACGGTTGAACTCGAAGGCACAGGCTTTATCCGTCCCCCAGGATCCACTTGCGAGAACCCATACGTAATTGACCTGCCCCTGGTTGATTATCAGGACAACAC
>PWRF01000152.1 GCA_003556325.1 Bacteroidales bacterium | reverse complement strand
TATGAAGAAGAGGAAGAAGAATTTGCCCGTGTACAGATCATCCACAACTCGGCCGATGCCCTGGTAGATCAGGTGGACATATTCGTGAACGGCGACCTGTTCCTCGAAGAAGTGGGATTCCGCCAGGCCACACCTTTCCTGGACGTGCCGGCAGGTGTTGACCTTGACCTGGTTGTTGCCCCTGCCGGTGCCGGCATCGAGAACGGCGTGGGCCCTGTAACGGTACAATTTGATCCCGACGAAACCTATGTAGTGGTGGCCGCAGGCAACGTAAGCGGTGAAGGTTACGACCCGGTTGAACCCTTTGGCCTCTTTGCCTTCCCAGCAGGCCAGGAAGAAGCCGGCGAACCTGGCAATACCGACGTGCTGGTATTCCACGGCTCCACCGACGCACCCACGGTAAGCGTATGGGAAACCGCCTTTGTAAACGGAGAGATCATCGGTGACTTTGCCTTTGGCGACTTCGCCGGCTATCTCGAACTGGCCACCCAGGACTACATCCTTGAGATCCGCGACGCCTCCGGCGAAACCACGGTAGCGGCTTACCAGGCACCGCTGGCAACACTCGGCCTTGAAGGAGAAGCGCTGGTAGTGGTAGCATCCGGGTTCCTGAACCCCGATAACAACAGCAACGGACCAGCATTTGGCCTGTATGTGGCACTGCCGTCAGGCGGAGATTTGATTGAACTGCCCCTTGAGGATCCCACCAATGTGTCAGAGATACCAGAAATTGATTTTAACCTGTATCCCAATCCGAGCAACAGCATCTTCAATATTGAAGCCAGCGAACGCATCACCAGCATACAGATGATGGATATGCTCGGACAGGTTGTTTACAGAACACCCGTGAACAGCAACAGTCACAGCATCAGCGTAAATCAGCTGCATACCGGCATCTATTTTGTTCAGATCAACACCGAAGCCGGAACGATCACCGAAAGGGTCCAGGTAACAAGATAATCACCTCCTCTTTCTATATACCTCCACCGGGCTGTCAAATTGCTGGCAGCCCGGTTTTTTGTATCCTTAATTAAAAAAAGGCTGTCACGGCCTTTTCAAGGATGATCCGGACGGAAAGCACCGGTGCTGTCCGTGCACTTGGGCATTCCCAGCCAGCAAAGGTGTCCCCGGAGAGTAAGAATAAGTAAAAAGTAGGCAGTAAGTGAAAAAAATAAATCAGGAAGTTAAAAGGTAAGGTTAAGGTTGCAAACGCCTTAGGGCAGGCTGGGATGAGAAATGCCTCCTGTATCTGTTAGAATTTTAATGCGTCGGCCCTGATGTCAGGAGTTGCCCCATCTGAAATGGGCATAAATTTCGTACATTTGGGATGTGTTTCATTTTAAACCCTGCACCATGACCCCAGTCCACGATGATGTGCCGGTAACGGTCTACTCCGGGATGCTTTGGGAAGCAGAACTGGTTAAGGCCATGCTTCTCGATGCAGAAATATACGCCTTCCTCTCAGATAAGATCTTTGGCGGCGTAATGCCACCCATCTATTCGGCCACGGACACGGGCCAGGTGAAGGTAAAGGTTTCCAGCCGGGATATAGAGCGGGCACAAGCAGTTGTTGCAGAATTTGTAAAAAACCGGGAAACGGAGTAAAAACAGTGAAACCATTTCCCTATGCAAAAGGAAAACCTCCATACCGTATCCAATTACCTAACCTTTTACCGGTTTGTGTCGGCACCGGTCATTCTGTACTTCATCTTTTCGGGCAGACCTACCCTTTTTATGGTTTTCATCATCCTTAACCTTATCACAGATGCCCTGGATGGCTTTTTTGCCAGAAGGCTGAAACAGCATACTGATTTTGGAGCAAGGATGGACTCCATCGCTGACAAAGTCACTTATTCCCTTGCCATCCTGGGATTGTTCGTTTTTAAACTGGATGAGATGCAACCCTACCTGGGGAGTTTGCTGACCTTCGTCGGCCTGGGTGTCGTTGCCCTGACACATTCCTTCATAAAGTTCGGAAAGATATCGAGTCTGCACACTTACGCTACCAAGGCTGGTGGCTACATGCAGGGCATTTTCTTTTTTGTGCTTTTCAGCTATGGTTTTGTGCCGGTATTGTATTATATCATGATCACCTGGGCCATCCTCTCTGTCCTTGAAATGATCGCCATGCAGATCATCATCCCGGAAATGAAACCCAATCTGAAAGGCCTTTACTGGGTGCTCAGAAATAATGGCGAGACGAAATAGAGGGAATCCTGATGAAAACCACCAAGGGTAACATACTTTGAGAATCATACAGGAAATAAAAAAGCCCCTGAAAATCAGAGGCTTAAGCTTGTGAAAAGCGGTCCGGACGGGACTCGAACCCGCGACCCCGTGCGTGACAGGCACGTATTCTAACCAAACTGAACTACCGGACCGTGAAATTTATGAGCGTTTTGCCCCGGGTTACCCCGTCAGGAGGTTTCCCCGCTAAGGCGTTGCAAAGATAATACACATTTTTTATTCTGCAAATACATTTGATGAAAAAATCATCAAAAGAAAAAAAAGGAGCGCGAACACGTCGCGCCCCTTCCGTCAAATAGTAACCACTAACCAACTTCGGCATGACCAAAGCAAGTACCTTAATAACAAATCAACACTTTATCACTTTACATTCAAGTTGCGAGTTGGGAGTTGCCAGTTGGGAGTTGCCAGTTGTCAGTTGGGAATCCTAAACTGGCCTCATAACTCATAACTCAAAACTCAAAACTCAAAACTCAAAACTCAAAACTCAAAACTTTAAAACTCGAGCAGCGCAAATGCCATGTGCTATACCCACAAGGTTTGTGTCGCGCATCCGGCTATCCTATGCTACTCCACATCCTCATACTCCTTGAGGATATCCTTTACTCCATCCGTGGTCACACGGCCATAGGTTTTGTCGCCGACCATAACTACCGGGGCGAGTCCGCAGGCGCCTACGCAGCGCAGGCAGGTGATGCTGAATTTGCCATCTGAGGTGGTTTCTCCCACGGGGACTTTCAGCAGGCGCTTGAATTCATCCAGTACCTTGTCGGCACCCCTTACATAGCATGCCGTACCGGTGCAGATGGAAATCGGATACCGGCCCCTGGGCAGCATGGTAAAAAACGAGTAGAAGGTCACCACGCCATATACCTTGGCCACGGGCACGTTGAGCTCTTCGGCCACAACCTCCTGCACCTCAGCAGGCAGATAGCCGAATATCTCCTGGGCTTTATGCAGGACGTTGATCAGCTCGCCGGGCGCATTGTTGAACGACTTGGCAACATCTTTCAGCTGCTGCACTTCGCTTTCTTTCAGTTTTAATTTTATGGATGTCATTATGATGTTCTTTTTTGATTACACTTAAAAAACCTTCCTTCTCCGCTTAGTCGAGCAACACATCTTTCTGCTTCTTGTCGAAATAATGGGTATGAAGCAGGTGATGGGCTTTTTCGCTCATCGGTTTGCCCAGGAATTCCTCATACAGTTTGATGATTTCCGGGTTTTCGTGCGATTTGCGGATAGGCTTGTTGGCATCCTCTTCGTATATGGCTTTCTGGCGCGCCTGGATCACTGTGGGGTCACCGTGGTGCAGGGGTTGGCCACCGCCTCCTACGCAGCCACCCGGGCAGGCCATGATCTCAATGGCATGGAAGTCGCTTTTACCCGCCTTGATGTCTTCAAGGAGCTTGCGTGCATGGCCTAAGCCGTGTGCAATGCCAATCTTAATTTCGGTGCCTTCAAAGTCGACGCTTGCCGCGCGAATGCCTTCGATGCCACGGAGCTGCTCGAAGTCGATCTTTTTCAGCGACTTGCCCGTATGGATCTCATAGGCGCTGCGTACGGCTGCTTCAATCACACCGCCGGTGGTGCCGAAGATCACAGCTGCGCCGGTCGACTCGCCCATGGGCTTGTCAAAGTCCTCTTCCGGAAGGGTGTTGAAGTCGATGTTGCTGCGGTTGATCAGGGTAGCCAGTTCCCTGGTGCTGATCGAATAGTCTACATCCGGGTTGCCATCCACCTTGAATTCTTCGCGGGTACATTCGTATTTCTTGGCCACGCAGGGCATCACGGAAACCACGACCATATCTTCGCGCTTGGTCTCTACCTTATCGGCAAAATAGGTTTTTGCGATGGAGCCAAACATTTGCTGGGGCGACCTTGCGGTGGAGGGGATGTCGCGCATATCCGGGAAGTGGTATTCAAAGAAGTTCACCCAGCCCGGGCAGCAGGATGTAAGCATGGGAAGCTTAACCTCCTTGTCACCGTTAAGGTGGCGCGTCAGGCGGTCGAGCAGTTCGGTGCCTTCTTCCATGATGGTAAGGTCGGCAGCGAAGTCGGTGTCGAACACGTAATCGAATCCCAGGCGGCGCAGGGCGGAGACCATTTTGCCGGTTACCAGTGAGCCCGGTTTCATACCGAAAGCTTCACCCAAGGCAGCACGCACGGCAGGAGCGGTCTGTACGACCACTTTCTTTTGGGGATCTGCCAGGTCGCGAACAAGCTGGGTGGTATGGTCCACCTCCGTTAGGGCAGCTGTAGGGCACACGGCCACACACTGTCCGCAATAGGTGCATTCGCTGTGGTCGATGTCGCGTTCAAAAGCAGGTGCCACCACAGCTTCAAAACCGCGGTGTATCCCTGAAAGTACACCCACGGTCTGGAAATCGTTACACATCGTTTCGCAACGGCGGCACATGATGCATTTGTCCGGATCGCGGATGATGGCCGGCGAAAAGTCGGGCTTATAGGTAGACTTTTCTCCCTGGTAGGGGATACTTCGCACGCCCATCTTGATGGCCATGTCCTGCAGGTCGCAATGGCCGCTCTTGGCGCAGATCAGGCAGTCAAACGGGTGGTCCGACAGGATCAGCTCCAGCACGGTCTTACGTGCGTTTAGCACCCGGATACTGTGGGTCTGCACTTTCATTCCGTCGAAGCACTCGGTGGCACAGGCTGGTGCCAGGTTGTGACGGCCTTCTACCTCCACAACACATACGCGGCAGCCGCCGGGCTTGTGTTCAATATTCAAATCGCCGAGGTTCATATAACAAAGCGTGGGGATCTCTATGTCAAGCTTCTTCGCAGCATGATAGATGGTCGTTCCCTTTTCTACCTCGACAGTCCTTTTATCTATGGTGAGTTTGATCATTTCCATTTTACTGATTCCTT
>PWRF01000186.1 GCA_003556325.1 Bacteroidales bacterium | reverse complement strand
TGAAACGCCCCAGCCAGGTGATGGGATATTTCATGGAAATGCGCCACGCCACGCTCCCGGGCTTCCCATAAGTGTATTTGCTCTCAACGTAATGAAAGCCCGCGTCCTTCAGCTTTTTTTCAATCTCATCCCTGTTGTAGCCATCCCTCACGTGCTCTTCAATGAACGACTGCTCGCCCGTGCCGTGCACGTCGCTGCCCCCCTGGTCCGACGGGGTGCTGATAAGCAGCATTCCTCCCGGCTTCATCGAGCGGCAGAGGTTTTGAAACACCCTGGTGTCTTCTTCAATGTGTTCCATCACATCTACAGAAAGAACCAGGTCGTACGTGCCGGGCTCAACAAACTCTGCCAGGTCACCGGTGCGGAACGACACGTTCGTCACGCCCGACCTCCGGAAAAAGTCCTGGCTGTCGCTGATGGCCTCCTCGTTAATGTCTGTTGCCGTGATGTCCCAAGAGGGGAACCTGCGTGCCAGGTACCAGCTGTACTGCCCCAGCCCGCTGCCTGCATCGAGCACCCTGAGGGCTTTTCCCCTGTTGGCGCAGCCGTAACGGCGCAGCTCACGGTGCACGTGCCAGGTGCGCAGCAACAGGATGTCAAGCAAGCGGTAAAAAACCCTGCGTGTAAACAGATACCGGCCGAACAGCTTTCCAAGGCGTTGCTTCACAGGTTCGTATTGCATGGCAGGACAGCTACTGGTTGATTAACTTGTCGATATTGTCAATGTAGTCCAGGCTGTCGTCAACGAAAAAGCGAAGCTCAGGAACCTGGCGCAACTGATTTTTCACCCTGTTTCCAAGCTGCCTGCGGATCTCACCCCCCCTGGCCTCCACCTGCCTGATGACGTCTTTCGCATCTTTTCCGAAAATGCTCAGATATACCTTTGCAATCCCCAGATCAGCCGTTACATATACCTTTGTGACCGTTATCATGGCGCCGGGAAACCATTCCCTGCCCGACAACTGCAAAATCTCTCCCAGGTCTTTCTGTATCAGACGGGAGACCCTCTGTTGACGTTGTGTTTCCATACCATGCAAAGGTATAGAATTTTGAAACACAAGAAGGATGGAAATGTCGCCCTCTTTTTTGGTGAATTAGTCGAAAAATTGTATATTTCGTAATCCCTTACAAACCAAAACCCATCCCTCTATGAAAACACCTGAATTTGCTTACCAAAAGCCCTTCCCGCTGAAAGAAGACCAAACCGGCTATTACCTCCTTAGCCGGGACCATGTGTCGCTCGACACCTTTAACGGCGCACCTGTGTTGCGTGTTGATCCCGCCGGCCTTACCAGGATGGCCCAGACTGCCCTCAGGGATGTGTCGTTCATGCTGCGCACGGATCACATAAAACAGCTGGCTGCCATACTGGAAGACGACGAGGCCAGCGATAACGACAAGTACGTGGCGCTTACCATGTTGCGCAACGCCGAGATATCTGCTAAAGGCCAGCTGCCCTATTGCCAGGACACCGGTACCGCCACCATCATGGGAAAAAAAGGTCAGCAGGTCTGGACAGGCGGAGGCGACGCCGAAGCCCTGTCGAAAGGTGTTTACAACGTGTATACGGAGGAGAACCTTCGCTATTCGCAAATTATTCCCCTCGACATGTACAAAGAGCAAAACTCCCGTACCAACCTGCCGGCACAAATCGACATCGAAGCCGTGGATGGCAAGGAGTACAACTTTCTCTTCATGGCCAAAGGCGGCGGATCGGCCAACAAAACCGCCCTGTACCAGCAGACCAAGGCCCTGCTGAACCCCGAAAAGCTGGAGGCCTTCCTGGTCGACAAGCTCAGGTCGCTGGGGACAGCAGCATGTCCGCCCTACCACGTGGCATTCGTGGTGGGAGGCACCTCGGCAGAAAACACGCTGAAGGCCGTTAAGCTGGCATCGGCGAAATACCTCGACGACCTTCCCGAAACAGGGAACGAAGGCGGACAGGCCTTCCGCGACAGGGAAATGGAACAAAAGGTGCTGGAAGCAGCGTACAATCTCGGCATCGGCGCCCAGTTCGGCGGAAAGTATTTTGCCCTCGACATCCGGGTGATCCGCCTGCCCCGGCACGGCGCTTCCTGCCCCGTCGGCATGGGCGTCTCCTGCGCCGCCGACAGAAACATCAAAACGAAAATCAACAAGGACGGCATCTGGATAGAGAAACTGGAAGACAACCCCGGCCAGTACATTCCTGAAAAATTCCGCGAAAAGGACGATACGGCAGGGGCCGTGGAGATCGACCTCAACCAGCCCATGGAAAAAATTCTTGGAGAGCTCACAAAACACCCGGTAGGAACACGCCTGTCGCTCAATGGCACCATCATCGTGGGACGCGACATCGCCCATGCGAAGCTCAAAGAGCGCCTGGAATCTGGTGAAGGGCTGCCCGGCTACATCAAAGACCACCCGATATATTATGCCGGCCCTGCGAAAACCCCGGAAGGCATGCCCTCAGGATCCTTCGGGCCGACAACGGCCGGACGGATGGACTCTTACGTCGACCTCTTCCAGAAACACGGCGGAAGCATGGTGATGATCGCCAAAGGAAACCGCAGCCAGGCCGTCACCGACGCCTGCAACAAGTACGGCGGCTTCTACCTCGGCAGTATCGGCGGCCCGGCAGCCATCCTCGCGCAGGAAAACATCCGGAAAGTAGAGCTGCTCGAATACCCCGAACTGGGAATGGAAGCCATCTACAAAATCGAAGTGGAGAAGTTCCCCGCGTTCATCCTGGTGGATGACAAAGGGAATGACTTTTACAGCATGTGATGGGAGCAGATTAAACAAATTCACCGTTTTAATCATTAAATGGGTTGTACCATTTAATAAAGGACGTATGCACAGAATCGAACACGACACCCTTGGGCCTGTAGAGGTGCCGGCCGGCAGGCTTTGGGGCGCCCAGACACAAAGAGCCATCGCAAACTTTAAGATCGGGGAGGAAAAGATGCCTTTGGAGGTGATCAGGGCCTTCGGCACCCTGAAAAAGGCTGCTGCCCTCGTAAACCACTCCTTGGGGCTGCTGCCCGGTGACCTGGCACAGGCTATCGTGGAAGCCTGCGAAGAAGTGGAATCAGGACAGCTCGACGACCATTTCCCGCTGGTGGTCTGGCAGACAGGGAGCGGCACCCAGACCAACATGAACGTGAACGAGGTGGTTGCCAACCGCGCACACATGCTCCTGGGCGGCGATCTCAGCGACGCAAAGAAACGGGTGCACCCCAACGACCACGTGAACAAGTCGCAGTCGTCGAACGACACCTTCCCCACCGCGATGCACATGGCGGCCTATTCCTTCATCACCGGCAATACCCTTCCCGCCCTGCAAAAGCTGCGCAAGGCACTGGCGGAGAAGTCTGAAGCCTTTGATGATATCGTTAAGATAGGAAGGACACATCTTATGGATGCCACCCCCCTGACCCTTGGGCAGGAGTTTTCCGGTTTTGTGTCGCAGCTCGACCACGGGATGGAGAACCTGCACCATGTAATGGATCACCTGCGCGAGCTCGCCCTGGGAGGGACAGCCGTGGGAACAGGCATCAACGCCCCGGAAGGCTTCGACCAACAGGTGGCCGCCAAGATCGCTGAGCTGACGGGCAAACCCTATGTCACCGCGGCGAATAAGTTTGAGGCCCTGGCGGCCCACGACGCGGTGGTGAAAACCAGCGGCGCGCTCAAAGTGCTGGCAGTCAGCCTGATGAAGATAGCCAACGACATCCGCCTGCTCGCCTCCGGGCCACGCTGCGGACTGGGAGAGATCCGCCTGCCTGCCAACGAGCCGGGAAGCTCCATCATGCCGGGCAAAGTAAATCCTACCCAGCCGGAAGCCCTTACGATGGTGGCAGCACAAATTGCCGGCAACGACGCCGCCATCACGACGGGAGGGATGAACGGGCACCTCCAGCTGAATGTGTTCAAGCCCGTGATGATATACAACCTGTTGCAGTCGGCGCGGCTGATGGCCGACGCCTGTGTGAGCTTTACCGACAGGTGCGTGGCCGGCATCGAAGCCGACACAGAACGCATCGCACAGCACCTCAGCAACTCGCTGATGCTCGTCACGGCACTGAACACGCACATTGGCTACGACAACGCGGCAAAAATCGCCCGCCAGGCTTACGCCAAAGGCATCACCCTGAAAGAAGCCGCCCTCAGTTCGGGCCTGGTGTCCGGAGAGGACTTCGACAAGTGGGTGGATCCCTCGAAAATGGTGTAAGAAAGCCTTGGCTCCAGCCAGAAGACACAGAGCATTTTTGCCGTTGGGAGCCTGAATGCCGGACTGTGTTTTGTGCAGGTTACTGCAGGTTCAGGCACTTTTACACACCGGCTGCAGGTTACGCACTAACCCGGACCTTTATCCAACAACTTTCACAAAAGGAGGGCTTCTTTTATATAGGAGAGGAAGTGTTCTGGCTTTGTTTGGTCTCTGGTTTATTGATTTCTTCCAGGTTTTCATAAACCGGTGCAGGCTCATCGTTGCCATCGGCGCGGCGGTCAGCTGGCGATGATTCGCTCGTCTTCTTTTTGCGCTGGGACAGAAAAAACCTTTTCTGGAAGATAATGATCAGGAACACCCCCGTGGTGATGGAAGCGTCGGCAATGTTAAATACCGGCCGGAAAAAGATAAAGGGCTGGTCGCCCCATATTGGGAGCCAGGAAGGAAACGTGCCGGTAATGAGTGGAAAGTAGAGCATGTCGACGACCTTTCCGTGCAAAAAGCTGCCATATCCCCCTTCTTCCGGCAGGAAGGAAGCTACCTGGCCGAAACTGTCGCTGAAAAGCAATCCGTAAAAGGCACTGTCGATAATATTCCCGAGGGCGCCGGCAAAGATCAGGGAAACGCTGGCGATAAAAGCTTTATGCGCGGAACGGACCACCAGGCGGTGCAGGTACCAGCCGATGACCACCACGGCAAGGATACGGAAAAGGCTGAGAAAGAGTTTGCCGTATTCCCCGGAAAACTCCAGGCCGAAGGCCATCCCGTAATTTTCGGTAAAATGGATGATGAACCAATTCCCTAACACAGGGATGCTCTCCCCCAGGGTCATATTGGTCTTGACCAGGATCTTGGAGACCTGGTCCGCCAACAGCACTAAGAATATTACAATCCAGGGGATGTGTTTTCTTTTCAAACCAGCCGGAAATGTTGCCATG
>PWRF01000048.1 GCA_003556325.1 Bacteroidales bacterium | reverse complement strand
TGAGATTGCCGGTATCCAGCTGTTCCGAATGGATCAGGTGAAGGTTGATCTTGCAATAGTTAACAGTGCCGGCATGGATCAGCGATTCAATAATTGACTTGTATGCATCCACCAGCTCAACGTACTTGCCAATAAGCCCTATGTCGACAGTGCTTTTGGGTGATTCGAGCCTTTTTATGAATTGTTCCCATTTTTGTAAACCTGGGGTTCGCCTGGAAGGGGCCTTCATCTTTTTCAATACTACCCTGTCAAGTCGCTCTTCTCTCATAAGGAGTGGGACCTTGTAGATGCTGTTGGTGTCGATGGACTCGATCACAGAGCTTGCATCCACATTACAGAAAAGGGCAATCTTGTTTCTGATGGGATCATTTAATGGCTTTTCTGTGCGGCATACGAGAATGTCGGGCTGAACCCCGTACTCAAGCATGGTTTTGACCGAATGCTGGGTGGGTTTGGTTTTTAATTCTTTAGCGGCAGACAGGTAGGGGATAAGCGTGAGGTGGATGACCAGGCTGTTGACCCCCATTTCCCATTTGAGCTGCCGGATGGCTTCAATGTAAGGCAAAGACTCAATATCGCCAACAGTGCCCCCAATTTCAGTGATCACAAAATCATAGGCATTGTTCTCGCCCAGTAACTTTATCCTGTATTTTATCTCATCGGTAATATGAGGGATCACCTGAACGGTTTCTCCCAAATAATCACCGCGGCGCTCTTTTTCTATGACAGACTGATATATCTTACCGGTGGTCACATTGTTGGCCTGCGACGTAGGGGTGTTCAGAAAACGTTCGTAATGGCCAAGGTCAAGATCCGTTTCTGCACCATCTTCTGTCACATAGCATTCGCCATGCTCGTATGGATTTAAGGTACCCGGATCAATATTTATGTAAGGATCAAGTTTCTGAATGGTCACCGTATATCCCCGCGACTGAAGCAGCTTGGCCAGGGAAGCCGATATGATTCCCTTTCCCAGAGATGAGGTTACACCTCCCGTAACAAAAATAAACCTGGTATTATCAGAGTCAGCCATAAGCATTCCTATTTCCAGACAAGCTTCACAATTAAAAAAACGCTAAAGTAAGAAAAGAATGTGAATTAAAGTGCATAGGGGATAGCTGCTTATCCAAACTCACCAGCACCCCGGGTTGTTACTATCTTTCAGCTTCATTTGGGCTTTCGCTGCCCCGCTCTGTGCGACCCTGGCGGGAAATGTTTTCTTCTTTCCTGGTCTGTACCGTTTTCTTTTTTTCAACAACGGAATCATCACCTTCCTGCACGGTTTCTTCGTATACGATATCTGCCAGCTCGCTCTTCTCTGCATCCTCAGGAAAACCGCACCCGCCGCCGAGTTTGATCAGGTAGTACCCGCCCGCCAATGCGAGCATGATGGCGCCGATGCCTATAAAATCCATGCCGGAATGGTACTCAATATCCATGACAATTACTTTCCTGGCAATGGCAATGATGGCAACCAGCATCACCACCTCAACGTGAATCACGTGTTTTCGGAAATATACCTTGATGGTATCCAGAAGCTCGATACCGATCACAACCAGAAGCACAACACCGAACACGTTCATCAGGTTGTCAAGGTTGATCACAAGGTGCTCGTCGCTGGTGTTATACACTGATGTGCCAAGCACCCATGCAAGCTCAATGGTTGCCAGTACCAGCAATAAAGACATTAAAAGCACCAATACCTTGATGATGCTGCGCTCAACGAATCTGATAAATTTCTTCAGAAAAGGGGGCGTGTGGTCAGTGTGTGGCATAATCCCAGTTGTTGGTTAATTCCTGCTTAACATCGATGAAGACACTTGCAAAAATACAAAATCTTTCCACCTGTTAAATTTTTAAAAAAGTATTGTTGCATAGGAAGGCAGGTTTGGAATTTCACGGGGGATTCCCTGGGAAGAGCGGCGGTGCAGGCTTATTCAGGAAATAAAAATTGGTGGGAGCAAAGATTGTGGTGCCGATGCAAAAAAAGGCCGGCATCGTTTCCAATGCCGGCCTTCAGCTACTTAAACCAAAGGAGTGATCTTGTTTACTGCTATCTGGTGCATCATTAAAAGAACTGCATATAATGTTGGAATAATCAACATTTTGCAACCTTAGTCCAGGTCAAACGGCAGCTCTTCTTCTTTTTCAGGTTTTTGCAGGCTTCTTACAAGTGCCTGGAATGATTTCCGGTCTTCGGGGTTGATGTTTTCATGGTAGATCAGTGAGCGCAGGAAAGGGGGAACATCCTCTTTGCTTGCTTCCTCCTGATAGGCTTCCATATGTAAAACCTTTCCATCGGGAGTTTCAAATACCAGTGTGCTTTCGCTGTACATTCCGTCGGAGGATGCTACAGCACCAAAAGAAAATAAGAGCAATGCAGAAAAAAGAATTGTTTTCATAATACTACGTTTTTTGGTTAGACAATATCTTTGTTTGTTATTATTCATTTTTTGGTGAATGATTGTTCATGCACTCATCTATATATACAAAGCAATGGCTGTTTTGTTCATTAATTATTTGAAAAAACTAAACAAAAAAAATGGTTGCACCATGCAACCTCCTTTGGCTGATGGCCTCATTGATTTTGGTATGATAAAATACATAACTTTGCCCGACTCGAAGGGATCGTGGGGCGGGAGAATAATTAAAAGGTGAGATTGTGATGAAGCCGTATGAAGGATTGCGACGTTCGACGCTTTTATTGGGAAGTACCCTTACGGTGATGGCCGGTGCAATTATTGCGCCTGCTCTTCCGGAGATCAGCAAAGCTTTTTCTCATCTGGCGGATCCTGAGTTGATGAGCAAGCTGATACTCACGTTGCCGGCCTTATTTATTGCCTTGCTGGCTCCCGTTGCGGGGTATTTTGTTGATTGGTCGGGAAGGAAAAAGGTACTTTTGTTTTCTTTACTGCTATACGCCCTGGCCGGCACAACAGGTGCCTATTTGTCCGATATATACCTGATCCTTGCTGGCAGGGCTCTTTTGGGAATTTCTGTAGGTGCATTGATGACCAGCATCATTACATTGATCGGAGACTATTATGAGGGTCGTCAGCGCAGTGCTTTTATGGGGTATCAGGCAGCGTTTGCATCGACAGGTGGGCTGGTATTCATCTCCACCGGGGGGATGCTGGCCGACTTACACTGGCGTTACCCCTTTCTTATATACACCGTGTCTCTGATTATCTTTATTATGGCCATCGTATCGGTTTACGAGCCGCAACGGATCAGGCCGGCGGGGGGGGTAAAGCTGATAAGTGCCGGTCTTTTGCGAAGCATACCCGCCCAGGTGTTTTGGGTGTATGGAATTGCCTTTTTCTCCTTTGCGGTATTTTACATGATACCCGTGCAACTTCCCTTTATGCTCAGCTCACTTGCTGACGTAAGCAACACCCAGGTAGGCATTGCCATTGCCTTTATGAATGTTACAGCCATCATAATGGCCTTCAATTATTCGCGCATAAAAAGACGGCTAGATTTCCCTTATATCATGGCCCTGGTCTATATACTTGTGGCCCTTGGGTATACCATCATAAGTTTTAGTAACACATACTGGATGATGGTTGCGGGGATCCTCACAGGCGGCCTGGGTTTTGGAATGCAGATGGCCAACATTAACCTTTGGCTGGTTAACCTGGCACCCGCTGAAATTCGCGGGACTCTCGTCGGGTATTTAAATACATTTATTTTTTTGGGGATGTTTATGTCCCCGGTTCTGCTTCAACCTCTTGTGTCTGTTGCCAGCCTCTACGACAGTTTTTTAATTGTCGCGCTGATATTGCTTGCCCTTGCCTTCATTCTGAGTTACAGCGGCTGGCGTGGCTACTGGAAAAGCTCCGCTAAGGCGTGATCTTTGCAAAAGCTGTTTGTCAAGTTGGATTGCAAATGGCTTAACTGCTGGAAGTTTTGCGGGGAGATTATACCCTGGTTCGGGTAGTGATCTGTTTTCAGCTAAGGGTTTTCAGCTTTCGGATGGTTTGCTCGGGATCGCCGGATTTAAATACCGCACTGCCTGCCACCAGGATGTCTGCGCCTGCTTCTACCAGCTGGGAGGCATTTCCTGTATCAACTCCGCCGTCAACTTCTATGAACAGATCCGGGTTGATCTCTCTCCGCATCGCATCCAGTTTGGCAATCCGCTGGTAGGTGCTCTCTATGAAGTGTTGTCCTCCAAACCCCGGGTTTACCGACATCAATAAAACAAACTCTATGTAAGGAAGAATGTCACGGAGAAGCTCCACATTATTGTGCGGATTAATCACCACCCCCGGCTTCATCTTCATTTTCCGGATTTGCTGGACGGTTCTGTGCAGGTGCGGGCATGTTTCATAATGCACGCTGAGCCAATCGGCACCGGCTTCCCGAAAGTCACTGATATATAAGTCGGGATTGCTGATCATCAGATGCACATCGAGAGGTTTGGTGGCTATCTCCTTTATCTGTTTGATTATAGAGAATCCGAAGGAAATGTTTGGCACGAAGTGGCCATCCATTACGTCCACGTGAAACAGGTCAGCTTTGCTGCGGTTGACAAGTTCGATATCTTGTTTCAGGTTCAGGAAATCAGCTGACAGGAGTGAGGGCGCTACAAGATGTTGCATAACGTAAGGTTGTTGTATGAAAACAGATGACTTGTCCCGGGTACATCGGGCTCCCTCCATTCTCTTTTGGCGGGTGCTTTCGTTAATGTATGAAACAGATGACTTATCCCAGGTAGGTTTTAAGGATTTTGCACTTTGACGCTTGCTTCAGGTGCTTTATGGCTCGTTCTTTAATTTGTCTGGCTCTTTCCCGGGTAAGGTTCAGCTTTTCGCCGATCTCTTCAAGCGTGTGCGGTGTCATGCCGTTTAACCCGAAATACAATACGACCACATCTGCTTCTCTTTTGGGAAGTGTAGCTATGGTACGTTCGATCTCATTTTTGAGAGAGTCGTACAGCAGGTTGTTTTCCGGGGTGTTGGAACTGTCATTCACTGAAAGCACTTCGTACATGTCCGATGAGTCTTCGTTATCTACGAGAGGTGCATCCATGCTAAGGTGTCTGCCGCCGTTTCTCAGGGCCTCCTTTACCTCATCAACGGTCAGATCAAGCAATTCGGCGATTTCTTCCGGGTTCGGTTCTCGTTCAAACTTTTGTTCCAGTTCCCCGAAGGCCTTATTCACTTTGTTAATGTTGCCTATCTTGTTCAGAGGCAGCCTCACTATACGTGCCTGTTCGGCAAGGGCTTGCAGTATAGATTGCCGGATCCACCAGACGGCATAAGAGATAAATTTAAACCCTTTTGTTTCGTCAAAACGTTCGGCTGCCTTAAGCAGGCCCAGGTTGCCTTCGTTAATAAGGTCCGGAAGGCTCAGGCCCTGGTTCTGATATTGTTTGGAAACAGACACGACAAAACGAAGGTTAGCCTTGCACAACTTTTCAAGGGCGGCTTTGTCGCCTTTTTTTATCCGTTGTGCCAGGCGTACCTCCTCCTCTGCGGAGATCAATCCAACCTTTGCTATCTCCTGGAGGTATTTGTCCAGTGAAGCAGTGTCGCGATTGGTGACCTGTTTGACTATCTTAAGCTGTCTCATAAAAAACAGTCTTAGCGGGATTGTATCTCTGTTCAGTGATGCGAAATGCCGGATCCGATGGTTTCACCCGGGGCTTCAATCCTCTGCAATGGCAGAATACCGGAGCACGAATATAAAAATTATTCTGTGATTATGGACGCTTTTTATCCCGTGGGAGCAGCACTTTTCTTGAAAGTTTGAGTTTTCCGGTCTTTTTGTCGACATCCAGCAGTTTTACTTCAATTTCATCTCCTACTTCAAAGCCGCTGTCTTCGACTTTGTCCAGTCTTCTCCATTCAATTTCGCTGATGTGCAGTAAGCCTTCCTTGCCGGGAAGGATCTCGATGAACATGCCAAAGGGCACGATGCTTTTGATCTTGCCTTTGTAAACCTGGCCTATTTCAGGAACGGCGATGATCCCTTTGATTCGGTCAACGACATAATCGATAGATGCCTTATCCTCGGAGACAATATCTACGACACCGTATTCGCCAACTTCTTCAATCACAATGGTTGCGCCGCTTTCCTTCTGGAGTTCCTGTATTACTTTGCCTCCGGGGCCGATAATTGCACCGATAAATTCTTTGGGGACGGTCAGCTTGATGATCCTTGGCACGTGGGGTTTGTATTCTGCCCTGGGTTCGCTGATGGTTTTCTCCATTTCGTTAAGGATGTGGATCCGTCCTTCGCGTGCTTGTGCAAGTGCCTTTTCAAGAACTTCATAACGCAGTCCGTCGATCTTAATGTCCATCTGGCAAGCGGTTATGCCGTCTTTTGTACCTGTGACCTTGAAATCCATGTCGCCGAGGTGGTCTTCATAGCCAAGAATATCGGAAAGGATGGCATATCTGTCGCTTTCGGTATCGGCGATCATGCCCATGGCAATGCCGGAAACCGGTTTGGAAATTTTCACACCGGCGTCCATGAGGGCCATTGTTCCGGCACAAACAGTTGCCATTGACGACGAACCGTTTGATTCCAGGATATCCGATACCACACGGATGGTATAGGGGTTATCGTTACCGTTTGGAAGTACGTTTTTCAGTGCGCGCATGGCCAGGTTGCCGTGTCCGATTTCCCTGCGGCTGGTGCCGCGCATCATCTTGACTTCGCCGGTGCAGTAAGGCGGGAAGTTGTAGTGCAGCAAAAACTTGCTTTTCCCTTCAATCACAGCGCCATCAATTGTCTGCTCGTCGAGTTTTGTGCCCAGGGTGACGGTTGTCAGCGACTGGGTTTCTCCGCGTGTGAAAAGGGCTGACCCATGCGCTGCCGGCAGGTAGTCGACCTCTGTCCAGATGTCCCTGATTTCATCTGGCTTGCGACCATCCAGTCGTTTCTGTGTGTCAAGAACAAAGTCGCGGATGGCCTGCTTCTGAATATCCCCGAAATAGCTTTTAATAAGTTCGCCTTTTTCCTCGAGCATCGCTTCATCCAGGCCTTCTGTATATTGTTCCAACACCTGGCTGAAAGATTCCTTGCGTTTGTGTTTGTCGTTGATGCATTGCGCTGCAACATCGTATAGTTTCTGGTACAATACCTGCTGCATTTCGGCTTTCAGGTCATCATCGGCTTCCTGGGGGGGGTATTCTCGTTTGGTTTGCGCCTTTTCAATCCCTGAAGCCAGGTCCAGCTGTGCCTGGCACTGGGTTTTAATGGCAGCGTGGGCCTCTTTAATGGCTTCCAGCAGGTCGGCTTCCGAAACCTCTTTGGTTTCACCTTCCACCATTACAATGTTTTCGAGCGTGCCGGCAACTATCAGGTCAATGTCAGCCGATTCGAGTGATGTCATCCCCGGATTGATTTCATATTTTCCGTCTATGCGGGCGATCCTGACCTCGGATATGGGCCCGTTAAAAGGGATGTCGGATATGGTGATGGCAGCTGATGCGGCTAAGCCTGCCAGTGCATCGGGCATGGTGTCTTTCCCTGCTGATATCAATGAGATCAGCACCTGGGTCTCGGCCTGGTAATGGTCGGGGAACATGGGGCGCAGTGCCCTGTCTACCAGGCGCGATATCAATATTTCATGTTCAGATGGCCTTGCCTCCCGCTTGAAAAAACCTCCGGGGAAACGGCCTGCTGCTGCGTACTTTTCCTGGTAATCAACGGATAGTGGGAGGAACGATTGCCCTTCCTTAACTTCTGATTTTGCCACAACGGTGGCAAGCAACATGGTATCGCCCTGGCGGACAATTACTGATCCGTCGGCCTGTTTGGCCAATCTGCCTGTCTCCAGGGTAATGGTTTTGCCATTGCCCAAATTGATCGTCTTCTGAATTCCATTTGGTTTACTCATCTTCTGTTTCTCCTCTTCTTTTATATGTTGTCCATTTAGATGTTTAGATAAAAAAACAGGCAATTAACGAGTAATTGCCTGTTTCTCACTAAATATGTTTACTTTCTCAGGTTCAGCTTCTTGATGATAGCCCGGTAGCGTTCAATGTCGTTCTCTTTCAGGTAATTCAACAGTTTGCGCCTTTTGCCTACCAGCAAAACCAATGAACGTCTTGTGTTCAGGTCTTTCTTGTTGGTCTTCAGGTGATCGGTCAGATGCTTGATGCGGTGCGTAAAGAGCGCAATCTGGCTTTCCGGGGAACCGGTATCGGTTTCTGTCCCTCCATATTCTTTGAAGATATTCTTCTTGATCTCCGGAGTTAAATACATGTTCTTGAAGCGTTTGTTTATTTAATTCTCGTTTCTTCTTTTTAAGACTTGCAAAAGTACAACGTTTTTTGAGATTTGCCAAATATATTCAGCAAATAATTTTCCTCTTCATTGATGGGGTAAGGGCGGGCTGTTTTTCCGGATTGAGGCGCTGTGATTATTTTCCTGGCTCAAATCATGGGATCCGGAACTGGCCAGACATGCCAGGGCTTGTTTTGCAAAAACAGGAAGCTTTCACCAACTATTGGTTTTTATTTGTTAATATTTACATTAAATCGGTCACATAGAGCCTCCATTAGATAATCATTGCCCTGTTTGTCAATTTTTTGGTATGGAGGTTTTATGGAATGGAAGCATTAATCTGCTGTAATTCAATCTCTAACAAATATTTGGTTTGTTATGTTGTTGATAATAAAAACATTACAATGTGTGCGAAACTTCTGTAACTATTGTGAGAGAAAGGTGGGCGACATTCGGATCATGGCAAATGCCCAGTGTGCCCACTCGTCGCTGTCGCCTCCGCGTATTGCCTCCATGCTGTCGCTTCCAAAGAGCATCGAGTACCCGAACAGGATTTGTGTAAATGCATTGAACCGGTATACCACGTGCAGATCGATTTCTGCGCCCAAGAATGTATCGATGGCCTCTCCTGTGACAGGGTCAGGGTAATCATTTTGCAGGAAAAAGAGATGAAGATCGGCAGAAACAGTAGTGGCATCTGACAGGCGATAGCTGTTTTTCAGGTATGGGTTTATCAGGCCGGCATTTTGTGTGTCGCCGGGAAAATTTATGAAATAGTTCATGTGGCCTTGCCTCGCATATCCCAAACCATACAGATCACTGAAGGCGGTAAAAGTATCGCCGGGATCTACCTGATCCATTCCGGAAAACAGTTCCACGCCAAGGGTGTTGTTTATCCCGTCACCAAAGCTTGTTGCAGCTTCCAGCATAGCATAAAAAGCGCTGATGTCGCTCCCCCAGGCTGTTTTCCCATGCTGGTAGGCAGGGTAAAAGCGTAGCTCCAGGTTGCTGGCAGCGTCCCACACCTGGTAAGATGCCCATGTGTAACGCATGTAAAATTCATCCCGGTCGTCCGGGTTTTCATAGCCATCTGCAATCAGGTGAAATGATGATTTCAGGCTTTCTGTCAGCTGAGTATTAAACCATATGTAGTTTAATGTTTTGTAGTTGTTTAATTCATAATGGGTCTCAAACAGCCTGTTCTGGCTTTGGTTGAAGCTGGTTCCTAAATGCAGCCGGCTGCCTGTTTCCGAAATGTATTGGAATACCAGTGCGTCGTGTGATCTTCCGGTGAGTGCCCAATCGTTAAAGGATAACAGTCGCTGCGTATCATATTTCAGCTCTTGCCTGCCAGCGATGATGGTAATGTTCTCGTTTGGGTGTAATGCCGCCCATGCTTCATATACACTGAAGGTTGGCGTATCATCCATGGTAATGTTTTCTCCCCAGAGTCGCGTGTCCTGAAGAGAAACCCGCGTACTTATTCTGTTGTCAGACCTGTAGAATAGAGACAACCTTGTGCGCTGGTTTACCTGTGCTGCCGGACTGCTATCCTCAGTGGGCATCATGCGGAAACCATCCCGATACTCCACGCGAGGCCTGATTTGCCCTTCAAGCGTAAATTGTGCCCAGGCAGAAAAACCCCAGGCGATAATTGCCAGGAATGTAATAAGTTGTTTCATCTGTTTATATTTTTTCAACTAGTTGTTATTGAGGTCTTTATGCTCTTGTCAAAAGTTTAGGGGCTGTGTTGCAACTGTCAAAATGTCGAAATGTCGAAATGTCGAAATGTCGAAATGTCAAAATGTCGAAATGTCGAAACGTTCCAATAATCATCCTCCTGTGTGTCAAAACCTTGTCATGGGCGTTTGTCTTCGCCGAGCTCGCAAGTGCTCGGTTCATTTGTTTTATTTTTTTATGTTCTTGATTATCAAATGTTTGTGTTTTGTCAGGGCCGCTATTGGCTTATATCTTTTGCTGTCATGGGCGCTTCATCTTAATGGAAATACATTGATATATCCAGGGAGGCTAAAAGTTTCTGAACAAATATAAAGAAAAAGGCGCCATCATGCATAACAGCGCCTTTCTCATCAAAAGCCATTCCGCGGGGAATGCCAACTGAACGGTATATCAGTTGATTGGTTAATCTATAAGCGATGAGATCATGGCTTCGCTTTCTTTCGAGGCTACTCCCATAACATCGGCAATGACGCCACCCATCATGTTGCCCATCATGGCAGTGTTCATCCATGACACATAGGTTTTGCCGTCCGACTTCTCGTAGATGGAAACGCGGCAGGGCATCATGGACGATACGATGCGCTCGTCATCCAGCTCCAGTATCCTGGAGGCATGCTCCGGGTGGCACAATTCGAAGACTTTTGCGTTCAGCACTTCGTATCCGTACCTGTCCATCGTTTCTTTCATGTCGTGCACGGTCGGAATGGACCAACCCATGTCCTCAGCGGTTTGGGTAAACACCTCTACCGACCGTTCAAAATTTTAATTGCTTTCAGCTTCTTTCAGCATCATGCCTGGGGCAGCCCTGTAAGCTGTTAATCCCATGATAAAAATACCGAGTACTAATCCGATGATTCCAAATAAATATTCCTTCTTCATGACTTATTTTTTTTGATGATACATTCATTTTTTTGTCTTTTCACAATCCAAAGATGTGCCAAATATTATAATCATTTGAAAAACAAACATATAATAAGTTGTTAGCGTGTTTATGAAGACAAATACCAACCTTGTTGGTTAACAAATTAATAGTAACTTTGTAAACATTAAGTTAACACTGCTAACCTGAATTGCATGCATTTTAATTTTAATCAACTTACAGATAAGCTTCCTGCGGGTATAGTGATCACTGATGCCCAGCTGGAGGTTTTTTACATGAATGCCTATGCCCGTGAACATATTTTTGAGTTGCGTCCCGGGCACGACCGCGGCTCTGTCATGCTGCGAAGAAGCTTCTATACCACAGACAGGAAGCGTTTTGACATGGGCAATTGCATGCAGGAAATGATTGAGCGTCAGAAAAGAAGCTTTCATAAAACTTTGATTCTCAGAAGGCGGCATGACGAGGCGTTGGTTTATTTTACGGCGAACGGGTTCAGGATGGAAGGCCTGGATTATTACCTGTTTGTGATTTCGGATATTTCGAATGAGATGGATTGTGTGGTGCATTCGCCGGGTGCTTTTGGCCGGGAGGATTTTGTGCTGGGCAATCGCATTATAGGGCTTGATGAAAAGATCAGGCATATACACCGCATGATCCGCCTTGCCGCTGACTCCATGGTAAATGTTATGATCACCGGGGAAAGCGGTACAGGCAAAGAGCTGGTAGCCGATGCCATTCATGCATTGTCCGACAGGCGTGATAAGCCCCTGGTAAAGGTAAACTGTTCTGCATTGTCGGAATCGCTTTTGGAGAGCGAGTTGTTCGGACACGTGAAGGGTGCTTTTACAGGCGCAGTGAAAGACCGGCCCGGAAAAATTGAGGAGGCCGGTGGGGGAACATTATTCCTTGATGAAATTGGTGAGATTGACCATTCTCTGCAGGTTAAGCTGCTTAGGGTCATCCAGGAGAAAACCATTGAAAGGGTAGGGGACAAAAAGCCGGTTCGAGTAGACATGCGTATCATAGCAGCTACCAATAAGGATCTGCGTGCACTGACGCAGGAAGGCACCTTTCGCGAGGACCTCTTCTATCGCCTGAACGTTTTTTCCATTCATATGCCGGCTTTGCGCGAGCGTCCGCTTGACATTCCAAGGCTGTGCGATCATTTCATTGACAAGGGGAATCAGCAAACGGGAAAAAACATAAAGGGCTTCACAAAGGAAGCCATGCGTGCCATGTTGCGCTACCATTGGCCAGGGAACATCCGGGAACTCGAAAATGCCATTGAGCATGCTTTCGTTCTTGCTCAAAATAATATGATTGCCCCTGACGACCTGCCTGACACCGTTTCGGCCGGTGAATCCCTTCCTGCGGGCAGAAAAGAGGCAGATGGCAATGAAGTTCAGGAAGCAAAGGCAGATCAGGAGCCGAAAAAAATCCGCGGTCGTTTGCATATAACCAGGGAACAGCTCGAATCCGTTTTGGAAAAGCATAGCTGGAATCAGTCTCAGGCAGCCAGGAGCCTTGGCATCAGCCGCGTGGCACTCTGGAAAAAAATGAAGAAAATGGGTCTTTAGTTTGAACTATTCCTGCTGGCCAGCTAATGCAGACACAAACCTGCTCGTGACAACCTGAAAAGCTGTTTTCTGAAATGCAAGCCCATACGGGTTTTACCTCCCTTTTTCCTGGACTTTTCTCCCAGGGCAAAGCTTTAGTTCAAACGTATCCTCACTGACCTGCCTGAATCCGACCTTTTTCAGGTATCGTTTGTGTAGTTTGGTATGGCCTTCTGTCAATACACGCGTAAATCCGTCCTCTATCATTTCGTGTTTAAGCCGGTGAAATATGAATTTGCCGTTTTTAAAATCACGGTATTCGGCCTTGACGTAATCCATTATCACATGAAGGATCTCTCCTTCAACTCTCCGGGCAAGGAAAATTCCTGCCACTGTCATGTCGCGCAGGATGAAAAAACTATGGGTGTTTAGCTCTGGTTTATGCGTAAAATGTGGGAAAAAACGCAATATGTCATCGTGATAAAAATTCAGAAACCGTTTCAGGTATTGGTTGTCGTTCCTGACACGCATTATCTCGAACACTTCTTTCTTTGAAAAAATGCTCACCAGGTAATAAATGTCCGCGATAATGATAAATCCGTTAAGCAGGGCAACCGGAAGGGCATTTATCAGTATTCCATAAATGCAGAAAAGGGTAGCCCCGATCAGGTTGATCACCCTGAACTTCACGATGGAGCTCATGGTCATGCTTATGGCGATGATTGCGGAGGCAATATAACCTATCCATTGTAAGATGTCGGATTCCATAATTGTGCGAATAATTACAGGATCAGTTTCCGCCACTTGCCATAGCGGGCTGATAATGTTATAAAACGTATTTGTGAAATAGGAGTGCTCGGGAGCAGTATGTGCAAAGATACAATTATATTCGGAAAGAGTTATGTCTCCGCAAGCTATCCATCTGACCCCCTGTTTTTACCGGCTTCATCTCTGCAGCCCGGTTGCTGCGATTACCATTATCCCCTATGGAATCAACAGGGAGGACGGTCACCGGCACACTCCCCTATGGTAAGAGGCTACTGCAGGACAAGAGCTGCGCGGACAAAACACGAACAAGGAAAATTTGTCATTATCATTATTCAAAGCAACGATCATTATTCAAAGCAACGATCATTATTCAAAGCAACGATCATTACTCAAAATTCAGGCCTATGCCACTTCAATACGATAAAAAATATTTGTGCCATAACCGGCACAATACTATTTTGATATGGCACAGGCACTTTGTTGTGTTTCAGTCAGTCGTAAGGCGCCAGCTATATTGAAAAGCTACTATGGAAGGTTAATCTTGTCGCCATTGAGCCTGACGGCTTCCACGGTATGTTTTTTCCATATACCGGAAGCTTTGGCATAATCGCTGGCATATCCCAGCAGATAGCCTCCTCCGCCGGCGCCGCAGAGTTTCATTGAAAAGACCCCGGTTTTCAGTCCGTCTTGCCAAAGCGGCCTGAATATATCTGGAATCATTTCCCGGAAAAGGTCAAATTGCAGCTGGGAAAGCAACAGCATTTGTTCCTCCATCAACTTGCATGCTTTTTCGGGGTCTTCTTGCTGGCGTGCAATAGTTCGCAAACATGTGTCATTGCATTCGATATAATCAGTAAAGAACACTTTTTTGAATGCCGGGTCATTAATTTTGTTTTTAAAGACGGCAATAAGGTCAGAAGTTTTTCGGGGGATCCTTGTGTTTATCAGGAAGAAGCCGCCTTTTTGGCCCGAAAGGTTTTGCGGCAACCCGGGCAGCGACAGTTTTTGTTCTGCGCCGATCAGCAGGGGCTTGCTGACAAATATACTCAGCGGGTCGATGCCTGAGCTGCTTCCATGAAAATAAGATTCAAGTCTGCTGAAAAATGCTTTTAACCATTGAAGATCCATTGGAGAGAGAGCGCTTCCGGGTGGCTGCCCGGCGTATTTGTCGTACAGGGCGGCCACAAGAGCTCCTGAGCTTCCAAGACCATATCCTGAAGGAATATTTGATTGCAGATACAATCCCTGAGCCAGCTCCTCATTCATCCTGTCCAGGTTCATAAGTTCACCAGGGCGGGGTGTATTTTTGTCGCTAATCAAAAAAGCGTAGTATGCATAAAGCTGTTCGTTGGAATGCAGTGCCACTTTTTTTTGTTTTTCGCTCATGGCACGAAAAGGAAATACCAGGCGGGCCGAATGCTTATTGAATGGCACAGTCAGTGCAGCCGAGCCATACATCAGGCTGTATTCCCCGAAAAGCATGATTTTTGCAAAAAATTTTTTCCCGGCAGCAGGCATACTACTTTAGGTTGGTTCCTGATTTTGTTTTTTTTTTAATAGATGCAGACTTCTGCCACATAACGGCTTCAGCGGCCTGCCAATTTAAAGGGCCTTGGTTAAATTTTTTCAGGGCCGTTACCCATCTGATCGTCAATCCATTTTTGATTTTCACACAGAGGTACAAGTTCCGATTCCACAAAATTTTGCACCTCTTCTTTTTGTGTGGCAGGATATATCAGGTGTATGTTTGGACCGGCATCCAGTGTGAAATACACGTTCAGCCCGGTGTCTTTTCTGAAGGAACGGATCTTTTCTGCCATGGATATGGTGTTGGGCCGCATGAGGATGTATCCCGGGTTGGACGACATCATCAGGCTGTGCAAGCTCAGGGCTTCGTTTTCGATGATCTCGCCAAACATTTTCCAGTTGCCTTCCCCGAGGGCATGGGTGATCTTTTTAAGGTTATCAAAAGCCTGCTCTTTTCTGTTTTCGCGATAGGGGTGGTTGTGCATCAGAGCATGGCCTGCGGAGCTGGATACTTTTTTGGTTTCGCTGCTTGCGATCAGGATGGTATCCTGTATGTTGCTGAATGTTTTATGCACCATGCTGCCTGGTAGCTTTATGGCGTATTCATCCGCGGAACCGGGCATAAAGTTTGTGAACCCCCAAACCACCATCCCGTCGAATACAGACCGGCAGGCACTTCCGCTGCCCAGGCGTGCCATGAAGGATGCCTTTTTGAAAAACTCCAATGCAGGAGTCTTCTTGTCATGGATTTGCTCGTCCATGCTGCAGATACAGAGTGCCAATGCACTGAAAGCAGCTGCCGAGGATGCTATGCCTGCAGAATGCGGGAACGTACTTTTGCTGCTTATCTTCAGCTGCGCATGTTTTAAAAACAGGAAATACTGCGACAACCGATCGAGGTAATGATTAATTTTTTCAGCAAAGGCCGGATTTTCCTTTTCGTTCAGCTGGAAGCCAAGGAGCTGCATTGGCTTGCCTTTGTCAATAACGTATTCAATTTTTATAGATATAACACTGTTATTGAGCACGAAACTCAGCGACGGGTTCATGGGGAGTTGCTCCGGGTATTTGCCCCAGTATTTGATGAGGGCGATGTTCGCCGGACTTTTCCAGTGTACTATACCTTCAGGGTTAAGATATTTACCAGGTTCTATCATAAGTAAAATGTGTTACTGAAAAACCATTCTCTTCTTACTTCCTACTTTTTGCTTCTTACTTCTTACCTGCGCACCATTCCCTGATTTTCAACTCCCGGCAAGGGCCATATCCCGGAAGGCGATGACCACCTCAATACCCTTTGAGGCAAAGTAGGACCTTATTTCGCTTTCGTCCAGGGCTGAGGCTGCCAGCAGAAAATCACCTCCCCAGGCACCCAGTGACTTTATAGCGCCGCCAAAGCCGGCGAAGTGTTCTTTCTGAACCGGCTTCATCCCTGTTGCAGCGGCTGTCAGGGCCTCATGCTCATGCATCAGGAGGATGAACTCGTTCAGGTCGCTGGTCGTGGCGAGCAAATCAGTGATCTGCGAGATGCCGGCAACGTCATTTCTATTTACATTTCCGGGGTCAAATCCTGCGATGCTTTTTGCGCTGTCTTGCTTTCTGCCACTGTAAACAAAGAAAAGCTGCCTGTGAAACGCCGGGTCAAAACTAACATTTTCAACCAGAGGCATGTTGCTTTTTCCTTTGTATGTATAAATAATTGGCGAATTGCTTCTGGCACAGGCTATATCGTAGCCAGACCCTTGGGAAACAGAAAAAAACAGTTCGAAGGGATCAACATCAGCCCAATGGGCGATGTTCGATAACAGCGAAGAGCTGCTTCCCAGTCCCCAGTCTTTATCGAATTCCAGGTTAGCAGATGCCTCCCACGAACTATTGCCAGACAAAAATCCGGGGTTGTGCTTTTTTGCTGCGACCAGGGCCCTCCTGACAAAGTTAATGGATTGCTGCTCGTGTTTGCTCTTCTTAGGAGATTGAACAGTCAGCCCGGCACCCTGAAACTCCGCTTCGATCCATGGCTTATCCTTCACGAGGCTTTTCCAGTATATGGTTGCCATGTTATCGTCACGGAGAGTTACCCGGAGTGATTGCCCATATTTTACGGGCATTGCAAGTGCACGTGCTCCTGCCAGAACCAGGTACTCGCCAGTGATCATCAATTTACCGTTCGACCTGATATTCATCTTTATGAATCCTGATTGTTTCTTAATTGATCAAGATAAGCGGCTACAGCCTGGTATGAAACCTTTTGTCCTGCAAAATGATCTTTTATTTTCTGTGTTTCTTCTTGCGTGGCTTTGAGCTGCATAGTGATGTTTGAGAGGTGCATGCGCATGTGTCCTGCCTGGATCCCTGTGGTTGTCAGCGACTTTACGGCAGCAAAATTGTTGGCAAGCCCTGCGGCGCCGGCTATCATCATGAGGTCTTCGGCGGAGGGGTTGCCCAATATCTGCAGAGACCTGGATGCCATCGGGTGCAAGCGGGTCAGGCCTCCTGTCGTTCCCAGGGCCATAGGCATATCAAGAGAAAAGGTAAAGATGCCGTCTTCAACTGTTGCAGTGCTTAACGACCTGTATTGACCCGAGCGTGCCGCATAGGCGTGAGCCCCTGCTTCGATCGCCCGGAAATCGTTTCCTGTTGCCAGGATTACGGCATCCACACCATTCATGATTCCCTTGTTGTGCGTGGTGGCACGGGAAACATCCGATCCGGCAATATGCACTGCCATAATGAAGCGCCTCACAAAGTCCTCTGCGGATAGCTCTTTTGTCGCTTCTTCAAGCAACTCCAGGGGAGATGAAACGTTAACATGTACAATGCATTGGTCGTTGTAATTTGACAGGATCGCCATCAGCGGTTCATAATCATTTTCATTAAACCCGGCCGTGGCCCTCAGGTAGCTTTTCATGCCTTCAGAAAATTCTTCCAGGCACGAATTGATAAAATTTGCCCCCATAGCGTCTTTGGTGTCAAACTCAACATGCAGCTGACAATAATGATCCCATACCTCAGGCCGGTGTTTCAGGGTAATGGTCAGAATCCCCCCGCCCCGTTTTTCCATGTTCTGTGTTACAGGTTTTGCATATCTGCGCAGAAACTCTTCTATACCGGGCATGGCAGTCCGGAGTTTGTTTATATCGCCGCGATAGAGGAAATGAAGCTGGCCTGCTTTTTTATTGTTTTTCACATGTGCATGAAATCCGCCGCGGGATGCCCAGAACCTCGCAGCTGAAGAGGCAGCAGCAACAACAGAACTCTCTTCAATGACCATCGGGACCATGTATGTTGTGCCGTTGATGATGAAGTTCGGGGCCACGTTGTAGGGTAGGGGATAATTTGAGATCGTGTTTTCACTCAGGCCTTCCAAAACCTGCTGCACTTCAGGGACAGGATGCAAAAAAGATTCCATCTGGTTGATTGCAGCCGCGGCATCGTCGCATAAAGAGGCAGCAATTTTTCTTTTCTCTGATACAGGAAGTTTGGAAAAGCCTTTTTGTATGTTTTTGTTTTTCATGGGGTTATGTTAATGTCAAAAGGTCGAAATGTCGAAACGTCAAAACGTCAAAATGATCATCCTCCTGAATGGAAAAATCTTTGTTTCCTGACGACCGGGATATACGACATGGGCCTTTCATAAGTTGGTTTTTTGTCAAAGGCGTATACCAGCACGTTGGGAGGTGGTCAGCCCGGATGCTTTACAAGCCAATGCGTTGTTGACATCGAAAGAAATATATTGATGATCTTTATTTGACGCGCAGGTATGCATAAGCCATTTCCAGTCCTTTGATCTGATAATGGACGAACTTACGCAAGGTTTCATAATCTTCCCTGGCATATTTCAGGAAGGTTGATGCCTGGCCGTAGATGGCAGGCAACTCGGATTTGCTGATCAGGTAATATCCGTCCAGGAATGACTTTATACCGCCGGATGCAATGATCTGTTTACAGCGAATGTTGTGCTGTTCCTCCCTGACAACATGATTTACCATGTCCAGCATCTGTGCGGCATCATGTCCGACAAATGAGAGCGGTTCAAAAAGCTCTTCAGGTTGATCTTTATCTCTGAGCAATTCCACTTTGGCAAAATTGGTGCCTCCGAAAGCTCCGAATTCTATGGCGGCAAGAGGTAATTTCAGGAGGGCCCGCAGGCTTTCCAGTCCCATGCCCTGGCCAACTTCTTTGACCATCACGGGAAAGC
>PWRF01000216.1 GCA_003556325.1 Bacteroidales bacterium | reverse complement strand
TGTTTTTGAGCATGTTGGTTTATTCAACCCTTCGTACCGAACCGGTTCAGACACAGAGTGGTTGCTCAGAGCAAAAGAGATGCGTATAGGCATCGAAAATGTACCCATTCTGTTTATCCGGCGCAGGCTGCATGAAAACAATATATCAGTTACTGGAACCAGCCAGGCGAAGGCCAATGTTTTTAATATGATACGTGAATCGGTAATCCGAAAAAAGAAAATGAATGAACAACAATGACCTCCCTATAATCAGCACCATTATACCCGTATATAACGGTTCAAGGTACATAGCCCAGGCCATTGAAAGCATCCTTGAACAAGATTACCCCAATACAGAGATCATTGTGATCGACGATGGATCCACCGACGATACCGCTTCTATTGTGAAACAATTCAATGCCCCGGTTTGCTATTTTTACCAGAAAAACGCAGGTATTGCTGCAACGATGAATCACGGGATAAAGCGGGCGAAAGGTGTTTTCTTCTCTTTTCTTGATTCAGACGACTACTGGCTGCCCGGCAAAACATCAAAACAACTTGAGGTGCTTCGGCAAAACCCTGACATAGATATGGTTTTCGGATATGTGAAACAGTTCTACAGTCCGGAGCTTTCAAAAGAGCGCAGAGACAAATACGCTTGTCCTGAAGACCCTTCACCAGGTCACAATTCCGGCTCAATGCTGATCCGCAGGACCTCCTTCTTTAAGGTTGGCTTGTTTGATGAAACGTTCGCGACAGGGAGTTTTAATGACTGGTATATGCGTGCCAGTGCTGCTGGCCTTCAATCCGTGATGCTTCCCGATGTGTTTTACATGCGCCGCATCCACGATGCAAATCATGGTATCGTAAACAGAGAGAAGTCCCTTGATTATTTAAGGGCTTTAAAAGCGCACCTTGACAGACAACGCAAAGGAGATAAATAATAAACTTATGCAAAAACCTAAGCTTTCCGAAGAACAACAACTGGCTTTTTTTGAGGCCTTTTACGGAAGCTATTCCCTTGCAGTCCAGCAAAAAGGCGAGCATCGGTTTATCTGCCGGCTGGCTGACACCGTCATTTGCCTTAGCTTTGCAGGCGATGCACTGATTCCTTACCTTACACCCGCATTACGGCACCTGATGACGGAGGAAGACCTGCAACCCGAACTGGTCATTTATGTCTGGGATTCGGAGTCGACTGGAGTTAAGGCCCCGGCTCCGCCCTGTGAATGGACCCATTTTACCAACAGGGGTGATCTCTGGGGGTTTGAAAGCAAGCGTATAAAAACGGCCTTTCATTATAGCGAGTTTTCTGTGAACCTGATGGATCTTCAGGATCGAATTGGTGTATATTGGGTAAAGACCCCAAAACATTTTCCCTTTTGGGTTTATTCCTCGCCCTTTCGTACCTTGTTTCACTGGTGGTTGAGAGAAAAAGACGCCCAGCTTGTGCATGCTGCAGCTGTAGGCACGGATGAGGGCGCTGTTTTGATCACCGGGAAAGGGGGTGCCGGTAAATCCTCAACGGCACTCAGATGCCTGGATGCAGGTCTCCTTTACCTGGGCGACGACTATGTTGTCATTCATAAAGACCCTGTCCCAACTGTGCACAGCCTCTACTGCACCGCCAAGCTTTCTCAACCCGATATGGAGCGGTTCCCTTCTTTCAAAGATTTTGAAAAGACGAAGTTTCAGGAAAACCCAGAAAAGGAAACCCTCTTCCTGTACCCCCGGCTTAAACACCTGATCAGAACAGATATGCCACTGTTAGCCGTAATTACACCCGAGATTACTGATGAAACACAACCTTCCCTTGAACCTGCTTCTTTCTGGCGTCTGCACCGTTCGATGTCATTCACCACCATGTCGCAACTGCCAGGGGCAGACCATTGGACCCATGAATACCTCGGTGCATTGCTGGAAAAGCTGCCATGCTTTACCCTAAAACTCGGTAACTCACGCAAACAGGTGGCTGGTGTGGTTAAAAGATGCATTCAGGGCAAGGATTTGCGCAACCACCGGCCCGAAGCTGTTGGTGAAGCTTCCGAAAAACCATTGATAAGCATTATTATACCTGTATACAATGGCGAAAAATTCATCCGGCGGGCAATCGACTCTATTGTGGCCCAAAACTACCCTGCCACTGAGATCATTGTTGTTGACGACGGTTCTACCGACAATACCCGAAAGATCATTGAGTCAATGAACGTAGATATAAGGTATTTTTATCAGCCAAACCAGGGGCCGGCAGCAGCACGGAACCGCGGAATACAGAATGCTGCAGCTGACCTCATTGCATTCCTTGATGTCGATGATTACTGGCCTGACAATAACCTGAAAGTGCTAATGAATGAAATGCAACAAAACCCGGATGTTGATATTATAAGGGGATATGCACAACGAGTACGTGAGCAGGGGAAAGGAGTTGTCGAATACCTGGGCAGCCCGAAAGAATCCTTCTCCGACTACATTGGTGCTGCGCTTTACCGCAAGTCTGTTTTCCATACTGTGGGTTTTTTTGATCCATTTTTGATTTTTGGAGAAGATGTTGATTGGTATAACCGGGCTGCTGAAAACACTGTCCCGATTAAACGGCTTGAGTTTGTGACACTATATGTGCGCAGGGACCACGGAGGAAATATGACAGAAGGGAAAAACAAGGTGGAGTTGAATGTGCTTAAAACGTTTAAAAAGAAGTTGGACAGAGCAAGAGCCGCAGGTAACAATAGGTTGCAACAATAACACTGTCAAATGAATAGGAATCAAACAACGTTTTTAATATTTGGTCAGGGTCGTTCTGGCAGCGCCTTGCTGAAGGAACTGTTGAATAGCCACCCCGACATTAGTTGCGACGGGGAACTCTTCAATAAAGACACTTTATACATCCCCAACAAATACCTGTTAAGGGCCTCTTGCTACTTCCCCCTGCCTTATATCATATACCGTCAGCTGATTCATAGACACAAGGTTTATGGTTTTACGTTATTTAATTTTCACGTGAAGCGAATTGGCCGCAGGATAAAATATCTGTCTGACAGAAACTGGAAAATAATCTACATAAGAAGAACCGACACATTACAACAGGCTTTTTCCAATATTGTGGCACATGAAACGGATATCTGGCACCGCAGAAAAGGTGAAAAAACTGATATTCCTGATTTACAACTCAACATACCAGAAGAGAGGCTCCTTCGTCAGCTCAGGGTTCGGGAAAAATGGCTGGCACTAGAGCGCGAGGTGCTGGATGGACTCCCCTTCTTTGAGGTCGTTTATGAGGATATGCTCGAGGACAATAGATGCTGGCAAGAGACCATGCAACAGGTTTTTGGTTTTCTCGGAGTGGACAATGCCCCAGTTTCCTCCAAACTTCTAAAGACTTACCCAAAGCCATATCCTGATATTGTCGCCAATTATGGGGATTTGATCCAGACCGTAAAAAATAGTCCCTTTTCATATATGCTCAGGAATGCTGTCTGACCTAATAGGTTGATGACATAAACCCTTTCTTCCGAAAGCCTGAAAAATGCTTGCAGTACTATTTTTCAAGAAAACAGGAATATGAGTACTTCTATTCTGATCACAGGCCACAACGGATTTGTAGGCAGAAACCTCGTTAGAGCGTTGCAGAATGACTTTTTCCTGTTCGGGCTTGATATTGCAGCAGACAATACTCCGGCAGATGGTGTGTCTGCAGTCCCCTGTTCCGGTCACTCCGCTGAAGAGCCCGCTGCTTTCGGGAATAACGCCGCTGCAAAAATGCCGCAACTGCCTAACGAAAGGAGGTTTTCCTGGGGTCGGTTGGCAGACCTCCCCGATACGGACACCATCATCCACCTGGCAGGCAAGGCCCACGACACGGCCAACACCAGTCAGCCGCATGAGTATTTCGATGTGAACCTGGGACTGACCAAGCGGATTTTTGACCATTTCCTTAAATCCAACAGCAAAACCTTCATCTTCTTCAGCTCTGTCAAGGCCTCTGCCGACACCCTGGGGGATGGTGAAACCCTCACAGAAAACCACCCACCCGATCCGCAAACGGCCTACGGACAATCGAAGCTTGCTGCAGAACAGTACATCATCAAAAAGGTCTTTCAACAATCGGGGGATGCACCACACCTGGACGCCGTTGATTTTTCCGAAAGCGCCGTGTATCGGACGTCCCGCAAGCGTGTTTTCATCCTTCGACCGGCCATGATCCACGGACCGGGCAATAAGGGCAACCTTAACCTCCTCTACAGGATAGTTAAAAAAGGGCTGCCCTGGCCGCTGGGTGCCTTCAGTAACCTGCGCTCCTTTGTGTCAATGGATAACGTGGCTTACCTGCTGCGGCAAATCATCGACCAACCCGTCAGTCCGGGCGTCTATAACCTGGCCGACGACGAACCTGTCTCCACCAACCAGCTCATCCGCCTGATGGCAGAATCGCTGCGCCGCAAGCCCTGTATATGGCCTGTCCCACCCGGACTCATCGCACTGCTCGCCCGTGCTGGTGACACCCTCCGCCTGCCCCTTAACAGCGAACGCCTGAAAAAGCTCACTGAGTCGTATGTTGTTTCCAACGCCCGCATCAAACAAGCTTTGGGGGTCCGTTCACTTCCAGTGGATACCCTCTCGGGGCTCAAGAAAACGCTGGCTTCTTTCCAATAACTTCCCTGCCTCACTTCAGTGGGTGGGTCCCGACTCATTCCCATAGGTTCTCTGCTTCTTCCAATCAGGGTTCCTGTTGTTTACCTCCCTTTTTATAAGTTTACAAGATGAATTACATCGTCATATCGGCCATACTGATCATTGCCCTGCCCCTTTACTTTAAGATGGCTGAGCGGCTGCATTTACTCGACATTCCCGTTGAACGCAGCTCGCACAGCAAGCCAACCATCCGCGGAGGCGGCATCATATTTCCTCTGGCATTATTGCTTTGGTTTGGTTTTTTTGGGTTTATTCACCCGCTGGCCATCGCCGGACTGTTGCTCATTGCGGCCGTCAGCTTTGCCGACGACCTGTTGAGCCTCCCGAACAGCATCAGGTTCCTGGTACACCTGGCCGCCGTTAGCCTCCTTTTTTATGAGCTTGACCTGTTTGGCATGCACTGGTACCTGGTCGCAGCGGCTTATGTGATTTCCGTGGGCTGGATCAATGCCTTCAACTTTATGGATGGCATCAACGCCATCACCCCTTTTTACGCCCTGGTGGCATTGGCCTCGTTTTGGTATCTCAGCTTTACCGG
>PWRF01000280.1 GCA_003556325.1 Bacteroidales bacterium | reverse complement strand
TCATGGCAATGATGGCATGCGGCGGAAAATGCAGATCAACGATTTGTTTGCCGTCTGCGCATGCCCTGGGCGGAATCGTTACTTCCACCATAGAGGATTTCATTTGTTCAGTCAGCAGCATATCTGACGGCTCACGGCGTTTTACGCGCTCAGGAAGCGCCACGTGCAGCCAGCGTGCCAGCAAGGGAAGGGTGGTTCCCTGGATGATCACGGAGGTGACCGACACGAAAAATACCACGTTGAAGATCATGTCGGCTTTTTCAATGCCTGCAAGCAGGGGATAGGTGGCGAACACGATGGGCACGGCACCCCTTAGTCCCACCCAGGAAATGTAAAGGCGGTTGCGCATCCGCATGCGGAAAAATGCCAGGCTGATCATCACGCTCAACGGCCTTGCCACCAGGATCAGGAAAAAGGAGATCAGCAGGCCTATGCCGATGATTGGGATAATGTCAGAAGGAAAAACCAGCAATCCCAGCGTTAAAAAGAGTACGATCTGGAAGAGCCAGGCCAGCCCGTCGAACACCTTCAAAATGGTTTTTTTGTGGATCAGGTCCTGGTTGCCAAGGTAAACAGCGCAAATGTAAACGGCCAGAAACCCGTTCCCGCCAAGAAAATCGGTAGCAGAGAAGGTGAAAAACATCATGGCGATCACCAGCACCGGGTAAAGCCCTTCAAAGTCCAGCCTGATCTTGTTGATCATGAACTTGCTGAGCAGCCCGAAAGCATATCCGGCAATCCCGCCAAGCGCCATTTGCTGGAAAAACACGGGGAGGACCGTCAGCAGGTTCTGATCCTGGTTCACGACCAGTCCCAGGAAAACAAGGACCAGCACATAGGCCATGGGGTCGTTACTGCCGCTTTCAAACTCGAGCGTTGAGCGCAAATTTCCTTTCAGTGCCAGCTTCTGGGATCTCAGGATGGAAAATACTGCCGCGGCATCCGTCGATGATACGATGGCCCCCAGCAGTAAACCTTCATAAATGGTGAAGTCGGTAAGGAGCCAGACAAAGGTGCCCAGCGTGATGGCTGTGAGCAACACGCCAAGGGTGGAGAGTGAAAACCCCTTCCAGAAACAGGATTTTATGGAAGTCCAGTGGGTGTCCAGGCCTCCTGAGAAAAGGATGAAGTTGAGGGATACAATGCCAATGAAGCGCGCAATCGCCGGATTATCGAAGTGAATGCCCCCGATGCCTTCCGACCCTGCCAGCATCCCGATCCCAAGGAACAGGATCAACGTCGGCACCCCAAAACGATAGGATGTCTTACCTGCAAACAGACTGATCAATAAGAGGATGGACCCGATCAGAAGAATATTCTCAATGCCTAAATTCATGCGGTTTCTTCTTACTGCAAAAATAACAATTATCGCGCAGAGTTAGTAATATGTTTGTAGTTTTGCAACTGTTTAATATTGAGATGTTTATGTTCTTGACAAAAGATTAGGGTTTGTGTTGCAACTGTTTGAGGTTTGATGTTTGAAGTTTGAGGTTACCCGGGGCAACTTAAAACCAATTCACGCCCAATGAAAATAATCATACTCCTGCTTGTCAATTCTTTGGTATGGAGGTTTCATTTTTTTTTGCCTGCGGATGAAAGGTTTGATTGGTTACGGGTTAAGGGCAATGCGTTTTTAGCCATTCAATAGGTTAATCTTCAGATGATCTGTGTTGCTAAGGGACTACACTGATCCGTTTCGAAAAAATGCCGTGTTTGGTGGTAATCCTGGCAAGATAAATACCCCTCGTGAATGTGGAAACATCCAGGCGAACCGTGTTGTGGCCCGTTTTTTCTGAGTAAACCTCCTGGCCGGCGATATCATATAAGGCCACCTGGTTGATTTGTTCTTCGCTGCTGATGTGCAGGTATGTCCGTGCCGGGTTCGGATAAACTTTCAACTCCACTGTTTCGGCAAACTCAACCGGGGTGGTGATGCTTACGACGGCTTCTCCTGCCATCATTTCGGCGCAATGAGCCATGCCGTTGATGGCTTCGGCGGTGTACACGCCTTCGCCGAAAAGTCCGAAAGAAAGCGGATCTCCTGTTCCGGCTTTTTCTGCCACCGCGGTTTCCCCGTCACGGATCAGAAAATAGTTCACGCCTGTTTCACTGCCGCTTAACCCCACTTCCACGCCTTCACTTTCGTTGTCATATGTGCCGCCCCCGGTGACTTCAAAGACCATTGGAGTGGGCACCAGCTGTACCTCGATGGTATCCGTTGCCATATCGCAAGGCCCATCAGGGTCTTCGGCGTTCACAAAATACAGGCCTTCTTCATCGTAAGGGCCAAAAACAAGTTCATCGCCAGTTCCTTCCACAGGTTCTGATACGACAGCATCATTTTTCCAAAGCGTATAGAAAATCCCGGATTCGGAGCTGCTGAGGATGAAGTCAATGGAAGGGGACTCCTGGCAAAAGACGCCTTCCGCGGAAAGTTCAAAGGCCGCCGGGACGTCGCCGTGCATAAACACTTCCACCGTATCCATTCCGGGCAGGCCGTTAGGGTTTTGCACCACTGCCTTAAACTTTCCGGGATCAAAAACAGTAAATTCCGGCTCTTCCGAGACCACCTCACTGGAAAGCAGATCGATCCAGGTGTATGTATACCCTTCGACGAATCCCAGGTCGAAGGTATGGCCCTGGCCCGGGCAGATGTGCACGTCGTCGCCGAGATCTACCACCGGTGGATCGGCGTAAACCAGGGAAAGGTCGTCTATGATCAGTTCGCTGCCATCCGTCATGTCAGGAGAGGCAGAGGATATGATGATGACATTCATCGAGTCCGGTTCTTCATAGCTGAGGTAGTAGATTTCGAAACCGAACTCCTCATAATCGGATTCGGGGGTTAACTCTCTTAATCCAAAAGCAATGGTGTCCTTGTTGCTGGTTTGTTCATTATACCGTGTGAGCAGCAGCCCAATGACACCAAAATCGTTTCCTGTGGTCGAATACTTGTAGAAGCCGCCCAGGCCGGAGGGCCTTTCCGTGAAAGGGATTCCGATGAATTCAGAGGCTTCGGGGTTTTCAATGTTTACGATAAGCTCTCCCAGGGTAAGCACTCCGGGTACGATCTGTCCCAGCACGGAGCCGGTGGTCACTTGCGCGGCATAGTTACCGGTATGGCTGTCGGTTGTTTGTGATACCGTAGTGAGAAAGAACGGAAACCCGGACGTTTCCTCATTGGGCGAATCCCAGAATTCGGGATTGCCAAAATTGTTGGGCGGCCAGCTTTCAAAATCTCCGTTGGGAATTTCCTGCTGTGCGTGGGTTAGGGTTTGGAATGCGAGGAAAGCAATAGTGATGAGTAATTTTCGGAAACAGATCATGTCCATTGTTTTGATGATGAATAAAAGATAAACACCGGGGTGGATAATAAGGTTTACTTATCCGCATTCCAATATATCGTGTTTTTATAAGATAACCGGTGTACCTCATCCGGGTCAAATTCGCACAACAGTTTGGTGTTTGTTTGGAATCCCCGGGCTTTTTGGCCGGGTTTTGCTGATTTCCGGAGCGGGTTCAACAGATATTCGGGGCATTGCTGAAGGGTGGTTGGGTAAACCCCCGGGCTCCTTGAAATCTAATAGGATCGACTGTGTTTGCAGGGTACCCTGTCAGCAAATGCCCGTGATCAAATGCAGGAAAAAATAGCTTTCTGAGCATGGGCATGATTGCAGTAATTGATTATTTTTACCAATAATTATCATTTTCAAAAGATCCTGACCCCATGAAAGAAAAGATTTCTGAAAAGCTGCGGGTACTTATGATTGATGCTTCTAATGGATTTTACCGCATACAAAAGTATCCTGTAGGAGATTTTTTTGGCCCGGTTGATTTGGGCATTCACCTCTCTTATAAATACAACAGCCTGAATATCGGGGCAGGGCTATTGGCTGGCTCCATCTTCCCGGGTTCCAACAGATTGATATTTACCGGGATTTCGCCTTCCTGGCACGGTTTCTTTATCTCTTCCATGGGTGGCGCTGCTTTGGTTTTCGATAACCTGGGGGTTAATATGTTCTCGATCATTGGGAAAGCCGAAAAACCCGCTATCCTTTACCTGAATCGTAATCACGGCGAAGAAGTGGAGGTGGAGTTTCTCCCGGTGCATCCGGAAACTGTATGGGAAACCGGCAGGGGCGGAGTGTATGGCGTGATGCAATATGCGCTGGACAAATTTTCGTCACGCTATGAAAAAGAGCCTCGTGTACTGGCTGTGGGGCCCGCTGCCCTCCACACAGATAACGGTGCCATTGCATCCGCACCGGTAAAAAAAGGTGAGTTAACGCCTGTAGACTGCTGGGCCGGACGCGGGGGGTTTGGTACCAAGCTTCTGCAACAGCACGGTATCGTAGGGATCATTTACGGTGGTACCTGGGTGGATGAAGACTTCCGGGATCGCAACGTGGCCGACCAGTGGTTTCACGACCGGTATCAGAAAAAGATGGCGGCCAAAGACATGGAGGCTACCACCAAATACAGGTATGATCCGGCCTTTAACACAGGAGGTACCTTTGGGGTCAATTTTGCCACGATGAACGAGCGGATCATTGCTTTTAACTACCGGACGCTATATATGTCAAAAGAGGAGCGCCTTGATCTGCATAAGCGCTTTGTTCTGGATCATTACCTCAAACAGTTTAACGAGGAGACCATAGAGAAAAAACAGCAAAAAAACTGCGGTGAACCCTGCGTGGCGGTTTGCAAGAAAATGCACAACCATTTTAAAAAGGATTATGAACCCTATCAGACTATGGGCCCTTTGTGCGGGGTGTTTGACCAGCGGGCGGCCGAGTTGCTCAACGGCAAGGCCGACAGCTACGGTTTTGATGCGATCTCAGTGGGAGGCGTGCTCTCCTGGCTCATGGATTGTATGGCAGATGATCTGATCAAACCAAAGGAGTTAGGTGTAAAGCATAAGCCAAGGTTTTCAGCAGAAAACTTTGATGTAGTGAAAGACTCCATGCACAACGCCAAAATAGGTGCTGCCTTGCTGGATGAAATGGTAAAAGAAGGAGGCGCGGTTGACCTCTCCCTGGGTGCCCGAAAGCTGGCCAGGCGACTCTCCCGCGAAAAAGGAGTGGAGGTGATGGATCGTTTTGTACATATTGGCTTTGCGCGCCAGGGATGGATGGTGCCCAACCAGTACTGGACGCCAGGCGTGCTTTCTCCAATGGCCATCATGGGAAAATATTACATGGTATACGGCAAGGAGTTTATCCCACCGCGCGAG
>PWRF01000331.1 GCA_003556325.1 Bacteroidales bacterium | reverse complement strand
GTATCCATAATATTTAACCGTAATTATCCACAAATAAGCACAAATTTATCCACAAACAGGCGCAAATGCTTTTCACAAATTGACACAAATACCCTGGGCAAAACCTTCCGATTGCAGACAGGTCAATTCCTGTCCCTGAAATCCTCAAACCCCAATACTAACCACCCCAATCACATCCCAATCACACCCCAACCATCCCAATCACATCAATCTCATCTCAACCATCCCAATCTTATTCCAACCTACCCAATCTCATCCCATTCTTTTTCCCATCCGCACCAAACACATCCCAACCACCCAAACTTCATCCCAACCCCCAATCTCACCTTATATCCGAAACCCTTCATTAGCACATTGGCACATTGGCACATTATCACATTATCACATTGGCACATTATCACATTATCACATTGGCACATTATCACATTAACCCATTAGCACATTAACCCATTAACCCATTAGCACATTAACAAATCACCCTTCCTCCGCCACTTTAATAAGGTAGTCCCCATACCCGCTTTTCATAAGAGGCCTGGCAATTTCCCTGAGCTGGTTGCGGGTGATAAACCCTTTCCTGTAGGCCACCTCTTCGATACATCCGATTTTCAGTCCCTGCCGGTTTTCGATCACCTGCACAAACTGGGCGGCCTGGATCAGCGACTCGAAGGTTCCGGTATCCAGCCAGGCGGTGCCCCGGCTCATGATGCCCACCTTAAGCCTGCCCTGTTCCAGGTAGTGGCGGTTCACATCGGTGATCTCATATTCGCCTCTTGAACTGGGTTTTATGGATTTTGCCACTTCAACCACGCTGTTGTCATAAAAATACAAACCCGGCACCGCATAGTTGGATTTCGGCTTCTCCGGTTTTTCTTCGATGCTGATGGCTTTTTTGTTTTCGTCGAAAGCCACCACACCGTAACGTTGCGGATCGGACACATGATAGGCGAACACCACACCGCCATCGGGGTCGTTATGCGCTGAGAGCATATCCCATAGCCCTGTACCATAAAAGATGTTGTCGCCCAGCACCAGGGCAACCTTATCCTTCCCAATAAAATCCTCACCAATAACGAAGGCCTGTGCCAGTCCTTTGGGTTCTTCCTGAACGGCGTATTCAAACCGGCAACCCAGCCGCCGGCCGTCTCCTAGTAAGCGTTCGAAGTGTGGCAGGTCTTCCGGAGTCGAGATGATCAGGATCTCACGGATCCCGGCCATCATCAGCACCGAAAGCGGATAGTATATCATGGGTTTGTCGTAAACCGGCATCAGCTGTTTGCTCATGGCAAGGGTGATGGGATACAATCGCGTGCCGGCACCTCCGGCAAGAATAATACCTTTCATATGCTAGAATATTGTCAAAATGTCAAAATGTCGAAATGTCGAAACGTCGAAATGTCGAAAAGCCAGGAATTATTGGATTAAGTGTGTTTTGTACTACTATTCATCAAAAATAGGAAAATATCCGGAGTGCGCATTGATTTTAGCCATCAACCCTCAATCTCAACCTCAATCTTAATCTTAACCTTAACCTCAACCTTAACCTCAACCTTAACCTTAACCTTATAATTACAGACCAAAATTTCCTTGTATCTTTGCAGATTGTTTTTTCCTATGCAAGATCCTGCAAAAAAGATATATACGGAAAACCTGGAGGTATATGGTGCCAGGGAGCACAACCTGCGTGATATCGACGTGGTCATCCCCCGCAACAGGCTCACGGTTATCACCGGGCTGAGCGGAAGCGGCAAGAGTTCGCTGGCTTTTGACACCATTTATGCCGAGGGTCAGCGGCGCTATATTGAGACCTTTTCGGCCTATGCCCGTCAGTTCCTGGGTGCACTTGAGCGACCCGACGTCGACAAGATCACCGGCCTCAACCCGGTTATCAGCATCGAGCAGAAGTCGACCAGCAAAAACCCGCGCTCTACCGTGGGCACCATCACGGAGATCTATGACTTCCTGCGCCTTCTTTTTGCGCGTATCGGCCGGGCCCGCTCCCATGTGACTGGTGAGCCCATGGTGCGTTATACCGAAGAGCAGATCCTGGACCTGCTGCTGAAACGCTTTTCTGGCAAACAGCTCCTTCTGCTCGCGCCGTTGGTTAAAAGGCGCAAGGGCCACTACCGGGAGTTGTTTGAACAGATCAGCAAACAAGGGTTCCTGCGCGCCCGTGTAGATGGTGAGATCGTTGAGGTGACGCCCGGCATGAAGCTCGACCGGTACAAGGTGCACGACATCGAAACGGTGGTTGACCGGATACGGGTGGACGAAAAGCGCCGCAAGCATCTTGCCGGCTCGCTGAATACCGCCATGAAATACGGAAAAGGTATGATCATGGTGGTTGACGAGGAGGACGGCAGCGTGCATCATTTCAGCAAGAACCTGATGTGCCCCTCTACCGGCATTGCCTATAAAGACCCTGAGCCCAACACCTTCTCTTTTAACTCTCCCTACGGGGCCTGTTCCAACTGCAATGGCCTGGGCAATATCAGCGAGATGGATGTGGAGAAGATCATTCCTGACCCTTCCAAGTCCATTCGCAATGGCGGCATAGCCCCCATTGCCAAATCAAAAAATGCCTGGATCACCGGCCAGATGGAGGCGATTGGCAAAAAATACGGCTTTGATCTTGACACGCCGCTTGCCGAACTTAGCGAGGAGGCGATGAACACGATCCTGTATGGGTCGGATGAGGTTTTTAAGGTGAAGCACGAGAGCCTGGGAATCACCCATACCTATTCTCTGAACTTTGAGGGGATCGTACATTTCATAAGGAATCAGTTTGAAGACAGTCCGTCTGGCGCTTTGCGGCGCTGGGCCGGCAGCTTTATGCGTCAGAAAACATGTCCGGAATGCCAGGGGCAGCGTCTTAACCGGGAGGCTTTGCACTTCTTTGTGGACGGAGTCAACATCGCCGGCTATGCAGAGATGGACCTGCTGCGTTTGCGCGAGCAAATGGACCTGCTTCCCGGGCGGCTGGATGCCCGCGACCTGCGGATCGCTGCCGAGATATTGCGCGAACTGCGGCTGCGGCTGGGCTTCCTGCTGGATGTCGGGCTCGACTACCTCTCCCTGAACCGCCCTGCGCGGAGCCTTTCGGGCGGGGAGAGCCAGCGGATCCGGCTGGCCACGCAGATTGGCTCGCAGCTTACGGGTGTACTCTACATACTGGATGAACCCAGCATCGGGCTGCATCAGCGCGACAACCACCGGTTGATCGACGCCCTTAAGGAGCTGCGCGACATTGGCAACTCCGTGATCGTTGTAGAGCACGACCGCGATATGATCCTTGCAGCAGACCATCTCGTGGATATGGGCCCCGGCGCCGGCAGTGCCGGCGGCGTTGTGGTTGCATCGGGCACGCCCCTGCAGTTTATGCAGCAGAAGTCGCTTACTGCAGAATACCTGCGCGGAATAAAGGAAGTGCCGGTGCCGTTTAAGCGGCGAAGAGGCAATGGAAAAAAACTCGTGTTGTCTGGTGCAAGGGGCCATAACCTGAAAAATGTGAACCTGGAGCTTCCGCTCAACAAGCTGGTGTGTGTGACAGGCGTTTCCGGGAGCGGCAAGTCATCCCTGATCAACGAAACCTTATATCCTGTCCTGAGCCGGCACTTTCACCGCTCTGAGAAGCAACACCTCCCTTACGACCGTATAGAGGGCCTGGAACACCTCGACAAGGTCATCGAGGTGGATCAGTCGCCTATCGGGAGAACGCCCCGGTCGAATCCGGCTACCTATACAAAAGTCTTTGATGAGATACGCAAGCTGTTCGCTTCGTTGCCCGAGTCACAGGTCAGGGGGTATAAGCCCGGACGTTTCTCGTTCAACGTAAAGGGCGGCCGCTGTGAGACCTGCCAGGGCGGCGGGCTGCGTGTGATAGAGATGAACTTCCTTCCCGATGTGCATGTGCATTGCGAGACCTGCCAGGGTAAGCGCTACAACAGGGAGACCCTGGAGGTCCGGTACAAGGGGAAGAGCATCAACGACGTGCTGGATATGAGCATCAGCCAGGCAATGGTATTTTTCGAACACATCCCAACCATCGTCAACAAGCTAAAGACCCTGAATGATGTCGGGCTCGGCTATATAACCCTTGGTCAAAGCAGCACTACCCTGTCCGGCGGGGAGGCACAGCGCGTGAAGTTGTCTGCTGAGCTGTCACGGCGCGATACCGGAAAAACCCTCTATATCCTGGATGAGCCCACCACGGGATTGCATTTTGAAGATGTAAGGGTGCTGATGGAGGTTTTGAAGCGCCTTGTGGACAGGGGCAACACGGTACTGGTGATTGAGCACAACATGGATGTGATCAAAGTGGCGGATCATATTGTGGACCTGGGGCCGGAAGGGGGCCTGCGGGGTGGGCAGATCATCGCACAGGGTGCCCCGGAGGAGGTGGCTTCACTGCAGCAGGGGCATACGGCCAGGTTTCTTGCCGAGACCCTGGAGGAGCAACACCAGTCGTCAAATGGGCAACTCAAAATGTAAGCCGGAAAGCGTCACCCACCTGTCGTTGGCCATGTCAAGCTGGTAAAAATCCACCTTTTCTTCATCCAGGATGCCAATAAAACGATTGTCCATGGGGATGATCCCCTTATGGCCTTCAGGGAGGAGAAGGATAAACGGATCGTGGTCCATGAAGTCCCATTCGTCCTCCGCATAGAAGTATAACCCAAGCTTTTGTTCGTCTCTTATAGCGATGGTCATTTCGCCAAGAGGATAATATGATTTGATCTCTTCAGGGATCACGAAGCTGGCCTGGGGGTCTTTGTCCCATTTTTCTTCGGCAAGAAAGTAGAAATCAACCACGCCCCTGGTTTCAATTCCAATGGCACCTATCTGCCAGGGCATGCGCATGGCGGTGAGCCGGTCGTACCTGCGGGGAAGGTCAAAGCGCAGGTGTTCTTCTTCCTCCCATTCGTTCTGGTCGTTAATGCTATAGAAATGCAGGCTGCTGTTGATCACTACGCCGAAGATACCAAGCCCCATGGCGATCACCCCCTCGTTACCTTCCGGGATGATGAATTGCGACATTCCGTCGACGTGCCATGCGGCCTGATCATCCTGGTAATAGATATCCAGGATTCCGTTGTGGATCACCCCCATGGTGCCAAAGCCCGGAGAGATGAGCTGTTGAGCTGCAGGGTTGTGTACCTGCTCTGCGTTGATGTTCCCGGGGCGCCGGGGGGTACAGCTGATCACCAGGATGGCAGCCAGTACCGGAATCAGGAAATGTGTTTTCATGT
>PWRF01000217.1 GCA_003556325.1 Bacteroidales bacterium | reverse complement strand
GCCCGGCCTCTATTTTATGGTGGGACTGATGGATGGCATTCACGAAATGTTCGGACACCTGGCAACAGAAGAAGAATTGAACGCCTTCGTGGAACAAGTGAGACCCATATACGAAAAATATGAAGGAATCGGGGTGCGCATCGAGGATGACATCCTGATCACGGAAGACGGCAACATCAACTTATCCGCCAGCGCACCGAGAACCGTAGAAGAGATCGAGGCAGCCATGCAGTAGCATTATAAATGCATGAACCAAGCACCTGCGAGCCCGGCGAAGCCAAACGCCCATGACAGGACTTTTGACACACAGGAGGATGATTGTTGGGACATTTCGACATTTCGACATTTTGACAGTTGCAACACAACCCCTGAACTTTTGTTAAAAAAATAAACACCTCAATAAAAATTAGCTGAACAAATATAAACACATTGAAAGCCTGGATGACCATTTGCCCAGAATGTTACTTAAATATGGCATCAGGGTTGAATAAAAAGTAACTGTAATTAATGAATCTGAAGAATTTTGCCATATTGCTGTTTATGGTGTGTGCTTTTCCCTGTATCCTGGCAGGTGAAAACTCCCAGAACATCAATCATCCGGTGTTACGGGTAGAAAGCGATTCTATCTGCCTTGGCAACCTGGTGGCCGGGGAGCGGGCCAGCGGTAAAATAACGGTGTATAATGATGGGGGTAAAGACCTGTTGATTGGCCGCGTCAGAAGTTCATGCGGACTGATGATCCCCACCTGGCCGGAGGAGGCGATCGCACCGGGGGAAGAAGCGACCATCCGGTTCCGCTACAACACCAACCGCCTTGGGCCTTTTGAAAGGAACATCATTATCCACAGCAACGGCCATCCTAAAACCCATGTGGTCAAAGTGACCGGTGAGGTGATTCCATCCGGTAAAAATGATGACCGCTAAATGAATGTGCTAACGGGTTACAACTTTTTTCCTGAAGTAATCACAATATTTTAATTGAATTGAATTCGCTGCCCGCATGAGCAGGAAATTTCCACCAGGTTTATGGATCAATCAGGTTAGGTAATTACAAAAAATATTGGCAACTTTGCCACCCACTCATATTTCTTAACACTCTAATATCGCATGCCATGCCAAAAATATCCGAAAAAGGGCACATGATGCCCGCTTCCCCCATTAGAAAGTTAGTCCCTTACGCTGAACAGGCAAAGAAGAAAGGTGTTACCGTGTATCACCTGAACATCGGACAACCCGACATCCCAACACCCAGGGCGATGATCGATGCCATGCATAACCTCGACATGGAAGTGATCGAATACAGCCACTCTGCAGGCATTCTCTCCGTAAGGGAAAAAATGTGCGAATATTACGCAAGGCATAACATTAAGGTCACACCCGATGAGATCATCATCGGTGCCGGAGCATCAGAAGCTATTCTCTTTGCCGTGCAAAGCTGCCTCAACCCGGGCGATGAGCTGATCACACCCGAACCATTCTATGCCAACTACAACGGGTTTGCCATCAGTGCAGGGGTAACGGTTAAGCCCATCCCTTCAACTATAGAAGACGGATTTGCCCTGCCACCGATCGAAGAGTTTGAAAAGGCCATCACGGATAAAACCAAGGCCATCATGATCTGTAATCCCAACAACCCCACAGGTTATCTGTACTCAAAAGAAGAGCTGGAGGTGCTGCGGAAGATCGTTAAAAAATATGATCTGTACCTGTTTGCTGACGAGGTATATCGTGAGTTTTGCTACGACGGCACCACCCATTATTCGGTCATGAACCTGGAAGGCCTGGATGAAAATGTAGTGCTTTTTGACTCGGTCAGCAAGCGCTTCAGTGCCTGCGGCATCCGTATCGGAGCCATGGTTTCGCGAAACAAGGAGGTGATGCAGACTGCACTCAAATTTGCCCAGGCTCGGTTAAGCCCGCCATCACTGGGCCAAATCGCCACCGAGGCGGCAATGGACACACCCGAAAGTTATTTCGAAGAGATCATCGCCGAATACCTGGCGCGACGCAATACGGTAGTTGAAGCTTTGAGCAAGATGGAAGGAGTGATCTGTCCAACCCCAAAAGGCGCATTTTACGTAGCCCCCAGCCTGCCTATCGACGATAGCGATAAATTCTGTCAGTGGCTGCTGGAAGAATTCAACCACGAGAAACAAACCGTGATGCTGGCACCCGCAACCGGCTTCTATGCCACTCCCGGCGCCGGGAAAAAGGAAGTCCGGATCTCCTATGTGCTCAACGTTGAAAATCTGAAAAAAGCTATGAAGTGCCTGGAAGTGGCCCTCAAGGAATACCCCGGCAGAACTTCAAACCTTGTCCCGTAGGAACCGGCCGGTAAAAGAATCCTCACACTCCGCCAAACCCTCCGGCGTGCCTTCAAATACCAGGTGTCCGCCTTCGTCGCCACCCTCCGGGCCCAGGTCGATGACCCAGTCGGCGCTTTTGATCACCTCAGGGTTGTGCTCGATGATGACCACCGTATGTCCATTGTCAATCAGGGCATTACAAGCCAAAAGCAATTTATCGATGTCGTGGAAGTGCAGACCTGTGGTGGGCTCGTCAAAGATAAACATGGTTTTCGCCGGGGTGATCCCTTTGGTAAGGAAGGAAGCCAGTTTGATGCGTTGCGCCTCGCCCCCGCTGAGCGTACTGGAAGGTTGCCCCAGCCGGATGTAGCCAAGGCCTACATCTTTGAGAGGCTGCAGCCGGGTGGCAACCCTGTTGCATATGGCTCCGCAGGAAGCAGCATCCCTGAAAAACGGGATGGCATCATCTACGGTCATCCCGAGAATGTCTGCAATGGTTTTCCCTTCAAACACTATATCCAGGATTTCATCACGAAAACGGGTACCTTTGCAGCTTTCGCATGAGAGAACAATATCAGCCATGAACTGCATTTCTATCTTGACCTGCCCCTCACCTTCGCATTCCGGGCATCGCCCTCCTTCAATATTAAAAGAGAAAAAACCCGGTTTGTAGCCCCGCGTTTTGGCCAGGGGCTGCGAAGCATATAGTTGCCTTATCTCATCGTAGGCCTTGATATATGTCACGGGGTTCGACCTCGATGATTTGCCAATAGGATTCTGGTCAACATATTCGACATCCTGTAAGCTATGGGTATCCCCGCTGATATCATCAAAAGCACCGGTACGCTCACCATAACCGCCGTAAAGCTTTTTAAGTGCAGGAAATAATATATTCCTCACCAGTGTGCTTTTGCCCGATCCGCTCACACCGGTAATCAATGTCATCACCTGAAGCGGGATTTTCACATCGAAAGCCTTAAGGTTGTGCTGCCTGACACCCTGGAGCACGATGTATTCCTTCCATGGCCGCCTGTGCTTCGGGACAGGGATTGTCTTCTGTTTATTCAGATAGGCAGCCGTAATACTTTTTTTGTCTTCAAGCAGATCAGGCAAAGGGCCCTGAAATACGATCTCGCCCCCAAGGGTGCCGGCAAGAGGGCCTATATCAATCACCTGGTCTGCAGCCCGGATGATATCCTCGTCGTGTTCTACCACAATGACCGTATTACCGGTGTCGCGCAGTTTTTTCATCACCCGGATCAGCCTGTGATTATCCCGTTGATGCAAACCAATACTCGGTTCATCAAGAATATACATGGAGCCTACCAGGCTGCTTCCCAAAGAAGTAGCCAGGTTGATCCTTTGTGACTCGCCACCCGACAGGGTGTTGGACAATCTGTTCAACGTAAGATAACCCAGGCCCACATCGTTGAGATACTCAAGCCGGTTGTTGATCTCTACCAGCAATCGCTTAGCCACCTTCCGCTCTTCTTCAGGCAATTCAATGCTGCGAAAGAATTGCTGCAACTCATCGAGAGGCATCACCACCAACTCGGTTATGGGACGACCGGCAACCTTCACATAGGCAGCATCCTTGCGCAAACGTGTCCCTTTGCACTCCGGACAAAGCCGCTTGCCCCTGTAGCGAGACAACATCACCCTGTACTGGATCTTGTAAGTGTTCTCCTCAATCATCCGGAAAAAGTCATGCAAGCCCTTAAAATAGGCATTGCCGGTCCAGATAAGCTCCTGTTGCTCCTCCGTCAGCTCCCTGTAAGGCTTGTGGATAGGAAAATCAAACTTATAGGCATGCCTGACCAACTGCTCTTTCCACCATCCCATCTTTTCACCGCGCCAGCAAGCTATCGCATCCTCATATACGGAAAGACGCTTATTCGGAATAACCAGATCCGGGTCAATCCCGATCACGCTGCCAAAACCTTCACAGGAAGGACATGCCCCATACGGGTTGTTGAAAGCAAAAAAGTTGACAGAGGGCTTTTCAAAAGTCATTCCATCGCGTTCAAAACGATTACTGAAGTCCCGTTGGACCGACTCATTTTCCTGGGAATACGAAAGCGTGCACTCCCCTTCCCCTTCATAAAATGCCGTTTGCACGGAATCTGCAATACGTGCTTGCAGGTCAGGGTCGCCAGGATCCACGCGAAAACGGTCGATGATGATGAAAATATCAGCCGATGCGGCCAGTTCATCCGCTGATCTCAATACATCTTCAATCTTGCTGATCTGTCCGTCAGCCATGATCCGCGTAAAACCCTGCTGCATCAGGATGGACAGTTGCTGGTCAAGGGTGCGGTCAGGTTTGAGGTTCAGGCGGGCCAGAACCATCACCATCGTATCGGGTGGAAGCTGAATACAATAATTGACCACATCGGTAACCGTATCCCTTTTCACCAACTCACCAGAAATGGGAGACCAGGTTTTCCCTACACGGGCATACAAGAGTTTGAAGTATTCATAAACCTCTGTGGAAGTTCCTACCGTAGATCGCGGATTTCGCGTGTTGACCTTTTGTTCAATCGCGATTGCCGGCGAAATACCTTTTATATAGTCGACCTCCGGTTTGTGCATACGGCCTAGGAACTGACGGGCATATGCACTAAGGCTTTCAACATAACGTCTCTGCCCCTCAGAATAAAGAGTGTCAAAAGCCAGTGAAGATTTTCCACTGCCCGAAAGCCCGGTGATCACAACTAAGCGGCCACGCTCAATGGCAACATCTGCGCTTTTCAGGTTGTGAACGCGGGCACCCTTGATCAGGATATATTCTTGCGGATCCAGATGGTCAATGTTATGCATAGCAGTCCTTTCCGGGAGAATTTGCAAATGTACAAATTATCAGGCATTGCATTAAATGCATAATAGTTACGGGCAGACAGGCTTTTGGATTTTTTTGTATCTTGCAGCGACAAACAACGTATAAATATAT
>PWRF01000066.1 GCA_003556325.1 Bacteroidales bacterium | reverse complement strand
GGCGCAATAAATGAGCCATGATTTGGCATTTGAAAATCATCGACGCCCGGGGTAAAGCCAGTATCGATTTCATCGACGATACGCCCTGTTTGAATTTTCGAGACAACAATGTTGGAAAAATGGGCCGTGTATAACACAATTTCCTGGTTGCTCTGTGAAATAAACGGAATACCCTCAAGTGTGCCCGCCTCCCAGTCATAATAAAAACCCATTGCAAATTCATCGTCCGTCTTCTGAATCGGGATCGTTACCAGCAGCGGCTGATTTGCAAACACCTGGCCGTTATCAATCGTGATCAACGGCGAGGCAGGTGTAAAATCCTCACCAAAGGTATGCGACAGGATCGGTGTTTCACCAACGGTGAAGATGATCTCCCCCGGGTAAGCGTCCTGCGGCACATCGATCAACATGCCATTCAGCTCAGAATCTGCAGGCTCGATCCTGATTTGTCCACCCTGGTTTCCGACGGATTCCACTGCCAATACCTGCGGATCACCCAGTGATAAGCTGCCCGTCACCGGTACCTGGCCACCGAATAGCAACAAGGTGAAGAACCCTGAAAAGACAAAAAACATAACACCACACACAATAATCGCAGCCCCGCCGATTACAAAGGCGACCCAGCGTGTTTTTTTCTTGAGCCTATTTTGTTGAACTGGCTGAACAACAAAGGGCTTCAATTCCGGGATATTTGCCGCAGCCACCCAATCGGGCCATGCCTCAGTCCATAGCTTGTCTGATGGATCTAGTCCGTGACTTTGAGAAACTTGTTTGATTTCTTCCCAGGTATATGGACCTTTTTTTCTCCCATTCCTAAGTAAAAACCAGGATTTATTATCCGCTTTATTTTCCTTGTTTTCAGAATGCACTGCATTTGCAGAATTCCGCTGGGGTTGCCGCGCTGGGTGCCACTGCCTCCGATCATACACATGCCACTGCCCGCTGTATGGCTGGATTTTCCACTGCCGCCCTGTCTCGTCCTGAACGCCGATCTGGCTGACCGCTGCCTCGTAATCATGGTCGGAAAGACGCCCGCTGCGATAGACTTTATCGATTGACTGGAACTTTTCTTCGGCTGACTTGAAATCCATGCTGTGCCTCCTGATACAACTCATGTCTAACAATCCCTAATCTCAGATAGTGAGTAGGTTTGATGGGATTAATCATTAATGATCACAGTCCATTTTTCTGGGGAATAAAACGCTAAAGCCCACGTCCTGGTTTTTGTTTCTAAGCCTGCAGTTCTACTGCTTAAAATAATAGGATTGGTAGCAGAGGCGCTCCCCCCAGTTTTTCATAAGTAAAGTTGTTATGATGATGTCATCACAACACCATTCTACCTCAGCCTATGCTCAAACGCTAAGTCCTAGGGCAATCGGTAAGTTTAATCGATCACATGAAAACTATCTTCACGATGTAAACACTCCCCTCACCAACCTCTCTCCCAAGTAAGAGAGGTTTTTTTAATCACCTTGTAATTGCCCATTCTCTCACTTTGCGATCCCCCTGCTATGTCTTTATCAAAAAAGCCAGTCGATGGAAGATGACTTAAAAATATCACCCAAATGGTAATTTTTTATAACAATCACGCTTCAACTACCCATCAACCTGCAGAGAACGCATCATCGCATCCAGCACTGAGATGTCAGGCGTAAAGGATGGGTTTTCCTGAGAGTCAAAATCCTGGGCAATGCCTTCGATATAAGCTTCCCAGTTCCTTTCAAAGGATTCCCAGTCGTCAAACTGGCTCCAGCCGTCGGCTGGCAGGTTCGAATGGGTGACCGGCAGCACGGCACTAACCACAAAGCGCCCATCAGCAGTCAGGCCCTGGTAGCTGTAGAGCAGATCCTGGTTATCCAGGGGAAACAGGTCACCACGAAAAGTCGTCAGATACCTGACCCCGGTGCCGTTTTGAAAGTCAAAATAATCTACTTTTACGGCAAAGGTTTGCCCGCCCGGCCAGGCCCACACCGGGAAAAAGGGTAATCGGTCCTGGATGCCGCCGGGTTTTGTGTTCAGGATTTGTTGCAAGGCGTCTATTTCCCGGCCGCCTTCGGGGCTGATCGCTCGAAAGGCATCCACCGGGTAAACGCGGATTATGGCTGAATACTTATGGTCGCGGACAAAGTAGCCCTCTAACGTCAGCTCAACATGCGCAGGAAAAGTCTCACCTGGGAATTCTCCCTGTTGTTGAGCGATCTCTTCCGTGCGGATGCTGCTGACCACAGCCGGATCATACGTCATGCTGATGCCCTGGTACACAAAATTGGGCTCAGCAACGACTGGCTGATGCTGTTCTTGATCCTCAATGGGTTGTTCCACAACCGATTCTTCTGCGATGATTTCGGGGTCAGCCTGCGGTACTTCAACGTCGGGTCCTTGAAATTCCTCGACAACTGCGGTGATGCGCTGGACGACCGCCGTTTGCTGGGGGCTTGTGTCCTCCACAGCACCGCGATTGCCAAGGTCAATCGAACAGGCTAAGGACAACATAATAACCGTTATCATAGCCAGAAAAGAATGCTTAATAGATTTGCTCATCATTAACCCTTTCAATAAAAAAACAGCTTGTTTTTCATGGCAAGACACAGCCATTTACTCTAAAGCACCACTGAACCATCCTTGATAACAATTTGTTCGATAATAATTTCCCTCGTCATTTAAGAAATAATAAGAAAACGATCCTCTGATCACATTACTTAGGCCAAATAAACTTTCCTCATAATCCGCCTCAAATCTGATTTTATAATCATGTGATGGTTCCACAGTCCATATCAAAACACCGTTCCTGCTGAATCCTATCAATTCTCCATCAGCATAATATTGATCGCCTACTCGTGTGATCGTCACAGAAAATGGATGTTCTGTGTGCTTATCTTCACCAAAACACTCTTCTGGTCTGAACCAACCGATACCACCCTTATAAGTACCTGGTTTTAACCACTCCTCCCCGGTCGTAACAGGCTGTTGCTCCACAATAGGTTCAACGCCCTCTTGGCCATACTTAATTGTGACGCTCACATCTTGGGGTACTGAGTTTGATAAGGGGGAATCATTAAACAGGATAAAATAAAATCGATGATACTCTGTAGCATCTATCGTCAATTCCCGCCTACCAATATCATCCAGGGGATTGCTCACATTAGCATACTCAACAAGCCAATCGTCTTTTGAATCTCCAAATACCAGGACCGCACCACCTGAACTATTAATCGTGATCACTTGCCCTTCCTGCCATGATGCCCCATCACTGGGAACATCATAGTGGAAATAATAGGCCGTCATACTGGCAGGCAGCGTTGCTGTGACTGTCACTGTCGCTGGTGTACTCAACGCTTGCTCTCCATTCCCGAGGTTGACAATGGTTCCCGGGCTCGTACTCACTTGTGCACTTCTGCTTAGCGTACCAGTTGGATTAAACGTCAATCTTCGGCGATTTACCCCCATACTCAATACACGACTTGAAAGATATTGAAAATGGTTCGTACCCGATAAACCATGCGCAAAGGTATGCGTTTCCAGGAAATAATCGTCTAAGAATCCTGGAAAAAGTGTGCCAGTCAGCGATTGGCTTACGCCTGAGACTTGCAGCCCATGAATCAATGCATCGCCTCCACCGGTGGTATGTTGTGCCTTATAGGCTTCTAGAATAAAGTTAGCCCCATGATGCCTAACCAGGTAATGGATAAACCAGCTTGCTCCATAACCCGCGTGTTCTGCCGTTTTCCTATCCCGGTCAAAAAACCACGGATACGTATAAAAGTCAGCATGAAGCGATGCCACGCCTGGAATCAAATTATCATCACCAGCAGCTCGTTGCTCATACCAGGTCGCCACAGCCTCATCCAGCATCTTCCAACTGTCTGCACCGCCATCAAGCCCTAACTTTTCCCGACTACTAAACCCGGATCTTCCCACACGCCCAATATGAAACGCATATTGCGCAGCATGCATCAGTTCATGTCCCACCGTGGCTTTCATTGTTCTCACATCTCCCTCAAGTGTCCGGGGATGAATTAATACATGAACTCCCGTAACAATGCTATCCTTAAACAACCCACTGCATTCTCCCGTGGTCCTGCCAAAATAGACATATGCCTTTGGATCACAATCTTGTATATAAACTTTAAATAATCCATCCAGAACCAATCTAGTCCCCATCGATTGTCCGACTTGATAGTCTATTGGCCATGCCCAGCCCATCGCCATCAAGTCCTGGTAGACCCATTCAAGCTGATCTAACAATGGCAAAACCTGCTCATAATTATATGAGCTGGGATAATGGATCACAAAATGATCACTCACTACCTGCTCTTGCCCGCCGTCATTTATCACAATGAAAAACACATCATTTTCAGTGTTTGAAACATACGTGACCAGTTCTACACCAGCTGGCATGATCATAGATGCCATCACATTCCCAGAGACCTGACCCTGGCCATATCCAAATTGAACCACGGTTGATGCCTGCCCCATGACCAAGTCAATTTCAACCTCCACTGGCACCATGCTGAAAGTAAGATCACCAACCGATGTTGCATAGGAATATGAGCCTAAATAAAAGGTTAACGACTTGGCTGCCTCTGCATCACCTCGATCGAGTGTATCCAACAGGCTCTGGGTAAGGTTTATGCGGGTGTGCAATTCACCCCTGAACTCTGCCGGAAGTCCCTCTAAACGGAAAAGGCTGGTCTGATCTGTAATGCCGGCTTCCAATGGCATATCATATTCTGTCAGTTTAACCAGCAGTTGCTGACCCAGGTTGTTTGGCCCGATTTCTAATGTCATTGCACCCATCTGGTAAACCCCACCAATGCCGTCCAAAACAAAATCCTGGGTTTGGATGATGTGCCTTTCTAGTGAGTCTTCTTCAATAAAACCAAGGCTGATAATGCCAAACATGCCCAAACCGCCAATAACACAAACGACCACTGCCACCAATAAGGCACAACCACCCACATAGATCCATGGTTTCTTGCGTTTATTCGGTTGTACTGGTCGCTGTTGAGTAGGTCGATGTCCTGTGTTTACCTGGGGTTGCGGCCGCCGCGCTGGGTGCCACCCCCCCCAATCGTACACATGCCACTGCCCGCTGTAGGGCTGGATTTTCCACTGCCGTCCTGCCTCATCCTGGACGCTGATCTGGCTGACCGCGGCCTGGTAATCATGATCAGAAAGACGCCCACTGTGGAAAGCGTTCTCGATCGACTGGAATTTTTCTTCGGCTGACTTGAAATCCATGCTCTGTGCCTCCTGAT
>PWRF01000230.1 GCA_003556325.1 Bacteroidales bacterium | reverse complement strand
GGCATCAGCTTCCCCAAGCAAAAGATGCTGAAGGAATACCTGGAGATGCTCGAAGAAGCGAAAAAACGTGACCACAGAAAAATTGGCAAGGAGCTCGAACTGTTTGCATTTTCAAACAACGTAGGCCAGGGACTGCCTCTCTGGTTGCCCAAAGGTGCAGAGCTCCGGGAGAACCTCGAGAAATTCCTCAAACGCGTTCAGAGGAAAGCCGGCTATAAGCCCGTTATATCGCCGCATATTGGCAATAAGAATCTATACGTAACAAGCGGGCATTACGACAAATACGGGGATGACTCTTTCCAGCCCATATCCACTCCCTCCGAGGGCGAGGAGTTTTTCCTGAAGCCCATGAACTGTCCGCATCACTGTGAGATATACAAGAACAAACAATATTCCTACAAGGATTTGCCAGTGAGGTTTGCAGAGTTTGGTACCGTGTACCGGTACGAACAAAGTGGCGAGCTGCACGGGTTGACGCGCGTACGCGGATTCACCCAGGACGATGCCCATATCTTCTGCCGGCCCGACCAGGTGAAAGATGAGTTTATTGCAGTTATAGATATTGTACTGCTGATATTCAAAGCCCTTGACTTTCAGGACTACAGCGTGCAGATCTCACTTCGCGATCCCGGTAAGATGGAAAAATACATTGGCAACAATGAAAACTGGGATAAGGCAGAACAAGCTATTATTGAAGCTACCGCAGAGAAGGGGTTAAAGGCGGATATTGTCAGGGGCGAAGCGGCCTTTTACGGTCCCAAGCTTGACTTCATGGTAAACGATGCACTGGGCCGCAGCTGGCAGCTGGGCACCATACAGGTTGACTACAACCTGCCTGACCGTTTTGAACTGGAATATATCGGCAGTGACAACCAGAAACACCGTCCGGTAATGATCCACAGGGCACCGTTTGGTTCAATGGAGCGTTTTGTGGCGGTCATGATCGAACATTGCGCCGGAAACTTCCCGTTGTGGCTCACCCCGGATCAGGCTATTATATTGCCTATCAGTGAGAAATATGAAAAATATGCAAAAAAAGTTTTAACTTTGCTGAATAATTACGAAATTCGCACGCTAATTGACGAGCGCAACGAGAAAACGGGAAAGAAAATTCGCGATGCAGAAACGCGCAAAATCCCATACATGCTGGTTGTAGGAGAAAAAGAAGAGGCCCAGGGCACGGTTTCGGTCCGTAAACACGGCGAAGGCGACCTTGGAACCTATACTATCGAAGACTTTGTAAAAAGGGTTGAGCAGGATATTCACAGGCTCATCCCTGATCAATAAATAAACCAATTGGTAACCAAAAGAGAGGAGGAAGGTACCATAGCAACACCATTCAAACCCAGAGGCAGAAGAAGATTTGTAAAAAAAGAAGACCCGCACCGCATCAACGAACGCATCACAGCACCCGTTGTCAGAGTGGTAGGCGAAAACGTAGAATCTGACATTCACCCCATTAAAACTGCATTGGATATGGCAGACAGAATGGGCCTTGATCTTGTGGAAATTGCCCCCACAGCAAATCCCCCGGTTTGTAAGATCATGGATTACAAGAAGTTTCTCTACGAACAAAAAAAGAAACAAAAAGAGATCAAAGCCAATGCTGCCAAAGTGGTGGTGAAAGAAATCAGGTTGGGGCCCAATACCGATGACCATGATTTTAACTTTAAGCTGAAGCACGCCATCAAATTTCTTCAGGAAGGGGCAAAGCTTAAAGTATATGTGTTTTTTAAAGGCCGTACGATCATCTACAAGGAAAAAGGCGAGCTCATCCTGCTTCGTTTCGCACAGGAAATTGAAGAATATGGGAAAGTTGAGCAGATGCCAAAAATGGAAGGCAAGCGCATGATCATGTTTGTATCGCCCAGGAAAGCACCCGGAAAAAAGAACTGATGTTCATTAATATATAAACCTGTAAATTGAGTGAAGAATGCCAAAGATGAAGACTAAATCCGGAGCGAAAAAACGGTTTTCAGTTACCGCTTCGGGGCGCATTAAGCGTAAACATGCTTATAAAAGTCACATCCTGACTAAAAAGCATAAGAAAAGAAAGAGAAATCTTACAAAAACAGCGTATGTCCACAAGGCTGATGAGAAAAACATCAAGTCGATGCTGGCCATGTAAGCAAATCATTAGTACAAACCTTTGTTGAAGCCAGGTAAGTCTTTCCCTGTGACAGCGGAAAGCGCTCAACGAAAAAAAACAGAAAACTATGCCAAGATCAGTAAACAAAGTTGCCGCGAGGCACAAACGCAAAAAGCTGCTTAAGCTCACCAAAGGCTATTTTGGTGCCAGGAAAAACGTTTATACGGTAGCAAAAAACACCTGGGAAAAAGGGCAGCTATACGCATACCGCGACAGGCGCAACAAGAAAAGGGAATTCAGAAAGTTGTGGATTCAGCGTATCAATGCAGCCGTCAGACAATACGACATGAACTATTCCCAATTTATAGGTAAGTTAAACACCAAAAATGTTCAGATCAACAGGAAGGTACTTGCCGATCTGGCCATGAATCATCCGGATGCCTTCAAAGCAATCGTTGATTCCGTCAAATAGATAATCAAAACAATGAACATCGGAAAGGGAGCGCCACCAGGCCTCCCTTTTTTTAATACTCCACCTGCATGACCTTACGCCCTTCTTCATCATAGAAGAACAATTGCATCCAGAGCAGCTCCCCCTTGTCATCATACCACCGCCATTCTGTCTTTAACCCCCTGTCGTTGTAGGCGATCTCATACCTGTATTCGGTCTTGCCTTCGTGATCGTAATTGGCGTAGCTGACCAGGTTTCCGGCCGTGTCATAGGTTTTTTCTATTGACCAGAATTCATTTCCGGCGGCATCAAATACCCTTTGATAAATCCTGTTTCCTGCGTCATCGTACTCAAAATAAAAAGTATGTTTCAGCCGGTAACTGGTCCTGCCGGTAAATATTCGCCTGAAAGCCTGGTATCGCCTCTCTTCAACCCTTTGCCCCCTGGCGTTGTAGGCATAGGTTCTGATCCATCGCAACCGGTCACGGTCGTTATACCACCGCACTGCAATCCTGTGTCCGTCCAGATTATAGTCGTACCCGTAACGCCACTTCAGATCGCCCTTTTCATCATACACCGTCTGTCCGGCAAGGCGGCCTCTTTGGTCATAACTGAATACATAGCGGTAAGATATCCGGTCTGACTCGTCAGTCCACACTTCTTCTGTCCTGTTTCCCCTTTTGTTATAGGAATAACTGCGGCTCCACTTTAACTGGCCGCCGAAAACTAAATGCCGCCACCGGATGCGCTTGCCGGCATCGTTGTAAGCGTATTCATTCCCTTCTACAATATTGCCGTACCTGTCGTAAATGAGTTGTTTCGTCTTTCTGCCGCTACGGTCATAGTACAATTCCTGCCTCTCCCTAAGCCTTCCGAAGCCATCCTCAATAAGGATTTCGGTTTGCCTGCGGTCTTCGCTGTAGAGGTAAGCTTTCCTTCGGACCAGGTTTGTTTCTCCGTCGTAATAGTGAATTTCTGCTACCCTCCCTTTTGCGTCATGAGAATAGACCTTTTTCTCAGTATATCCTTCAGGAACCTGATTCCCGCCAGTCATCCCCTGCAAGGGTAACCCTGCCACAGGGCCTGCGATAAGCAAGCCAGCCAGGCATACACCGGCAAGTGACCTTATCATTCTATGAGTACCGGTACCTGTGTAGCGTTTCATGTGTTTATATTATTTCAACTAATTGTTATTGTGGTGTTTATGTTCTTGTCAAAAGTTCAGGGGTTGTGTTGTAACTGTCAAAATGTCGAAATGTCGAAATGTCGAAACGTCCCAATAATCATCCTCCTGTGTGTTAAAATCTTGTCGTGAGGATTGGCTTCGCCGAGTCCGCAAGTGCCCGGTTCTTATGTTTAAAATTGTCGAAATGTCGAAATGTCAAAATAATCATCCTCATGTGTGTCAAAAAAAATCAACCTGACTGATTTGTGACAAAATATAACCCGGACTACTATCCTGAGAACTGTTTTCTGCTCTATATTGCAGCCAGTATGTCTTTAAACTCAGCCAGCATCATAGCTGTTGCTCCCCATATAATATGGCCATTAAACAGAAAACAGGGTGTATCTGCGGACTCTCCCGTCGACATGGTTATGGGGATTTTTTTCAAGTAATGATCCTCCGTGAACACATGTAAAGGCACCTCGATGATGCTGTCCACCTCCTTTTTATCAGGTGTGAACACAGGCCTGTCATATATTATTCCCAGCACCGGGGTGACAAGATAGTTGCTTGGCGGGATATAGAGATCCGTCAGGGTGCCGGCAACTTCCACCTTTGCAGGGTCTATGCCGATTTCCTCCTGTGCCTCCCGCAGTGCTGTCTGCGTAGTGGTTTGATCCGAATTCTCATACCTTCCTCCCGGGAGGGAGATCTGGCCGCTATGGACACCGTCATAGACGGGTCTTTTGATAAACACGGTATAAGCCTTTTTGTCTGCCGCAGGGTACACCAGTAAGATAACACCGCTTTTCACAGGGTTCTTCCCGGCACCCATTGTTTTTATTTCCTGGTGGCGCATACCGGGTGCCATCCTCAGCTGGGCTGCCTGCCCGGGAAGATCGTCAAACCGGTGGTTGTTCTGAATATGCTTTACAAACCTGTTAAATTGCACGTCTTAAATCTATTCTCCCTGCGATTCCAGGGCATTACGATATTCTTTGAGGCACCTCTCCCTGGCCCGGCGGTGATCAACGATCTTTGCCGGATACCCGCCCTTATCAGGCTCGGGCAGCCACTGCCCTGTAAACTCGCCTTTCGGGTCGAATTTCTTTTTTTGCGTTTCAGGATTAAAGATACGAAAATATGGTGCAGCATCGCATCCTGTTCCGGCGCTCCATTGCCATCCCCCGTTGTTGGAAGAAAGCTCGTAGTCAAAGAGTTTCTCGCCAAACCAGGCTTCGCCCCACCTCCAGTCGATAAGGAGGTGCTTTGACAGGAAACTGGCGGTAATCATTCGCAACCGGTTATGCATATATCCGGTCTCACTGAGCTGCCGCATACCTGCATCGACCATGGGGTACCCGGTAAGCCCCCTTTTCCATTTTTCAAATTCCTGTTCGTTATTTCTCCAGCTGATACGGTCGTATGCAGGTTTAAACGAACGGGTGACAACTTCGGGGTAATGCCACATGATCATGGCATAGAATTCCCTCCATATTAACTCGTTTACAAAGGTCTGATTCCATTGCAACCCTTTTTTCACCACTTCCCGGGGACTGATGGT
>PWRF01000169.1 GCA_003556325.1 Bacteroidales bacterium | reverse complement strand
CGATCATGCTCATGTGGTACTTGGTGCGATAACGTTTGTCCAGTGACTTCAACCGCTTACAGGGGAAGTCATCGCATTCGAAACAGAAGCGGACGAGTCCTTTTGCCAGTAGTTCGCATTGATGCCCCATGTGCAGGCAATTCTCCCCCCTGGGGATACAACCAGGGCAGTACTTGCGGTTAAAACCCTGCTGGTCTAAATCGTATTTCTTGGCCTGGTAGCTGATGCACAGGCTGCAGTTCATTCCACACGGCGCAACCAGGTTTTCATCAATATTGGTCATTGTTGATCCTGAATTAAAATCTATTGAGTGGTAGGGACATTCACCTGATAGATATTGTAATCGGAATTCCAATTAGCTGGGCAGTATCAGTCTTTTCTCGGCTGGATCGTAACCCGCACGGTGTCTCCCGGTTGTTTGCCGATTTTGGCACGGATATCCTTGCGGAGGCCCAGGATGTAACAGATGGTGCCATCATCGTGCTTAAGACCCATGTTGACAATGCTGCCGTCATAGGTCTCGCCGTCAAATGTGGCGTGTACTTTGACACGACTCTTTCCAAATGTCTCTCTGATATCAAAGGGCATTTCAATGTAGGCTGCATCCATATCAGGCACTTTCTTGATCTCTGCTGAAAAATCGAACTTTTCTTTCATGAATGTCAGCCCTCAGCTTCGATTGATCGCACGTTCATAGGATTGGATATAGTTGTCAACGGTGATCTTCTGACACAGTTCAGCGATCAGTTCATAGGGGATATGTTCTGGATTTTTAAACCTGATACAGCTTTTTCCCATATCAAGTTTGGTGGGAACCCGCTGGGCATACTCGCTGGCAAACCAGGTCTCCAGTTCCTTGTTTTGATACAGACCCATGTGATACAGGGCAATATGACTCTTTTGAGAGGCCAGCGAAAGAAAGGGCAGGGATTCGCCTTTCTTCGCATGATAGCCCTGGGGATACCTTGACAACGGCACCACGTAGCTGATCATCCTATAGGCGATTTGCTCAGCAAATCCCTCCGGCAGGTTTGCCACGATCACTTCACGCAGCTTTCCGATGACGGGTTTTCGGTTATCAGGCAAGGCTGCAATGTATTCCTCAACTGTGTTGACTTCGTACTGCATGTTATTTTTCCCGATCTTCCCAAAGCTTATTTCGCTCTTCGAAGCTCACTTCGCTGTGCACCTGGTGCAGCATCCACACATGTCCAAATGGACAGCTGAAAATCGCATTGGAGACACCATAATCAGGCAATTCTGTCATCGGCTGAATCTCGGTACAACCCTCACTGATCGCTTTGTCGTATGTGCTGTTGATATCGGGTACCATGATGTTAAACCAGATCGATTTTGGATCATCTGGCTGGGGGGCAATGAGGGAAAACTCGGGATTTTCATCCAGCATGTGGAATGTGGTCCCATATAATGAAAAAATGACCTCATTTTCTCCTTTGGAAAAATCCGTGACTTCAACACGTTCAATATCGAATATCTTTTCATAAAGAGCTAAGGCACTTAAGCAATCCGTGACCACCAGATTAATTTCGACACCTATCATTTTTTTTCACACTCCTTTTTGTGTTGCTAATGGGTTTATCAGTGATGATCGGGCATCATTCACTGGATATTGACAGAAACTCCAAAACACCTAATTCAGTTAATCACTGAATTTTAAACACTTTTCAGTAAAGCGGATTCCTACTGTGTTTAATATATTCTTAGCTATATTTAATTTCCAATAGCAAAAGAATGGTTTTTTTAATCTATGTCGTTCAGCCAGCGCTCAGTTGGGTGAGGATTGTCTTCGCTTCAGGGTTTTGCTTCTTCAGCTCGTTTCTAAGAGCATGTTTGATGATCCAGTGGGTGTTTTTGTTGCTTGACCTGCTCCACCTATTAATGACATCCATAGCAATCGTATTATTATCCTTCAAGATATCGTTCAAACAATTGGCAACTGATTTTTGCACAAACCGGGATTCATCTTCTTTAAGGTTTTCCAATATCGGGAGGATCAGCTGTGGTGCTTCGATAAACATATCCAGCTTTTTCGCCCAGGGCAGCCGCGGCCTGACGCCTTCGCAGGACAACCGCCGCACATGAAAGTTTTCATCCTGTGACCAGGCCTCCATGATGGCTAACATATCCGCCTGATAGTGCTGGATAAAGGGTCTGACAGCAAATTCGCCGGTATGCCGTTTGGTGATTTCATAGATCAATTTGATCGATTCGTCAAAATGTTTAAGACCGAATTTCTCAACAAAGTAAGCCACGGGCATCAGCCAGTAACCTTCGGTGAACATGCCGGTTTCATTCGGGTTTTCGGGGCCGAGAATTTTATGAAGAATGTCCGCCGCCTGGGGGAAATCTTCAGGTAAACAGGCACGCAGGGCATCCGCAAAAACATTGACCCGGGCCTTTAATTCTAAATCATCAACCTTATCGGTAATCATACGGATAAAGGTTGCTTGGTCAAAGGCTGGATAATGCGGTTTTATTTTTTCTGCTAAATCCTGGGCCAGTTCCCCATTGTAATAGTATTTCACTTTTTTATACTCAGCCATTTATCACCTGCCTCTTGAAGGAATCAGTGGACTTCATTATCTATTGTATTTGCAATCTCTCTCAAAACCAATGGCCAGTAGTCAACTCTACCTTCTTGAAAGCCGTTACGAACAATGACCACTTCGTTTTCCGGAGAAATATACAAGTACTGCCCATACTTCCCGGCTGCGAAAAAGTCATAGCCACCCTTTTCGTTTTCCAGGCTGTACCACATATATTGATAACCGATGTCAGCGTCCGATAACCAGTCGCTTCTTTTATAGTCATCAGGGTCTAAAGGAAAACTGGCATAGATTGACTTTTCCAGCCAAGCAGGGTTGATGATTTGTCGTCCGTTCCATCTTCCCTGGTTGATGAGTAAGGTGCCGATCTTAATGAAATCTATGGACTTAAAGTTCAGACCGCTTTCCATCTTTTCAAAACCTGATGTCTCACTGTCTAAACTCCAGGAGACATCAAATTCTGTCCCAATTTGAGTCCAAATTCTTTCTTCAAAATAACTTGAGACACTTTGCCCGGTACTTCTTTCCAGGATGATGCCTAACAACAAGGGGTGATAGTTGTTATACAAAAACCCACTATCATAACGATCGTCTATCCTGGTTTGCTGGAGGGCTAAGCTGCGTAAATCGGGCATGTAGTAGGTTTTGGCATCATCACCAAACCACAGTAAACCTTCCCGGTATCTAATGGGTGACCGCATCAGCAGCAGGTCTTCGATGGTGACAGCTTCAAAATCGGTTTTTTTGAATTCCTGGATATACTGCGCGATGGAGTCTTTTTCACTTGTGATGTAGCCATCTTCAATTGCAATGCCGATCAACAAAGAGACAATCGATTTTACTGAAGAGAACGACGTGTTCGTTGATTCTCTGGTATGCCCGTTGTAGTATCCCTCGTGGATCAGCTGTTCCTTATGGAGGACAATCAAAGCGGTTGTACCCGTCTCATCCATGAAATCCGAAAAAACAGCAGATTTTACATCACCTTTGTACTGGTATTCCAGGAAATGGTTGTCAAGATTCTTTTCTCTTATCTCATAATAGTGGGGGGCGTCGCTTGCGCTAATTATTCTTTCAGGGAAGATTTTGTAATCACCAACATCGGATTCCCCATAGCGGAAAATGCGATACAGGTATTGGATTGGAAACTTGATGAGAGAGTAGATGAGCAAAACAATAACTAAGGATAACAGACAGATTAATGCTCTTTGAAATACTTTTTTTACCATCGGTAACCTGATACTAACGATTGCTCGCTTCTTGTATTGTCTGATACTGGATTTATTTGTTGAACACTTTTATTCAAGAATCCTGGCACAATGACTCTTATCCGAACAGTAATCTGCCACCTGAATTGCTCTTGACATAAAGCTCTTCAATCTAAATGGCTATCAACTATTGATATCAAAGATATACTTTCCACATGCCCGGTGTGGGGGAACATGTCAAAGGGGGTGACCGAATCCAGCTGATAGCCGTTCCCGAGAAGGCGCCTGGTATCGCGGGCCAGGGTGGCCGGGTCGCAGGAGATATAGGCGATCTGTTTGGGCTGCAGCTGCGCAATCGCATCATGGACAGCAGGGGAGAGCCCGGAACGCGGTGGGTCCATGACCAGCAGATCAGTCGGCATGTTGAGTGTGAGCATCACCTCTTCGGCATCTGCTTCGTACAGGACGACATTGTCACAGGCGTCCAGATTGACAACAAAATCATGGCAGGCAGACCCCGAGCTCTCGATGGCCGTCAGGTGACCCACCCTGGGCGCCAGGAAGGCGCTGAATAAACCCACCCCCGCATACAGTTCTACAACACGGGTGTTTTCCTCCAATTGCAGATTTTCGAGCAGGTAGGTGATCATCTGCTCTGCCATGGCTGTGTGCACCTGGAAGAACGAGCGTGCCGATACCTGGAAGTGCTGGTCATGCAAAGTGTAGACCAGGTGATCGTCCCCGGCCAGGACGGTCAGGCGGGCATCGGGTGGTGTGTAAACGGCTGAGACGGGCATGTCCTCGCTGAAATCAGGGGGTTTGGGGTCATTCCCTTCCATGATCAACATCTGGTTTTCGTAGGTGTCCTGGCGGATACCCAGGCGGAACACACCGGATTCTGAACCTAACTCAAGCTGCGGCCAGAGGGTGTTGATCTTGGGTTGAGGCAGGTGGCATTCTTCGATGATCAGCAGGTGTTCACCATCGGCGTGAATAAAGCCCAATTCACCAGACTGCCCGACGTGGAACTGGATGTGGTTGCGGTAACCCCAGGGATCGGGGGCCGGTACGATGGGCTGGATGGGTGGGTGCTCAATATGGGCGATGCGGTTGAATTGATCTTTGAGGAGGTCTTCTTTCAGGCTCAGCTGCTTCGCATAGTCTAAATGCTGGTACTGACAGCCGCCGCATTCACCAAAGTGGATGCAGCGCGGGCTGATGCGGTCCGCTGCAGGTTCGATCACCTCCAGGGGAAAGCCGTGCGCGTACCGTTTTTTCTCCTCGACCAATGCAATCCGGACGACTTCGCCAGGCAGGACAAAGGGAACGAACAGGGCGCGCCCATCGGGCAGCCGGCCCAGGCAGTCACCGCCCGAGACCATTTTCTCCATTGTTACTTCGAATGTTTCCGACAAATTATGCCTTAACCTCTCTTTTTTAATGTTAACAGAATGCCCGGTCAACGGGAACGCGCTGGCCGGGCATTTAATTATCT
>PWRF01000337.1 GCA_003556325.1 Bacteroidales bacterium | reverse complement strand
TGATATTTCTTTGGGTTGTCGTGGGCTATCTTCTTCTGTTGATGGGGATATCCGTTTACAAAAGTTTCATGGTAAAAAGCCAGGAGGATTTTATGGTTGCGGGGCGTTCTGTCTCGACACCACGCCTGGTGGGCACATTGCTGTGTACATGGATGGGCTCGGGCAGTTTGCTTGCCGGAGCGGGACTTGCTGCCAATGTTGGCTTTTCGGAATTATGGATGGCGGCCGGTGCCTGGGTAGGCATTATCATCGTATTTTTCCTGGCGGCACGTGTCCGGCGAATTGCGGAGTACACGGTACCCGACATCCTGGAGCTGCGCTACAACAAGTACGCGCGTATTCTGGGAACCATTGTTATCGTGATCGCCTATACAACCATCGTAGGGTACCAGTTCAGGGCCGGAGGTTTTGTCCTTGACCTGGTAGCCGGCATACCCGAATGGCAGGGAGTGCTTCTCACGGCAGCCTTCATCATCACTTTTACCGCTTTTGCCGGAATGATGTCCATAGTATCTGTTGACATCATCAACGGCGCGGTGATCACCCTGGCCATGCTGGTTGCAGCACCTGTTGTGTTTTTCAATATCGGGGGGGCAGAGCACCTGACGGCAACACTCGACCCGTCGCACTTCAAGATATTTGGCGACCAGAACTTCTTCTGGGCTATGGGGATATTCCTTCCCACATTCTTTTTGCTGCTTGGCGAATCCAATATGTACCAGAAGTTCTTTTCTGCCCGGAACGAAAAATCGGCCAAATCGGCCGTAATGTGGTGGGTAATTGGCACCATCGTGGTGGAAACCGCACTGGCATCCCTGGCAATCTTTGCTTTCAGCCATTTCAACATTCTGGACCGTGCATCGGACATGTTTCTTTCCAGCGGTGATGCCGAGCGGATCATCCTGCATACAGCGAGATACAGCACCGAAGTAGGCCTGCCGATCTGGGGCGGATTGCTGCTGCTTGCCGCTTCGGTTGCCATCATTACCTCCACCGGGAACAGTTTTCTGCTTACCCCATCCACCAACCTGACCCGGGATGTTTACCAGCGCTTTATCAACAAGGCAGCCAATCCCAAAAAGATTGTCGTTTTCCAGCGGGTAATGGTTGTAGCATTAGGAGTTTTGGCGTACTTTATCCTCACCCAGTTCGAGACCATCCTGGCGATGGCTCTGACGGCATATACCATGGTGGGGGCCGGCCTCACCCCGGCCTTGCTTGCCGCCTTTCTCTGGAAACGCGTTACCGTGGAAGGCGGCGTGGCCTCTATAGCCACAGGTATGGGCATAACCCTGATTATCACAGTGGCAAACTCCATCATGTCGAACCTCTATGGCACCCAGCTGCTGAGCGAGCAATACATCGTGCTTCCGGCAGCCTCGGCATCGATCCTGGTGCTCATCATCGTTTCGCTGGCCACCAAACCAGATCCGGAAAGCAAGTGGGGACGCTTCTACACCAAGGAAACCTCACTGGCCGAGGCAATGGATAAAGTGAAACAGGAAGATTAATGTGCTAATGTGCCAATGTGCTAATGAAGGGATTCGGATATAAGATGAGATTTCCCTTTGTTCAGCTAATGCGCGGTATTAGCACGTGCCATGATAGGGGGGGGTATAATGAGGTTCCTCCGCTTCGCGTTCGGAATGACATAGCCCCCTTCAATACGGAAAAACAACAATCATGAAATTACCCGCTGAACATTGCCAAACGGACCCTTCCATTAGCACATTAGCACATTGGCAAATTAGCACATTAAAATCACCACCCCGGAAGGAAGTTCAGGCCCCACACACCCTCCTGTATGCCCCTTGTATGGAAAGGAAGGGCAAAGTAGGGTTCAAGAATGAGGGCGCCAAACAGGTTTATGCGCAAAGAAGGACCCGTGCTGAATATCGGGTAGCGCTTGCCGGGCTCATTACCTTTTGAGCGATCCAGCGTGATGCTTGTATCTTCCGTCCAGGCCACTCCTGCATCCAGGAACCATGAAAGCTCGGTAAAGAAAAAGTTGCTGGAGATAAGGGCAAGCTGCTCAGGGCCGGTAAAGGGCACACGCGCTTCGATACCTCCAAGCAAGACCCTTGTACCCTGGAGTTGTTCCAGCATAAAGGCATCATCAAAAGTGCTTTCGAGCTGACGGAGGCTTGAATAGTCATAGCCTCTCACATATCCGGGGTATCCAAGATACAGCGGGAAAAACAGGTCGTTCTCAGCCTCAGGGCCATATCTTCCATAGTGTATGCCGCGCAAGGCAAGAGTCAGAGGCCGGAAGCGGAAGTAATGCCGGTAGTCGGCAGTAACACTATACATGTTTATTTCTCCGAACATGCGCTCCCCGCCGAGGCGATAACGGTATCCCGCTATGGGCGAAGCCATCCCGAAAAAGGAGTTGTCGCCGACGTATGCAAGGTTTAGACGCTGCAGCATAAAGCTGCCGGGCTCAAGATCAGTCAGGCGCTCACGGTAGGGCCTTCCGGCACCTTCATCCGGTGCTATTGGCATCCCCCGGTAGAAATAGTTGTTAAAGGCATCCATCCGAAAATAATAGAGTGCGACGCTGCCCCCAGCCTCAATACGCCGGGTCGTAGAGATCGGATAGAAGGCAAACAGGGAAAGCTCATCCTGGAACGTGCGTTGCTGAATGAACTGCAGATTGTATATGTAATCTTCGTTTTCGGTATTTGCATTGACAGGGATAATCTCCTCCCTGAGCCTGGCAAAAGAAAAAGGTATGTGGGATATCGATGCGCCCCAGTTGATACGGCTGCGCTGGTTAAGGTAACCTACCATACCGCCGAAATCATAAATTTCACCATTCACAGCAAGTGTTGTAAATAATTGGTGGTCGCCGAGGATGTCGCTGAACATCATGCTTACCCCTCCTGCCATACCCGTACCAAACCGGCTGGTAGCAACGCCAACGCCGCTGCTGCCGATAAAGGTAAGGCTAAAGCGTCCGTCGTAGGGTTTTTCTGCCAGTGCTTCTTCGGGCAAAATAGGTTCAATCGGTTCAATGCCAAGTTTGTTGTCAACAATTGAGGGAACAGCAGCTTCTGCGGGCGGCAAGATGCTCGCAGTCATGTCTATGTGCATGGGATCCACCTCAACGTAGTCGAACTCCGAGGGGTCGGCACGAAAAACAGAATAGTCGCCTTCCTTGTAATGGCTGTAAAACAGCTCGCCTGTCTCCCTTGACAAGCTTACTGCCGGTGTCATATGGGTGATACCGCTGATCCCGGTGAAATAATCAGTAAGCCTGAATACTTTCCCTGTTTCAATGTCATATTCGTGCAGGTTTCTGAACCCATCAGCATTGGTAAGGAAATAGATGCTTTTGTCTTCCGGGGAGAACAGCGGGTTAAGGTTGTCTGCACCCGGGAAAATGTCAAGCACGGTGATGGAGCCGTTGGGGTTATCCAGGTCCATCATTCCGATATTCATTTTCATGTTCAGCTTATCGCCGATCTGGGCTGTTTGCGGCCTGTCGGTGGAAAAGATGAGCGTCCGGCCGTCTTCAGAAAAAGAGGCATGGACATACGAATACCGGTCATTGGTAAGACGGGTCACCTCTTTGGTTTCGAGGTTGAAGCGGAACAGGTCCGGTTGGCCGTCTACCAATCCGTTAAAGACCAAATGTTTACCGTCGGGCGACCAAGCCGGATTATTCAGAGCAGGCACACCGGGCACTTCTATCTCCCTTGTGCGCCGCGGCCGGTTCACATCAACGATAACCAGCTGGTTCTTACCCTGTTTAACGGCAACATGAACGAATTTTCTGCCATCCGGAGACCAGGCGCCCCTGCTTTCGAAAAAGTTATATCCATCAATATCGCCAGACCGCGTTGCGCTGGCTAATTTTCTTTTTATGTCGCCCGTTTGGGCATCTGCAAGAAACAGGTCGATGGATATGAGGTCTCTTTCGGAGAAGAATGCCACCAGGGAACCGTCAGGGCTCACTGCCGGACTTATGTTTATGGAACCTGAATTGTCGGAGGACAGGAGCCTTTCTCCCACGGGCTGATGGCGCGCAGTGTCCTGCATAAAGGGCTCATAGTGCGTTCTCAAGGCAGAATGCCACATGTTGCCAGCCGTCCTGTGACCAAGGCCCACAACCCTTTCAAGGGCTCTTTCGTAGCCGAATTTGGCGGTCTCGGAAAAAAGCGGTGCAATAAGCGAGTCGCCCCAGGTCCGCCCCACAAAGGAGACAAAGGAATGGCCATAACGGTAAGGGTTGTATGAGTAATCCCTGGTCATATCACGCAGGGAGGGGAGATCGTCCTGGTACACAGCATCACGCATGATCATGGCAGTATGCGTATCAACACTTCCCAGGCTGAAATACTCGGCCATCCCCTCTACCAGCCACAAAGGCAAATTGCCAATAGAGTTCAACGCCAGCGAGTCTTTCAGAAACATTTGGCGAAACTGAAAAACGTGCACCAGCTCGTGCCCAATCACATGATCCGTCTGGGCATTTGTTTCCAGGATGGGCATCACAACCCTGTTTCTCAAGGCTTCGGTCACACCCATGGTGCCAATGCCAATCATCCCGCCAACAGCAGTGGTCTGCTGAAAGTCCGGGTGGTTGGCATACATAATGATGGGGTTCTGGGTTTCAAATGTATCCCTGAATATTTTCTGGTGCCGCGTGTACCACTTCTCGTATGTGTTGGCCAGGGCTTTGATTACGGAATCATTCTCAAAATAATGATATATATCAAAGTGCGGTGTCTGATGCATTTTGAAGTCAAAACGCTGGTAGCTGGGTCTGTTCCGACCGAAGTACTGACTCAGGCCATCTGCCGGGAACAATACAAAAAACAGCAAAAGCAGCGACAACACCCTGAGATACCGGCCTGTGCTAATATTTTTCATGCGTTATAATTTTATATTTACAAATCCAACCTTCCATCCGTAAACCCCGAAATTCAAACTTCACTCCAATTCATTCTCAGCACAAAGTGCCCGGCACCCAATGATCATCCCCTGCCTGAACTCAATTGGCGTGGCTCGTTTCACGCTCGGGTTTTATAAGAACGAATGTATCCGGATCTTTTTTAAATCAAAAACCATTCCAAACAAGTACCTACGCTGTGTTTGTTTAACGGGTTATGAGTTAAATTGTTTGTGATCTCTTGTATCAAATGTACAAAAAGATGAACCAACAACGCACCTATGCCTTACTCTTTCTGATCATCACTTTTTATCTGCCTTCCGCAAACCCGGTTTTGATATAGAGGGGAAATGGCAGTAAGGGTTGATATATGAACAGTATCGGCTATCTGTGTG
>PWRF01000064.1 GCA_003556325.1 Bacteroidales bacterium | reverse complement strand
TCTCAGATCACAAAAAGAAAATCTGCGCATAGCCTTAGCTACGTAAAGATTTTATTTTGAAGAGATGAGGAAAAAGATCAAGACTTGGGCCGGCTAAAGTAGCGTTGACATGACACTAATTGGTATTAACCTGATAATATAATTATATGAGGCCTTACCCTGATTTAATAAGCAGTAAGCTTCCAAACACCGGGACTTCCATATTTGCTGTAATGTCGCAGCTTGCTGTTGAACATGGCGCTGTGAATCTTTCACAGGGATTTCCGGATTTTGAAGTATCTCCGATTCTGATTGAACTGGTAGCGCAAAACATGCGTGACGGGCACAACCAGTATGCGCCTATGCCCGGGTTGCCCCGGTTGCGTGAAGCCATTGCAGCAAAGACAGAACGCCTTTATGGGGCGCAATACGATCCTGACACGGAAATTACCGTAACGGCAGGCGCCACACAGGCACTGTTTGCTGCGATATCCGCTTTTGTCAGGGAGGATGACGAAGTGATCGTTTTTGAGCCCGCCTACGACAGTTATATACCTGCCATTAAATTAAACGGGGGAGTTACGATATCATCTAAACTAAAACCCCCGCATTACAGGATAGACTGGGACGAAGTGCGGCGTTTGGTTACAAGCCGCACAAAAATGATCATCATCAATTCGCCGCACAACCCCACCGGAAGCATCCTTGAGAAAGAAGATATGATGCAGCTCGAAAAGATCGTGCAAAATAACGGGATCATGGTGCTCAGTGATGAGGTTTACGAACACATCATCTTTGAAGGGAAAAAGCACGAAAGTGTGTGTCTCTATCCAGGGTTGGCCGAACGGAGCCTGGTAACATGCTCTTTTGGCAAGACGTTTCATGCCACCGGATGGAAGACCGGGTATTGTGTTGCCCCGGCAAACCTGATGAAAGAGTTCAGGAAAACTCACCAGTTTATGGTGTTCTGTAGCAATACCCCCGTTCAGTATGCACTCGCAGAATACTTGCAAACCCCTGATCATTATGAAGGCCTGGGCCCCTTTTATCAGGCAAAGAGAGACTATTTCCTGAATGCGCTGAAAGGATCACGGTTTACCTTTACACCGGCAGGAGGAACGTATTTTCAGCAGCTCAATTACAAAGCGATCAGCGACGAAGACGAGATGACTTTTGCCGAACGCCTGATCAAAGAACATAAGGTGGCAGGAGTGCCAACATCTTCGTTTTATAATAAACCCCACAACAATCATATGCTCAGGTTTTGTTTTGCAAAGTCCGAAGAAACCCTCCAAAAAGCAGCCGATATATTATGCAAACTCTAAAGGTTCATCTCGTTCAATCTGTTCTGCATTGGGAAGATCCCAAAAAAAACCTGGCCATGTTTGATGAGAAACTGGCAGGAATAGACACTGCACCAGATCTTATCGTTCTTCCCGAAATGTTCACTACAGGATTTACGATGATCCCGCATAATCATGCCGAACCCATGGAGGGGAAAAGCATGCAGTGGATGCAAGAAAAGGCCGGGCAGCATAATTGTGTGGTTACCGGAAGCATGATTATCAGGGCAAATGGAAATTATTTCAACCGCCTGATATGGATGCAGCCGGATGGAAACTACCAGTTCTATGACAAAAAACACCTCTTTTCTTATGCCGGTGAGAATAAGTATTATACTCCGGGCTCAGGAAAGCTTGTTGTCGAGCTGAAGGGATGGAAAATAATGCCGGTTATTTGTTATGATCTGCGTTTTCCGGGTTGGTGCCGCAACAGTTATGATGAGGATAGGGGGTTTGCTTATGACTGCATGATCAATGTGGCAAACTGGCCGGGAAGCCGCAGCCATGCGTGGAGGGTGTTGCTGATGGCCAGGGCCATTGAAAACCAGGCATACGTGATCGGTTTGAACAGGGTGGGGGCAGACGGAAACAATATTGAATACTCAGGAGATTCGGCTGTGATAGATCCCAAAGGAGAAAACCTTTCCGGTATAATGCCTTACAGGGAGGCCTCGGAAACGGTCAACCTGCCGGCGTGTCAGCTGCAGGACTTCAGAGAGGCGTTCAGGCCCTGGGCCGATTGGGATACAATTGAGGTTAAATCATATCCATCTCCAGGCGGAGGTTCTCAATAATAAACTGCTGTCTTTCAGGCGTATTCTTGCCCATGTAAAACCTTAATATTTCATTGAGGCTAAGGTCTTTCCTTAATATTACAGGATCGAGACGAATGTTTTTCCCTATAAAATGGCTGAACTCATCGGGCGAGATCTCTCCAAGCCCCTTGAAACGCGTGATCTCAGGAGATCCTTTAAGCTCTTTTATGGCTTGCACTTTTTCCTTTTCAGAATAACAATATTTGGTGGTTTTTTTGTCGCGGACCCTGAAAAGAGGTGTTTGCAGTATGTACAGATGTCCGTTTTTTACGAGGTCAGGAAAAAACTGCAGGAAGAAGGTAAGCAGCAGCAGCCTGATATGCATGCCATCCACATCGGCATCGGTGGCTATCACCACGTTATTGTATCGCAGGTTTTCAAGGCTCTCTTCGATGTTCAGCGCAGCCTGAAGCAGGTTGAACTCTTCGTTCTCGTAAACGATCTTTTTGGTAAGCCCATAGCTGTTAAGGGGTTTGCCTTTAAGGCTGAATACAGCCTGCGTATTTACATCCCTGGCTTTTGTGATGGAGCCGCTGGCCGAATCACCCTCCGTAATAAACAGCGTGGTGTCTAGTCGTTGCGGCTTGTTGTCATTGTAATGAATGCGGCAGTCGCGCAACTTCTTATTATGAAGGCTGGCCTTTTTCACCCTTTCGCGGGCGAGCTTTTTAATGTTGGCCATATCTTTGCGATCCTTTTCCGACTGCAGGATCTTTTTCAGCAATGCCTCGGCCACATCGGGATGCATGTGCAGATAGTTGTCGAGGCGCCGTTTTAATATGTCGCTGATGTAATTCCGTATGGAGGCACCGCCGGGTTCGATATGCTGAGAACCCAGCTTTGTTTTGGTCTGCGACTCAAAAACAGGCTCCTGGACTTTCACACTCAATGCCACCATCAAAGATGTTTTGATGTCGTTGGCATCAAAATCCTTTTTATAAAACTCGCGGATGGTGCGGTTGAGAGCTTCCCTGAAGGCAGCCTGGTGTGTTCCGCCCTGTGTTGTGTGCTGGCCGTTCACGAAAGAGTAATACTCTTCACTGTACTGACTCGTGCTATGAGTAAAGGCAAACTCCAGTTCATCCTCCTGGATGTGAATTATCGGATAGCAAACGGGTGTGTCAATGTACCGCGACAACAGGTCAAGCAAACCATTTTTTGAGTACAGGCGCCGCCCGTTAAAGACAATGGTTAAGCCGCGATTCAAAAACACATAGTTCCATAACAGTTGTTCAATATACTCTTCAATGAAGCGGAACTTTCCAAATATGGTATGATCAGGTGTGAAGGTAACTACCGTACCCGTTCTTTCCCTGCTTTCTGCAACCTCAAATTCCTTCAACAACTTGCCAAATTCAAATTCAGCTGCTTTCGCCTTGCCTTCCCTGATCGACTCTATGCGAAAAGAATTGGAAAGGGCGTTTACCGCTTTGGTGCCTACTCCATTAAGACCTACTGTTTTTTTGAAGACCTTGCTGTCGTATTTGGCACCTGTATTGATCCTGGAGACGCATTCGACCACTTTGCCCAGCGGAATGCCGCGGCCGTAATCGCGAACTCTCACCTGAGTCTCGTCAATGCTGACCTCAATGGTCTTGCCGAAGCCCATGATAAACTCGTCAATGGCATTGTCTATCACCTCTTTGATCAGCACGTAAATACCATCATCCTGGGATGCACCGTCGCCAAGCTTTCCGATATACATCCCGGGCCGCATGCGGATGTGCTCCTTCCAGTCAAGCGTGCGTATGCTGTCTTCTGAATATTTTTCTGCCATAAATAATGTATGCCTGTTTTTTCTGCTATGGCAAAGATACAAAATATGATACCAGGTAAGGAATATTCCCCGCGTGTTTGTGTGATATGTTTTTTATAAAACAGAAACGTTAATCTGTGTTAAAGAGTGCAAAAGTAAAGCATTTAGCTTCCCGGCGCGTTAAACCTTTGGCCTCTTTTGTTGTCCATCTATATGTGATCTTTACCTGATGTGCTTTCAATCATGCATTGCATCAGTTTATGACGGCGTATGTAAAGGCGCCAAACTTTGTAATTAAGTGAACGTATAACGATAATACCATAATTATGATGATCGGTAAAAACCTGTTTTATGGCATGTTTGCCCTCCTGGCGATGTCCGTATTTTCCTATGCTGAAAACCCTGAACAACGTGGACAACGCGGTTCCGGAGGGGGTTCAGCAGCCCAGGGAGAAGTAAAAGGGGTGTTGATGGACGAAGATAGCCAGACACCTCTGATGTATGCGAGCGTAGTGTTGTTCACCGTGAGCGATAGTACTATGGTTTCGGGTTCGATATCAGAGGAAGACGGCAGTTTTCACATTGCCAACATCTCACCAGGAACCTATTATGTGGCAATTAATTATGTAGGTTACCCTGAACAGCTTGTGAATGACATCCGGATTTCGCCGCGCGAGTGGGAAGTTGACCTGGGTACCATTGCCATATCCCCGGATGCAGCGACCTTGTCTGAGGTAACCGTGGAAGCCACGCGGGAGCTTATGGAGGTGGGCCTGGATCGCCGGGTGTTTAATGTCGAACAGGAGTTGACCGCCCTGGGTGGCTCAGCACTGGATCTTATGCAGAACATTCCAAGTGTTGCGGTCGATTTTGATGGAAACGTGAGCCTCCGGGGCAGTGATAACGTCACCATCCTGATCGACGGCCGGCCTTCGGGCCTGCTTGGCCTGACCGGATCAGAGGCCCTCGAGCAACTGCCTTCCGAAATGGTCGAACGCGTGGAGGTGATCACCAACCCCTCTGTCAGGTACGACCCCGACGGCACGAGCGGCATCATTAACATTGTAATGAAGGAGCAGCGCGACCGCGGCTACAACGGCATGGTATCGCTTAATGCCAGCACAGGCCAGCGCTATTCCGGATCCGCAAACCTCAACTACCATGTAGGTTCTGTGAATTTTTTCGCGAATTACAGCGGCCGGATGTTTAACTCCGACGGATACGGTTCGAGCTTCAGGACCAACCTGGTGAACGACACTTACCTGGATCAGCAGTCGGACTTTGACTTCGACATGGATGCCCATAACTTTACCGTGGGCGTGGATTACCACATGAATGACCGTCACCGCCTGACCACCTCTTTTGGTTACAACACACGCGACATGGACCGCTTCAGTTTTACCGATTATG
>PWRF01000165.1 GCA_003556325.1 Bacteroidales bacterium | reverse complement strand
TGCGTTGCCTGCCCACCAGGACTTCATAAGCTGCATTCAGGCTTAAGTCAAGCGTTTCAGCGCCGCTGAACAGGTTCCTGTTAGTTAAAGTGGTATTAAACCCGGGGCCGGCAAAATTATTTGATTTGGTCACACCACGAAGCTCGGCTGATACAGATCGCCGTTCAATAGGGGTTAATAACACCCGGACATCCAACACATCCCTCTCCTCTTCCTGCCGCGGCCGGAACCGGATATTCACAAAACGAAACGTACCGAGGCTCATCAGGTGGTTCAGGCTCCTGTCGTGGTCTCGAACATTGTACAGGCTGTCTGTTCTGAAAAACACGGAGCGCCTTATAACTCCTGGGTCGAACTGGCGAGCGTCATCGGTAAAAAAGGAACCGTCGCCGAGTTCCAGGGTGTCCTGCATGGCAGTCCTGTTGCCGCCTCCCGCCATGTAATCAGCATGCATGTATATATTACCTATCTGGAAGGATCTGCGGCCCGCATCCGGTATATCTGCCTTGATGGTGGTATGCAAATCAACACGCCTGTCTCCTGCAGCAGAATCTGCCCGAAAAAGCAGGTGATCGGGATGGAAATAAAAATACCCCTTCTTTTTCAGTTCGCGGTCAATGCGCTGCCTTTCCCTTCTCAGGGTCTCAAGACTATAAGGTTCCCCTTCAACGATCAGGCTGTTTACCAGCCCGTCGTTGATCTCTCGTGCCAGCCTGGAATCTTCATCTACCGGGAAAAGGGTTCCAAAACGATAGGGCCGTTTCAGGGATACATGGTAAACGATGGCAACCGTCCGTCGTGCACTGTCTTGCTGGTGTGTTATACGGGCATCAAAATAGCCCATATTGTATAACCTGTTGTACATAAGCCGCTTATTCCTGTCCACATATCCCTGGTCAAACAGCACGGGTTCTTCGCCAAGCCTGTTTCTCATCCAGTGCCGCACGCCCCTTCCTGTGGGCTCTCCTGCACGCTGATACATCCACAAGGCAGGCCTGGAGATGATCAGTTTGCTGTTTGGCTGCGGCCTCATTACACGCGATAATTCCCGTTCCACATTCCGCTTATCATCAACATCTTCTTCCTTTTCCAGGTGAATACGGCTGCCGGTATACAGGTATTCGTCATCGGGCAACCTGCGCAAGCCCGTGCATGAGGACAGCAACAGCAAGATGATGCAGCCAATCCAGGCAGTCAGTCGAAAGAGTGGAGCATATGTGATGCGTACATTCACAGGTTTTGGGTTTTGGGTTTTAATAATATGTTGGCAGCTGCAGGGCTAGGGTTCATCCGGGGTGGCAACCTCTGTTTCTTCTTCCCTGCGCATGATGAGTTCCCTGAAATTGTCGAAGGTCTGGCGGAATATGATGGCCATTCCCGTTTCGACCACTTCGCCGTCGAACACATCCTGAAACTTCCTCTCCCTGTATCCTTTCAGCGTAAACCGGCCATCCGGGTCAAGGAGGTACTCAACGGAGAAATCCCCGGCTATGTCAGCGGGGTTGACCTGTCTCCGGGTCTCATCTTCAAGCTCGAGCTGGCCGCCGGCGGTGATGCGAAGCCGATCGTCAAGGAAGTCGCGCGACACCTCCATCTGCAACTCCGTTCTGCCTACCATCTGGCCATTGTCTATTTGTTCGTAAGACTCCAGGTCAAAGCTGATGTCGACACCCCTGATATACCTGTCTGAAAGCCGGTTTAGCTGTTGGGACAACATCCGGCTGGCGCTGCTCCTGGCCGTTGCTGTAATACCCGGGCCTGCCGTTACAGCAGCAATGGGATCGTCCTGGATGAAATTCCCCAGGATGAGCAGGGCAAACACCTGTTTGTTAAGTTCGGATTCGCTTTCGTTGAGTTCGTTTAATCGTGCCTGCAACCTGCCGTCCATGGCTCCGCGGTGTTCCGGGGGCAATCCTATCTCAAAACTGATCTCAGGGTTCATCAGGTCTCCCTCCATTTTGAGGAAGACTTCAAAGGGATATACCTGGCGGAAAGCGCTTTCCTGCTGCCCGGCATCAGGGCCCTGCGATGCCATGAGCTCCCTGGAAGATGTCCTCACAGTATATTTTGCAGTGATGCTGACATTGGCATCCAGAGGATCGCCAGTCCAGATAATATGGCTTCCCCTTTCAATCTGAAAGCTCCGCCTTATCACATCATAAAAAGTCATCTGGTAAGCTCCCTGGGAGATCTCATATCGTCCGGCAAGGCTGATACGCCCTCCGGGATCCACGCCATAGGTGATCAGGCCGCCGCCCTGAATCTCTAAAATATCTCCGGCGACCTCATCTATCAGGATACGGACGTCGGTGGCCGGATCTATCTCCACATTCACGCTGATATCCAGGTTTTCAAAAGTTGAACGCATGACCTCAACCTCTTCGGGTCGTAAAACAAGTTCGGGAAACACTTCCTCATAGGCAGTGATAAACTCCACAACCCCCTCATCACCAATAGCCTCAGGCATATGCTGCGGAGGAATAAAAGTGAACGTTGACCCCTGGTTCAGCTTTAGTCTTCCCTCTATGACCGGTTTCACCATATCACCTGTAATGCTCAGATCCGTATCAATCAAAAGGCGCCCGAAAAACAATTCATTGGCATCCCTGGGTATGTCAAGAAGAAGAAAGTTGGTGCTTGTCAGACTCAGGTCGAAAGCAATGTCTGACAGGTCGTGTATGCTTATGGTCCCATCCAGGCTGGCTGGCCTGTCGCTTCTGTCGAGCAGTGTAAAATTGCTGAACCGGACACTGTGTGTGTCAAAAACTATGGTCTCTTCAGGAATGCTGTACCTGGCATTCAAAAAAACCGCATGGAAGCTCACCTGGTCAAAATGAACAGCGCCGGTCAGGTCAGGGTTGGAAGGACTACCGGTCAGGTGCAGAGAGCCGGAGATCTGTCCCTCCATATCCGATAACTGATCAACCGTGAGAGCTTCCAGTGTTACCAGCTCAAGGTTGTCAAGGGTAAGCTCCACATCCATAAAGGCCTCATCTGTCATCTGGTAGGTTCCCTTCAGATCGATCCGGTTACCATAACCTCTGACGGAAGCATCGATCTGGTAAAAACCGGGGTCGGGACTGAATACCAGCAGGCTCACATCGCCAATTGCATCGCCGCCGTATCCGAGATCATCGATGTGCAGGTCGGCAGTAAAAGTTAATTCGTCAAATATATCATGCAAAACGACATGTCCGTCGATGACCCCCTGGAAAAGGGCCTCGCCGCTTAGAAGGTCAAACTGGCCCATGTCAATCTGGCGGAACGACAATTTCAGCGGAGATCTTTCTTCTTGCTGCTCTGTGCTGTTAATGGCAATCTCTTTATCCTGATGAGTGATTCGCAGGTTGTTGGCCAGGATATTTTCCTCAAGGATCCTCAGATAGTTGCCGGCTTCAACCTGCCATAGCTTCCTGTTCACAGTCATCGCCGTATCCAGGCGGATTTCCGCATAGTTCTCAAACTGTTCAAGAGATCCCGACAAATCGAGCCAGGTCCGGTCATCCATATCATCAAAAGCAAGGCGAAAATCTATCACCTGGTCTAAAAAGGAGCCCGAAGCCTGAAAGCCCCTGATGGTGAGCAGATCACTGTCGATTTCGGGGATGTTTAGAGAAAAATCAAGTGTTTCTGCATCTGAACCAGCCTGCAGCGACAGGTCCTTTATATGCCATTGATCAAATATCAATTCAGGCATAGTAGCCTCCATGGATAGAAGCCTGTCCTGGCTGTTAAAACGTGCCTGCAGTGAAATGGCCTCAAAAGATGTTATCTGGGGAAACAACAGTTCATGAAAGTAAGGCGATGGACTGATCTTCAGTGACATTTCAAACTGTTTATCCTCGGGTTCGGCTTCCTCAACGTATACATATCCTTCTTCAGGGTCCCTTTCCAACCCCAGGTAGGCCATTGCATGATCTGCCAGCGCCAGAGGAATGCCGGCAGGTGAAATATTTCCCTGATAGCGTCCTTCGATCATGGGGGCATGTATTTCTGCATAGTAATAGTCGTCGTTGGTACGGGTGTCCAGGTACAGGCTGTCGAGATGGAACACATCCCTGTCGAGCAGCACGAAGGTGTCATCAATAAAAAGCCAGCCATCAGGAAAGTCTGGTTTTTTCATAGCGAATGCCCCTTCAAGGTGAGTTTGCAGGGCGATCATCTCATCAGCGAGCCCCAGTGCCTGGAAGTTAAGATGATCGATTTCCCAGTCAAGGGTTATTTCCGGATGCTCCTCTCCAAGGTATATATCGGTTGCGGCATTCAGGTTCAGGTGCTCGTCGTTGTATTGCAATCGTGTTTGAAAGAGGCCTTCTGCGGCATAGGCATGCAGGGAAAGTGAGCGGAAGGTATAATTGTTGAACCGTACCGTATCCACGTGAAGCTCCATGTCCATCTCCATTTGTTCGGTATCGAAGCCTTTTCCGCTTGCCTCGAGCCGGGCGAAAAGATCCTGCAGCGTCTCCTCATCACCCAGAACGGCAAGGGGTTTCTGACTTTCTATCCATATGTTTCCCTGCCATTCAGGAGGCAGGCCGTCCTCCTGGGTGTAAGCAAAGTCAGCGTCAGCATTAAAAAAAGCCGAATAAACCTCCATTTCGCTTTTAAAGCTGGTAAGGCTGCCAGCAAAAGATCCGCTAAGGACAACCTCAGGGGGCATATAAAGATCAGGGGGTGGCTGGCTGTTTTCCGGAACATAATCCAGCAGGCGGCCAGGTACTGCAAAGAGGCTAACTTCCGGAATATCAAAGACAAGCTTGCCGGTATCGGGATAGCCTCCGATCTTGCCGGCAGTGTGTGCCGACAGGCGATCCGGAATGTCTATCTTCAGGGTGTCTATGTGTAAATCTCCAATCCTGCCTTTTGCTTTTACCATGATATCTACGGGGGGTGCCTCTTCATCCGGGAAAAGCATCTCAAGCTGCGGCAGCAAAGCGATTACATCTCTGCCAATCAATGCCTTATGGATGTCAATATCCAGGGGCACATCTGCATCCGGATCCCATGCGCCCAGCAGCGGCATTCCTGCAAAGAGATCAGCCCCCAGCATCGATTGATCCGTTTCCAGATACAGTTCCTTTACATGAGTCTGTTTGCCTGAATGGAGAATGGCTGAAAGCCTGTGAAGCATCAGTCCGTGGTCTTTTTGAAGGGCCAGGTGGCGGAGGTCGGCAGAAAGCGTGTCGGGGCTATACAGGGCGTCCCGCAGGTCGAGGCGCGCATGCTGAAAAACCATATCGGCTATTTGGGTAACTGGAATATCAGCACTTATATTTTTTATGGCAAACCGCGATGCTTCCAGATCGAGTTCACCGGGTACAAGTGCAAGCTGGTCTAT
>PWRF01000110.1 GCA_003556325.1 Bacteroidales bacterium | reverse complement strand
TTTTTGTCTTTTTGTCTTTTTGTCTTTTCGTCTTTTCGTCTTTTTATCTTTTTGTCTTTTTGTCTTTTCGTCTTTTCGTCTTTTTGTCTTTTTGTCTTTTTGTCTTTTCGTCTTTTTGTCCTTTCGTCTTTTCGTCTTTTCGTCCCTTCCCCTCAAACCCAAAGCCCATAGATCTCATACCCGCATGACTTGCACCTGCCGTTTTCCATTTGCTTGCTTTCCACGTAAAAGTGGGTCCGGTGGATAAGTCTTTCCCCGCAGCCCGGGCAAAAGGTAGAATTGAGCCTGTGCCCGGGAACATTTCCCACATATACGAATTTCAGACCTGCGTCACGGGCGGTTTTTGCCGCTTTTTCGAGAGTTTCCACGGGCGTTGACGGCAGGGTGGTCAGCTTGTAGGTGGGAGTAAACCTGTTGAGATGCAAGGGGATCTCCGGCCCCAGCTCATCCCTGATCCACGAGGCCATAGTGCCGATCTCCTCAGGATCGTCGTTCAGAGTAGGGATCACCAGGTAGACGATCTCCAGGTGCGCCTTTTCTTCATGGATCACCTTCAGGGTCTGCAGCACCGGTTCCAGCGAGGCCGAAGACACCTGCCGGTAAAAGTCATCGGTAAATGCTTTGAGGTCCACGGTTACGCCGTCCATATGCCGCAGAAGCTCACGAAGCGGTTCTTCACGCATATAGCCGTTGGTATGGAAAAGGGTGTTCAGGCCTTCTCTTTGGGCTTCCCTGGAAATGTCGTACATGTACTCGTAAAATATGGTCGGTTCGTTGATGCTGTGGGATATGGACCTCGTTCCCCGGCTTTTGGCCAGGTTTACAATATCCCGGGGTGAGAATGCCTGGTGCCTGATCTCGCCGGGGCCCCGCTGTGAGGTATGCCAGTTGTGGCAGTGCCGGCACCTGAAATTGCACGAGGCGGTGAACACACAGAGGTTTTGATGGCCCGGGAACATGTGGTGCATGGGTTCTTTTTCGATCGGATCGATCTGTAAGCCGGCCACGCTGCCGTAAACCAGGCTGTAAAGTCGTCCGCCATCGTTTTCCCGCACACGGCAAAAGCCCCTGTCGCCGTTTGCGATGATGCAGCGGTGGTGACAAAGGTCGCAACGTACCCGGTTTCTTTCCAACCTGGTGTAATGCCTGGCTTCTGTTTGTTGAGACGCTGAAGCATTGCTGGCTGAAGATCCCGGAGCTGAGGAAAGGCTGTTGCCGCCGGGAGTATGTGCTGCAAATGCCGTGGCCGAAGATGCCTCTACGCCACTCAGCATACTGTTGAAACCCCTGAGGGAAATGCACCCCAGCGAGGCCAGGGCGACTCCTCCGGTAATAGCCTTTTTAATGAACTCCCTTCTGTTTTCAGTACTATTCATGGGACATAAGGGTTATACTGCATGATTCGTGTATATAATTGTTGTCAAAAGGTCAAAAAGCCGAAAAGTCAAGAATTCATTTTTTTTCAGCATATTACTCCCACACCCCGTGGATGGCATACCCGCAGGACGGGCATTTCCCATCTTTTATCTCATTAAACAACACTGTGAAATGCGATCGTCGTATCAGCTCTTCCTTGCATTGCGGGCAATAGGTGTTGTTATGATCGTGTCCGGGCACATTTCCCAGGTATATGTATTGCAAACCGGATTCAAACCCGGTTTCAGCTGCTTTTTCCAGGGTCTCAAGGGGTGTCGGAGGCAGGTCCTGCAACCGGTACGAAGGCGAGAAACGGCTAAAGTGCACAGGCACCTCGCTGCCCAGGGTTTCCACGATCCACTGGCACATCTGCCGTATTTTACCCGGATCGTCGTTGAGGGTAGGTACCACCAGGTTGACGATCTCCACATACTGGCCCTCTTCCTTTAATACTTCCAGGCTTTGTTTTACGGGTGGAAGGCTTGCGGATGCCACATCGGCATAAAAATCATTGTCAAAAGCCTTCAGGTCAATCTTTACGGCATCAAGCTTCTTAATAAGCTTGCGCAACGGCGCAGGGTTGATGTAGCCGTTGGACACCATGCTGGTTTTGATCCCCTGCTCCCTTGCCAGCACGGAAATGTCGTACATGTACTCATAAAAGATGGTGGGTTCGGTGTAGGTAAAGGAGATCGAATCCAGTCCCCTGCGCAGGGCTTCTCCCACGATACGCCCGGGGTCCATGTCGTATTCCCTCACCTGGCCCGGCCTGGATTGTGAGATCTGCCAGTTGTGGCAATAGCTGCACCTGAGGTTACACCCAACGGTGGCCACGCAAAGTCGCTGGTGCCCGGGGATAAAATGGTAAAGCGGGGCTTTTTCGATGGGACCGGTATTTACGGAGCAGGGGCTGCCGTATACCATGCTATATAGCGTTCCACCCAGGTTTTTTCTCACGCGGCAGATGCCGGTGCCTCCTTCCCGGAGGCTGCATCGGTGCGGGCACAGCTCACACCTGACAGCCCCTCCTGCCAGCCTCTGGTAAAACATCGCCTCTTTTGCAGGGCTGAGGGTTTTGGCCACAGCCCGAGCAAACGGTCCATGTAATGATAAGCCTCCCATGGCCGCCAGGGCAGCGCTCCCTGCGAATGCTTTTTTCAGAAACGTACGGCGGCACTGGATTTTCATGGATATGTTTTAAAGTCTAAAAGTCGAAACGTCGAAATGTCGAAGTTTCTGCTGTTGGCTTTTGGTGTTTGGCTGGTAGATGCCGGCTATTGGCTTTTTGCTGATGGCCGTCTGCTTTTAGCGTTTGGCCGCAAAAAACAGCCTGCGTACTTTGTCTTATTACAAAAATAAGGAAATCAGTTCATAAATAAAACAGCCAGGCAGAGCCCCCGATAATCTCCTGCAAATACAAAAAAAACTGCCATCTATGGATCATAAATGACAGTATTTTCGCGGAACTTATCAGGCAAACGCCCTACCTTTCGATTTCAAAAGAAATCTTTGCATTTACCGCATAAGAAACGATCTCGTTGTTTTCCACATTGGCATTCATGTGCTTGATGTAGATGGATTTGATGTTCTTAAGTGTTTTTGCCGCTTCTGCCACCGCGTTTTGTGTGGCTTCGGTAAATCCTTTTTCTGATACACCAATTACTTCAACTACTTTTACTAGCATAATTAATCCTCCTTAGTTTTTGTGTGATACAATATACCATATGAAGAGGAAAAACCATGCCAACATGCGGTTGAATTATCCTGTTCCCTGCAGAAAGGCAGCTATAAGCACGACATAAGAGGTCATGTCGGCATGTCCGGGAAGACAGTATTGTAGAAGTAGCTGCCACAATGTGCAAATAGTTCCACACTCCAGGCCAATTCATCCCGGCTTGTGAAATCCGGGTGGTTTTTAGCGGGTTCTAACCTGTGGTTAAAAAATGGCGACATCGATCAAACAAGCCTGGGGGCTTGAATAGCGATCATAGATGCGAAAATTTTTTATTGGAGCATGTTTTATCTACCTCAGGGAGTTGCGCATTCGCAGCAGGATGAACAGCATATTGACCACGATTACGCCCATAACCACGTAATGGATCTGGTTGAAGCTGGCACCTCTGTCGAGAAAAAAGCTGTATACCACGGGGCCCAGCGCCGTGCTGACCACCATCACGAAGGTAAAGAGGCTGCGGACGGTGCCCAGGCTCCGGGTGCCGAATATTTCTGCATAAAGTGAGGAGGTCACCGGGGAGTTCATGCCGCCTGTGAACCCCACAAGCAACCAGTAAAGCGGTGTGGTAACAGGGTGTGTTCCGACCGACAACACCACGAGGCCAGCTGCCAGGGGCAGCAGAATAAATGGAAAGATGCGCCTGGCAGAAAAACGGTCTATAAGCGGGCCGGCGATCATCGACATAACAATAGAGGAAGCGGCATACGCTGTAATGCTGCCAGCCATCCATTCGGTGCTCCAACCTTTTTCATCGGCAATGAACGTTTGAAAAAAGAACAGGTTTGTTTGCAGGAAACCCACCAGGAATACCGTAGGGGCGAAAATGTAAAACCAGGGGGTATGAAAAACCTCGCGCTGTTTCCATAATTTTTGGGATTGCTCTTCTTTGGATGCCTCGTGAGCCTCGGCATCGGACTGCCCTTCAAATATGCTTTCACGGCGGATGCGGCTCAGGGATGCAACAGTAAAGGGGATGAGCACGGTGCCAATGAGTATGGCACTGAATACAAGTGTTTCGCGCCAACCGAACAATCCTATGCTGCTGGCCACCAGCACGGGGAAGACCGCCTCACCCATCGGGAAGCCCAGGGTGGCGATGCTGAGGGCTTTCCCGCGGGCCCGGTTAAAATAACGCGACATGGTGGTCATGGCCGTATGCATCAGCAAACCCTGTCCGAATAAACGCAGGGTATAGATCCCAAAAAACAGCACCACCAGGTTCCAGGAAGCGGCTGCCAGCAGGCAGGCCAGGAAGATGCCCGAAACTACGAAAAGGGCAAAACGCTTCAGGGGAATGTGATCGATCTTTTTTCCCACGTAAATCAGCGTGGCCGCACTCGATAGGGTGGCCAGGGCATATAGGCTGCTGAAACCGCTGGCACTGATGCCAAAGGCTTCCATGAAGTCCGGGATATACAGTGAAACTACAAAGGTTTGCCCGAAGCTGGAGAAAAACACCAGCATCATCCCCAGCGAGAGAATGCGCGGATTCGCTTTGTATAGTTGAAGGTAATTCATATTCAAAGATTATTGTCACTACCGTTTTCCGGAATATTCAATTGCAAAGGTATAAAAAGGGCATTGGTGAAATGAAAGGGTTTAAGAATCAAATGCTCAGTTTTTTTGTGTACTTTTGCAAAACAAACAACGGGCGAACTAATCATCCCTGCATTATTCACTTAATTCACAAAAACACAATGGGTAAACCGCGTCAAACGGTCAACAACAAAGAAAGAGAAAAGGCCCGGGATAAGAAAAAGAAGGAAAAGCAAAAGAAAAAAGAAGAGCGCAAAGCGAGCGGTAAGAGCAGCGCAGACGACATGATCGCCTATGTGGATGAACATGGGAACATTACCAGTACACCCCCCGATCCCAGCAAAAGAGAAAAGATAAAAGCCGAAGATATCCCACTGGGTGTCCCTTCCCGTAAAGACGATGATGTGGACAAAGAAAGGATTGGCATTGTAACCTATTTCGATACCTCCAAAGGGTATGGTTTTATAAAAGACAGAGAAACCCAGGAAAGCATTTTTACCCATATCAACAGTCACCTGGATTCCATTGGTGAACGCGATACGGTTACCTACAGGGTTGAGCAGGGCTTAAAAGGGATGAATGCTGTGGATGTAAAGAAGCACAAGTAAATCCATACCTCCCATTGTATTCCGTTCTTTCATTGTCCGGAAACGATCACCCTGTATCCTTTTAGAACACTTCCCGGCAATTTCCATTGATGCCAAAATCGCTTTTATTTCTTACTATTAGCAAATTACAAACTTCGGCCCGGGGTTTGATAGCAGATGGTCATGGAATATGAATCAATCATTCTTTACTATGGACATCTTCCACACCTTCAAAATCGGCTTGCGCTCCCTTTTGCGTGAAAAATTCTATACGTTATTGAACATTCTGGGGTTTGCATTGGGCATCACCGTATTTGCCTTCGTAAGCATATACGTGATCGACCAATACCTGTATGATCGCGTCCACGAGGATGCAGACCGGACCTACCGGCTGGAAGCCAGCATGGAAGCAGGCGAATGGGCACTGACCGGGACCATGCAGGGGCCGTACCTGCAGGAAACCTACCCGGAGGTGGAGCAGGTCCTGCGCATCAACAGCTTTATGTTCAGCCAATCGGATGTCATTGTGGACGAAGTACCCTTTCATATTCCAGACATCATCATTGCAGATACCACGTTTTTTGATTTTTTCCAGGTAAAATTCATTCACGGCAACCCCCGGTATGCTCTCAACGATAAGTACTCGCTGGTGATCACGCGCCGGCAGGCCGAAACGATCTTCGGCCATACGGACGTGATCGGAGAAACAGTAACGATGATGGGACGCATGCCCCTGAATATTACCGGGGTGATCGAAAACCCAATGCACACCCACTTACCCTATGAGGCCATTGCACCAATTGAGGTCTGGGAGGATTTCAGCAACAATGAAAACGTGCTTTATTCGTTTGGCCAGTGGAACAATTTCACCTTTCTGCGGCTACAACCCGGGACCAATGTGCAGGATCTGGAAGATAAGATCAACAAGGACTTTAAGCGGCTTCTTTTTGAGATGGTTGGTGGTGATATTGAGGCTGATTATTATCTGCGCCCCTTAAAGGACATCTATTTTGCGGATGAAGTGGCCTTTCAGCCGGCAGTGAACCTGGGTAACCGGCGCACCGTGAATGCTTTTGCACTGATTGCCATATTTGTGCTGGGAATCGCGGTAATCAACTTTGTGAACATCTCCACAGCCCGGGCCTTTAACCGCGCCAAGGAGGTTGGAGTTAAAAAACTGCTTGGGAGCACCAGGCCCAAGCTGATGTTTCAATTCCTGGTGGAATCTGTGCTGACCACTGCCTTTGCCGTATTGCTGTCACTGGCATTGTTTGAGGTCTTCTTTCCGGGTTTCAGGGATCTGACAGGCACAAACCTGCACCTGATGGATCTTGGCCTTCCGATGGCAGTGGTTATCGTAGCACTGGGTGTGCTGGCGGTGGGATTCTTATCGGGGATTTACCCTTCGTTATACCTTACAGCCTTTCAGCCTGCAGCCGTGCTCAAGGGACAAAAAATTCCCGGGAAGGGAGGTGCCTTGTTCCGTAAACTGCTGATCGTTTTTCAGTTTGCTGTTTCGGTAGCCCTGATCTCCGGAACCCTCATCGTTTTTCAACAGATCGCCCATATGAAGGATCAACCCCTGGGCCTTGACATGGCAAACGTGGTTTTCTTTGATTTTGACCTGGCAGACCGCAAGGATGCCTTCAGGGAGGCCACAATGGAACATCCCGATGTCGTGGAAGTCAGCTTTTCCAATGCAGTACCAGGGGGCGTTCAGTGGCAGGAAAGTGCCGAGGTAAGAGGAGTTCGCAAACAGATCAATTTCTTGCCGGTCCACGCCAACTACCTTCCCATGTTGGGTATTGAACCCATTGCAGGGCGCCATTTTGACCCCAATATGCGGTCCGAACACCGTGAAGTGGTGATCATCAATGAATATGCGGTTAATTACCTGGAGCTTGAGGGAAGCTATGAGGAAATCATCGGCCAGGAAGTTAACGAAAATAAAATCGTTGGGATCGTACCCGACTTCCATTTTAATTCTCCGCACCAGGCCCTGGGCCCGCTGGTGATTTCCTGGGATGAATATTCTTCCTTTAAAGCCTCTGTGAGGATGAGCGGGCACAATACCGCAGAGGTGATGGCTCATCTCGAAGCAGTAAACCGGGAATTCATGCCGCACCGCACATTTAGGGCACAGTTCCTGGACAACTTTTTTAACCGGCATTATGCTGACGAAGAAAGGTTTGGCACCATTGTGTTGCTTTTTGCCGCATTTGCCCTGCTGATAGCCTGCCTGGGGTTGTTTGGACTGGCGTCCTACATGGTCGGACAGCGCACCCGGGAGGTGTCCATCCGCAAAGTCATGGGTGCAGCCTCCGGCAGGATATACCTTTTACTTCTTAAAGACTTCCTGAAGTTGTTTGCCATCGGATTTATCCTGGCATTGCCTGTCACCTGGTTTTTTATGGATAACTGGCTGGGCACCTTCCCTTACACCATTCGGATCGGCCTCACGCCCTTCCTGCTGGGCGGCCTGTTTGCCGTGATCATCACCATCCTGACGGTAAGCTACCACGCCCTGAAGCTTTCACAGACCAATCCTGCGGAAGCGCTAAAACACGAGTAAACAAAGGACTTACTGTTTATCCTGGCTTAAGTCAGGCCCCGGCATTCCAAAAACATCATTACTTTTGCTGCTGGAAGAAGCGGATCCAATCGCAGATCTATTAATGGATATCGGGCCATGATCAAGCTTGACAATGTGACACTAAGTTTTGGCGACCAGCAGCTTTTTGAAAGGCTTTCGGTGGAGGTGCCTGCCGGTGGGCGGCTGCTGATCAGCGGTGAGTCGGGCAGCGGGAAAACCACCCTGCTGCGCATGCTGCTGGGCTTCGTACTGCCCGACCGGGGGATGGTATATGTGGATGGCGAACAGCTGCAAGTTGACAATGTCTGGCGGCTTCGGCGCAAGATGGCCTATGTAAGTCAGGAGATGCAGATCGGCAAAGGACGTGTGGAAAGCTTTATCAAAGAGATATTCCGTTTTAAGAATAACCGGCGCATTGAATACCGGCGCGATAAGGTGATCGCCCTGCTTGAGGATTTTCAGCTTGGCTCCGGCACGCTGGACAAAGACCTGGAAGACCTTTCCGGCGGTGAACTGCAGCGGGTGGCCATCATCGTGACCCTGCTGCTAAACCGGCAGATCTACCTGCTCGACGAGGTGACTTCCGCCCTGGATCAGCAACTTAAGGAAATGATCGTCAATTATTTTACGAACCTGGATGACAAAACCCTGATCATCTCGTCGCATGACAAGATCTGGCACGATCAGGGTTTTCCCACTATACACCTGGGCAATAATGGAAGCAGCACCTGATATCAGCATACTGCGCCTGCTGGCCGCGTTCGGCCTGCTTATCGTGCCGCTGGCACTGTCCTTTTTCCTCCGGCTGGGTTTCGTAAGGCAGCTATTTATTTCTGCCGGCAGGATGACAGGCCAGTTGTTCCTTATGGGGATCCTCCTGGTATATCTTTTCAGGTGGGATAACCCCTGGTTAAATGTGGCCTGGGTGATTGTGATGATGTTTTTTGCCTGTTTTTCAGCGATGGTCAACAGCAAGCTGTCCTTCAGGCATTTTTTCCTGCCGGTTTTCCTGGCCTATTTTGTCGGAACCGGCCTGATCCTGCTGTTTTTCAATAAAGTGATCGTGAACTACGAGAACATCTTTACCGCCCGCCTGGTGGTGGTCGTAGGCGGTATGCTGCTGGGCAACTCACTGAACAGCACCATAATCGGCATCTCCCATTATTACGAAGCCATCCGCAAGGAAAACAAGCGCTACCTGTACCTGCTTTCGCTCGGGGCTAACCAGCAGGAGGCCCTGCTGCCCTTCTTTCGTGAGGCACTGCGTGCAGCGATGCGTCCGTTCATCGCCAACATGGCTACCATGGGAATCGTTTCGCTGCCCGGCATGATGACCGGCCAGATGCTGGGCGGGGCCGACCCCGAAACAGCCATCAAATACCAGATCGCTATCGTGCTGGCCATCTTCACGGCACTCACCATCAGCGTCGCACTGTCAATATTCTTTACCTCCAACCGGGCGTTCGATGATTATGGGATCCTGAAGGGGAGCCTTTTCAGGAGATAGCCCTGGAGATGAGGTTTCGGCTGGTTTAATGAACAATTTATTTTTGCAGATGACGTTTCTTACACCTGAACCCCGGACTTTTTGTCTTTTTGTCATTTTGTCATTTTGTCTTTTTGTCCAAAATTAATACAATGAAGCGACTCATTTTCCTGGCAATCGTTTTAGCAGGATGTTCTACCATGATGCCTTTGCAGAGAAGCGGACTGATCACGGCTTTTCATCTCATTGAAGATGAAGAATACGAAGAGGCTAAAGAGTTTATTGAGAACATGGTGGAGGATGAAGAGGCTGCCGGATGGCCGCGCACGTGGCATGCAAGAGGCCTTCTTTATCAGAATGCTTATCGCGAAGGCAAGCAAAGAAACAACAGGAACCTTTATGAAATGATAGACCGGCAGCTTTTTGTGGTGTATGAATCCTACGAAAAGACTCTTTCGCTGGATGCCGGCAGCAGGATACGCAATCAGCTGGCTCCCAGATACGTACTGCTTGCCAATGACATCCAGGCCATGGGAAAGAAAAGTTTTGAAGAGGGTAACTATGAGGAAGCCCTGGAAGCCTTTGAGACGGTTGAGCAGATCCGGCAGAGCGAACTGCTGAACCTGGACACCGATACCACCCTGGTGTACAATATGGCGATAGCAGCTATAGAGGGAGGACAACGTGAAAAAGCCATCCAGTACCTGCAGCGCCTGGATGAATACCGGTATGGCTCCAACGTGAGCCATTTGCTGTCAGAAGAATACCTGCAACAGGGAGACACCCTCAGGGCCAGCAAGGTGCTTCAGGATGGGATCGCAAAGTACGACGAGAACGAAGACCTGGTATTTCTGCTTGCCGACATTAAGTTTTCCGTGGGCCTTGCGGAGGAGTCAGTCGGCATTCTTGACAGAAAATCGGAACTGTATCCTTCAAACTATAAGTTTCCTTATACGCGGGGACTTATCCATCAAAAAACAGGCAACTACGAGGAAGCCCTTGTAGCTTATTGGGAATCACTCGAACTGGAGCCTGAAAAACCCATTATATATGCCCATATCGCCACCTGCTTTTATAATATAGGCATAGAGATAGAAGAGCGGGCGAGAACAATGAACCGCAACTCGGAGGTGCAGGTTAAACGGGCGCGTTCCACAGCAGCGCTGGAATCATCAACCCGGTGGCTCAGCAAGGCCATGGAACTGGAGGTCAGCGATCCTGAGGCACTTGCCATCATCCGCGAGCTCTCTGCACTGCTCGATATCACTAAGAGAGTTGACAGTGTGAATGATGAATCTTCGGAAGACGATGAAGCAAAAGAAGGATCAGATACTCAGTGACATAGTAATCCCCAGGAACTGCTTAAGCTGCAGGCGGGGCTCTTCTTTCGGACTTCCGTCGGGCAGGGTCACCGGATCACCCTGGTCGTCCAGTACAGGGAAAAGAATATTCTCGTCATAGATAAGATGCAGGTTTAAACTGACGGTAAAATACCAGCTGATCCGTTTCTGCAGGTTGATCTCCCAGTCCACATCCACGTTCTGCGGCCTGTCCAGGTAGTTGGTAAACAACCTTACCGAGTTTTCGATTTTGAGGTCATCAAGCAAGGTCATCTCGTTATTGATCACCAGCTGTCCACCCATCTCGTGCCTGGCACGCTTGCCGCGCTCAATCCCGTGTGCCCTTTGGTTGATCAGTGTGGTGTCGAGCACAAAGGTATTCCGGTATGACAGCGCAGAGAAGTTCAGAGTGGTGTTCGCAAAGGGTTCGTATTCAAAACCCGCCCCGATGGTGAAGGTTCCCGGGCTCAGGAAACTGGAAATGGGGATGGAGTCGTTGGGATAGTCATACCCCCTGGTAATCTGGGTCTTTCCGTAAAACACCGAGCTGAAGTCAATGCTTTCGCTGATGTTTTTATTCATCTGTGAGTTCAGCTCCAGGATGTCCGTATTGGTACGGAAACCAAACTCTTCCGAGATGATGTTCCCGTATCGGAAGCGGATCCTGTTGGCCCACTTTATCTCCGAGTCGATATTGCGGTACTCCGCCCTGGCTCGCAAATCCAGGAGGCTGGCAAGAGAACTCTCCCCTCCCCTGGCCCAGTTGGAGAGGTAGTTCTGGTTCAGGCTGAAAGCACTCGACAGGCCATAGCGCCAGGTGCCTGGGATCTCATCCAGCGGCCGCAATGGTGCAAGCGAGCGGTCCGGCTCGAGCGTGGTGATGGGGATGTCACCGGAGTCCAGCTTGCCCATGCGCTCCACATGGATGTCGTCTTCCAGAACAAGCTGGATCTCATGTTTAGAGGGGTTTCCCACCCATATCGTGATGGAATCGTTTTCGTGATTCCTTACCCAGTATCGCATGAGCTCATCCGGTTCAGCCGTCAGCCAAAATGGTTGTCGTGCCCCGGTGGGATCGCTGATATATAGCGGGATGGAGTCACGAACATTTGTATAATGGAGGAGTTCTTCAACGGCCATCCGCAGGGAGTCGGGGGTCAGCCTGCCCGGCACCACAAAAAACGGCGAGTCTTCGTCTGCAACGAAAGCCTGGTATTCCTCAGAGATCACAACATGAGAGGAGTCGGGAAGGAATGTAAGATCCTTCCGGGAGCCGGGCGGCAGCAATGGCGGGCGGATCTCCTGCTCCACAAGATGGTGCAGGGTGATGTTCCTGGATTTGAGGTAGAGTGTGTCAAGAAACACCTCTGTAATGGTATCGGGCTCATGCCTGATGGAGTCTACAAAAACGCGCACCTCAGGGATAGTATCTAAACCCGGTATTTGCGGCGCATCAAACTGGCTCGTGACAATGGTCTTTTTAGTAATGAACGTCTTCTGCGTAATGAAAGGTTCTTTTTCAAGGGGCACGGTATCCACAATAAATACCGTGTCGTTAAACCACCTCAGGGGGATGGTGTCGTGCCGGGCCAGCGTGGTCAGCTCCGGACGAACAGCATCGTAATCAAATCCCAGCAGACGGGTTTTCACACTGTCGAAAGGCTCGTTATAATGGTCTGCCAGCCTCGACAAAGATAGGTGCAGCGTGTCTCCTTCCTCCCGCCATAGGCTGTCCAGCTGCAGCAGGTTGCCAATGTATTCAGATGCCGTTGCAGGCGTGAAACGAATGGGGTGGACAGGCAGGGTATCGTTTTCAGCATTTTCCATATTCCCGGGCGATTGAGCAGCAGCACAAAATAAGCTCAATCCGCTGATAAGTACTATCAAAACAGAACGCATAACAAAGAATTCAAGTGAAATGAATTTGCGACCGCAAAATTAATGTCTTAATTCAAACGAAGAGGCATAGAAAAGATTGTTTATTCGGGATGCCTGCCACCGCAGAAGATTTCATCTTCTGCTGGCGCAAGATGTCCTGACTTATTATTAAATTTGAAGAACAAAAATGTGGTCATGTACATAGAAAAACTGCTTGCAGACATCACCCGGGTGTTGGATTCCATCAACATCCCGTATCTGCTCACTGGAAGTCTGGCATATAACATATACGCTTTGCCAAGGGCCACAAGAGACATTGACCTGATTATTGAAATCCAGGCAAAAGACATCAAGACGTTTTTGCAAGCTATCGCAGGTAGTTATTATTATTCTGAAGAAACAATCAATCAAGAAGTTAAGCGCAAAGGAATGTTTAACATCATCCATCTCGAAAGTAGCTACAAAATTGACCTGATCGTACGTTCGGATGATGTTTTCGAAAAGGCAAAATTCAAGAGACGCAAAGCCATGGATTTTGAAGGTACCTTGCTCTATGTGATCACCCTGGAAGACCTTATAATCTCAAAGCTTCGTTGGATCCAACAACTGGAGAGTGAACTGCACAAGAGGGATATTGAAACGTTGTTGCTGAATCCTTATGTTGACAAGGAATATATCAAAAACTGGTGCGAGAGGTTAAACCTGAAAACCTATAATTTGATTTAAAGATGAGTAAACAAGAAACATCATACATGGCTGACACGAATAAGGAAATGCAGGACTATCAATATAAACTGGTCATGTCGAAAACTCCTGAAGAGCGCTTTCGTATGGGACTGGAGATGATGGAAGCGGGCAGAGAGATGATGTTGATGGGAATAAAACACAACAAACCCGGATTAAGTGAGGAAGAGTACCGTATTGAATTGTTAAAACGGTTTATTCTTTATGATCAGTCGTTGCATTGGTTGAAGGATCACTTGCCATAGAACCAGGAATTAAATCAACATTCGTTATCCTGATTTGCACACGGTAACCACCACTTCTCTTTTCTTGCGCGGGCCATCGAACTCGCACAGGAAGATGTTTTGCCAGGTGGAGAGGCCCATTGTACCGTTGATGATGGGAATCGTCTCCTGGGGGCCTGTGATACCGGCCTTGAGGTGTGAATCGCCGTTGCCGTCCTGGGCATCATGCAGCCACACACCCCGGGGAATCAGCTTCCGGAGCAATTGGATCACATCCGTCTGCACGGAATCATCCCAGTTCTCCTGTATCATGATCCCGGCAGTAGCTCCCCGCACATATACGTTGACAATGCCCTGCCGGACACCCGAGCGGGAAACGATGGCTGCCACCTCATCGGTGATGTCGTAAAGCCCCTCGCGCGAATTTGTAGGAATGGAAAAAGCCTGCTGCATGGTGAATGCCTTTTTGATTTATTAGCAATTTTAACCTGAAATGCTTTTTTTCAAGGATCTCAATGTTTCTCTTATACAAAATTACTGTAATCCCGCTTATCACATCATTTAAGCCATGCAAAATATACTGACGGACAGGGGAAACATTGTTGAACCGGGCGCTGAACCATGAACCGCATCATTACAAAACCGGCCTCCACTCAATGTTTTTCTTTCCTGATCTCAAAATTGCTGTTATTTTTACATGCTGAAGCATCTGGCAGATGCATGCAATGTGGTATAAACAGCAAAGCCATGTCTGTACTAGCGATGATCGTTGTGTTGCCGGTGTTGTTCAGCCTGGTGCTGCTCTTTCGCCCTTTCAAGAGGAGAAAAACCACCAGGCGCATTACCGCTGCAGGATCCCTGCTTGCCCTTGGGGGCATCGGCTATGTTTTGCGCGGGGATGTTGACACCTGGCAGCTGCTGTTTCCCCCGCAGGCCCCTGCCCTGCTCCACCGGATCAGTCATTTCCTGGTGTTTGGCACAGAGGGCGCTTCAGGCCTTATGCTGCTTCTCTTCGCTGTGATGATGTGCTTTCTGGCTTTCAATGCATTGTTACAAAAAGGAAACAGTCCCGGGGAAAACCGTTTTTTTGCCTGGTACTGGTTCAGCGCAGGCCTGGGATTTGCCATCTTTACCGCTGCCCATTTCTACCTGTTGGTTTTTTTGTGGGGAATATCAGTCATTCCCCTGTATATGCTGGCAAGCGGTTTTTCAGATGAGCGTGCGGAGCTGGGCAAAAAAACCCTGGTCATCCATGGCGGCGCACATGTGTTGATGGTTACCGGGGCTGTGATTGCCGTATCGCTGAGTCTATCGGCAGACATTGCTATCATGCAGACAGCAACCACGACGACCGCCGGAACAGTGGGCTTTCTGCTCCTGCTCGCCGGTGGGCTTGCTGCAATGGGTATTTTCCCCCTACACTCATGGGTAACTCCGTTTGCAACCTATGCCAGTGGGCGGTCTTTTGCATTGATGCCGCTGGTTTTTCAAAGACTTGCGGGCACCTACCTGCTGATACGCTTGTGCCACGATGTCTTTATCCTGAGCGGAACCTTGCAGATCATTCTGATCGCACTCGGGTTGCTCAGTGTCATCCTTGCCCTGGCCATGGCAGTGGGCAGACCTGATGCGGGATCAAAACTGGCTAACCTGCACATAGCGATTGGGGGAATGGCTCTCGCGGGTATAGCCACAGATACGCAGGCGGGAATCCTGGCTGCATTGATCCTTGTGACTTTCGGTGGAGCTGTAATGATGCCAGTTTTCCTGCGCAACCTGCAAACATCCTCCAGTGCTGTCGTAGTAAAGTGGATTCCCCGGACAGATAAAAGGCTGTTCAAAGCACTGAAGCGGTTGGAGGACAAAACTTATACAGATATTTACAAAATAGGTGCAAAGGCTGTATTTGCGATGCATCGCCCTTTAAGCCGACTGCATGATGGCGTGCTGCAAACCTACCTGGTGTGGGTCGTGGTTGCGATGATCGTATTGTTTTTGTTGAAATGATTAGCCAATGAATACAGAGATTTACCTTGCCATCGTATTGATCGTGATGATCATCCTGGCCCTCACGGCCATTCATGCCAAAGACCTGCTTTCGGCAGTGATCGCACAGGGAGGTATCGGGTTCGGCCTGGTCATCTGCTTTCTGCTGCTGCAAGCTCCCGATCTGGCCATTGTACAGATCGTGGCCGAGACCATCACCATCATCATCATGGTGGCCGTATTGCATGACAGTACGCGGTACGAAGTACGATGCCCCACTTGCCCCCGCGACATTGTCAATCGATCTGCAGCCCTGATTCTGGTGGTCACCCTGCTCTATTTCTTTGTGGATGCGATACCCGCACTGCAACCCTTCGGTGAGCACACACTCCGCATGTCGGCAAACTATGTGTACAATGCCATCGAAAAGACAGGAGCCACCAATTTAGTGAAAGGCGTGTTGTGGGACTTCCGTGCGCTGGACACTTTGGGAGAAGCAGCCGTACTGTTTACCACGGCCATGGGTGTACTGGCCATTTTACGCCTGCAAGGCAAAAAATCAGTAAAAACCAATTAATCGCTGATTATGAAAGGAATGTCAGTTATCGTGCAAAAGGTAGCGCAGTTGTTGAGCGCCATGATCTTTGTTTTCGCAATGTATGTGATCACCCACGGACACATCATGCCCGGTGGTGGTTTTGCAGGAGGTGTGCTGCTTGCCGGCTCTTTCATCGTGCTTGTTCTGGCACAGGGGCAGGGCTACCTGAAGCTCAAACAACAACGGGAGAGAACCTCCCTGTTGGAGAGTCTTTCGGTATTGCTGATCTTACTGTTAGGGTTTAGCGGCTTGTTTGCCGGCTCTATGGTATTCTTCGGGAACTATCTGCCGAAGGGACAGCCCGGAGAGCTCCTCAGCGCAGGCAATATCCCGATCTACAGCATTCTGATCGGCATAAAGGTGGCCGCCACCTTATTCACCATTTTTCTTGCACTGACCATCTACAAAGAGGAGGCTTCAAAATGACCCTGTATATACTTTGTTTCATCCTGTTGCTTACCGGCTTATACGGGCTGCTGATCAGCCGCAACATCATCAAAATCGTGATTTCCCTTACCATCGTGGAGATCAGTATTTTCCTGATGTTGATCCTGATCGGATATATTGGTGGCGCACTGGCCCCCGTGATTTTCCAGGAAGAAGTGCTGCCACACCAGGCGGTGGTGGACCCGCTGCCGCAAACCATGGTGTTGACGGCCATTGTGATCGCACTGGCCACGAATTCCATGATTCTGACCATGGCCATCAGGCTATACAAGAAATACGGAACGTTTGACATTCACGAGATAAGCAAGCTGAAAGGATAAGTCGATGGAAAACCCGGTTCTGATATTCTTCATCTTCCTGCCTTTCCTGGCGGCCTTTCTCATACCGCTGCTGAACCTCTTTTGGGATCAGGGCAAGACCATCGTTTTGTTCCTGGTAAGCTTTGTTCTCATGCTGCTGGCCCTTATCATCGTGATCAATCCCCCGCAGTCGACGCAGTACATCCCCGGGGGCTGGTACCCCGTAGACAATATCCCTGTCGGTATACACCTGGTGGGTGACGGCCTGAGCCGGTTTATGCTGCTGATAATCAATTCGATTGCATTTCTTTGCGCCATTTACGCCATTCCATATGTCAAGATGTTTACCGGGCAAAAGTATTTCTACACCCTGTTTTTCCTTCAGCTGGCAGGCCTGAACGGGGTAGTCCTGGCGGGCGACATGTTCAACCTCTTCGTGTTTATGGAAGTAACGGCAAAGGCTTCCTATGCCCTGGTGGCTTTCGGAGTTAGAAAAACCGAAATCGAGGCAGCATTTAAATACCAGGTGATGGGCGGATTGGCAACCCTTTTCATGCTGTTTGGAATTGCCATGCTGTATTGGATGACTTCCACGTTGAACATGGCTGATATTTCCGTGGTGTTGCGCAACAACCACGCAGAAAACACCAATGTCATCCATTTTACCCAGCTCTTCTTCCTTGCAGGCGTTGCGATCAAGGCGGCCATGATCCCCTTTCATGCCTGGCTTCCCGATGCCCACTCATCGGCACCCTCACCGGTCTCGGCAATGCTTTCGGGGGTGGTCATCAAAGTACTTGGGATTTATGTGATCCTCCGCTTGTTTATCAACGTCTTTGCCCCCAGTGAGTTCCTGTCGATGGTAATTGCTGTGCTGGGTGGAGTCTCCATGACTGCCGGGGTGATACTGGCGATAGGCGCCTGGGATTTAAAGCGGCTGCTGGCCTACCACAGCATAAGCCAGATGGGATACGTGCTGATGGGCATTGGGATCGGGATGGGAGTCATCGCAGGCGGGGGAAGCCCCACAACGGTCGCGCTTACCTTCACCGGAGCTCTGTTTCATATGATCAACCACGCCGTGTTCAAGGGTCTGCTGTTTTTAACGGCGGGGTCGATCGAATATTCCACGGATACCCTTGATCTAAGAAAGATGGGAGGGCTGGCACGGTACATGCCGCTGACCATGGTCGCCTCCTTTGCAGCCTCCATGGCGATCGCGGGCATTCCGCCCTTCAACGGCTTTTTCAGTAAATTTGCCATCATCGTGGCGGCCATCCAGGGAGGATACCATTTCAGGGCTGCCCTGGGTCTGCTGGTGGGCATCCTGACCCTTGCATCCTTTGTGAAGTTTCAGCGGTATGCCTTTTTTGGAACGCCCCGGCCCGGAGTAACTTTGAAACACACCCCCTTGCTGATGAAAGTTTCCATGGTCACTATGGCCGTGCTTTGCCTGATCATGAGCCTCTTTATTTTTCCGGAAGTAAGGGCCGTATTTCTCGACCCGGCGGTGAACACCCTGCTGGAAACCACGGATTACGCCCTAAAACAGATATGAATATGAGAAAACGCTACATTGTACTCTTTTTTATTGCCTGGATATTCTGGCTGCTGCTGACCTGGTCGGTCAACGTGGCTTCAGTGATCACAGGCATAGTGGTAGCGCTGATCACTTCCCTGCTTTTTGGACACTATTTCTATACTTCCATCTATAAGCTGCGGCAGTTCAGGCGCTTTTTCACGGTAATCCCCTTTCTGGCATTTTTTACCTGGCAAACCATCAAAGCCAACTTTGACGTGGCCTGGCGCGTACTTCACTATAAGGTCCCGATACAACCGGCCATCATAAGGATCCCCCTGAAGGTGCAAACCGACCTTGCCCGGGCCGTGCTGTCCTGTGCCCTGACTATGACACCGGGTACTATCGTCATCGACATCCAGGACGACTGCATGTACGTGCACTGGATCTACGTTGACAGGAATGATCCGGACACCTACGCCCTTGAGCGCATCCGTAAGTATGAACGATACATCCAAACCATATTCGACTGATTATGCTTATTTATTTGCTATACATCCAGCTATTCATCCTGGTGTTCCCGCTGTACCGGATCATCTTTGGCCCGACCATTGCCGACCGGATCGTTGGCATTGAGAAGCTGGGCACCCTGGTAACCTCCATCGTGGTGATCGTCATCCTCATTACCGGTAAGGTGTGGATGATAGACATTGTGATCGCCTGGACCATATTGAGTTTTATCAGCAACCTTACTTTAGCCAAGTATCTTGAAAACAAAAAATTAAATGACTGATATTCTTTGCAGCATATTGTTTGTAGTGGGCACCCTGTTTCTTCTTTTCAGCGGGATAGGCCTGATTCGTCTGCCGGACGCTTACAACCGCCTGCAGGCCAGCACCAAGGCCATTACGCTCGGAATGTGCAGTATTCTGCTGGGCGTGGCCATCAGATACGGACTGAGTGCAGAAGGTGTGAAAGCCATTCTGGCCATCATGATCATCTTCGCCACAGCCACCGTGTCGGCACACACCCTGGCCAGGGGGACCTACCGCTTTGGCATCAAACCCCACAAAAAGACCTTTCGCGATGATTGCAGCC
>PWRF01000047.1 GCA_003556325.1 Bacteroidales bacterium | reverse complement strand
GGTGGGGTGCTCGACCGCTTTGACGGGGTGTTTATCGCTGCACCGTTTGTTTTTGTTTATCTTTTGATGACGTTTTGATAAGAATGAATAAGAGGGCCATTGGCTATTCGCAAGAAAGCCAAAAACCAGACCTTTCGACATTTTGACATTTTGACAACATTTTAACAGATGAAACCTCAATGCCAAAGAATTGACAAACAGGAGGATGATTATTCTGACTTTTCGACTTTTCGACATTTCGACATTTTGACAGTTGCAACACAACCCCTAAACTTTTGACGAGAACATAAACATTTCAATAACAATTAGTTGAAAATATATAAACACATGAAAATACATCGAGAAGGCCGAAAAATTGTCCTGGTATCAGCTGCCATTATCTTTCTGATGACAGCCCTGATAGTGTGGTTCGTTCCATCCGGCCACTGGTTGTTTTATGCTGCTCCAGGCGTTTTGCTTGTGTTTTTTTTGTGGATACTTTGGTTCTTCCGCTCACCCAGGCGGTCCATAGCCAGGCAAAGTGATGCTATTTTAAGTCCGGCCGACGGTAAGATCGTTTTTTCTGGTACGACCCTCGAAGAGAACTTTTTCGGCAAGGAGATGCAAAAAGTTTCCATCTTCATGTCGCCGTTCAATGTGCATCTGAATCGCTATCCTGCGGATGGGAAAATCATATCCTATCAATATCACCCCGGGAAATACATGGTGGCCTGGCATCCAAAGTCTAGCCATAAAAATGAACGCAACGTCCTCGTCATGAATACCGATGGTGGCAAGCAGATCCTGCTCAGCCAGATCGCAGGTACGATCGCCAGGCGTATCGTTTGTTACGGAGAAGAAGGGAAAGAGGTAGAGCAGGGGCAGGAGCTGGGCTTCATCAAGTTCGGCTCACGGGTAGATATATATCTTCCCACGGATGCCAAAGTGCTGGTTAAGCGCGGCGATAAAGTAAAAGCCGGCCTTGATGTGATCGCCACGAACGGTACTGACCCTTCCTAACCCGCCGTTTCTGATTTTTTATCTTTCCAGTGCAGTTTCATCATCGCATCCTCGATAATGATCCTGTTGTCGAGCAAATACCTCAGGACACCCATCGCCTTTTCCTCGGAGATGTTCATATCGAGCTTTCTGATGAGATCTTCCATGCTGACCTCCTCTTCTTCAATGCGCTGCCTGATCATGTCGGCAAGTTGTTTGTACTCGTACTCACTCACTCCTGCCTTGTTCTGCTCCAGGCATACATCGCACTGGCCGCAGCGCTGTGCCGTGGTTTCCCCGAAATAACCGAGCAGGTAAAGGCTTCTGCAGGTTGTAAAGGATTCCACATAGTCAATCATCGCCTGCATTCGCTTCCGCGCAAATACTTTTCTTTCCTTATATACTGCCTTTGAAATATTCAGGTCGGAGGCAGCGACCCTGCCCTGCAAAAAGGTGATAACAGGGGTTTCATTCTGCGCCTTGTAATGCAGGATCTTCATGTTATGCAGCTCGTTGAGCATTTTTCTGACAACGGCAATATCAATACCCGCCCGCCTGGAAATATCCTGTTCCCTGATTTTGGTAAATTCGGTAAAAAGTCCGCTATAAGAGCGTAACAAAAGTTTAATGAAGGGGTCATACCTCGGATTGGCTACCTGAAAACGATACAGCTCTTCATTATTTGCCATGAACATGATACGTGACGGGTTTGCCAGTGCTTCCGATATGGCAAGGTAACCTTCCTTTTCCAGAAACCCGAGTGCATTAAATACCAGAACGGGGTTGAGATTGTAGTGGCTTGCAAAGGAAACCAGGTCAAAAGGCATGCTCTCGTCTTTTCCGCTGCCAATGGCCAGTTGATAATAATTTCCCAGAGAGTTGTATACTTTTTTAATGTCTTTGAGCGGAGGAAATGATTGTTCATGAAATCTGCGCAGATCGATGGTGTCGGAATTGTTGAAAAGCAGGATGGCATAGGCTTTATTGCCATCCCTTCCGCCGCGCCCGGCTTCCTGGAAATAGGCCTCCGGGCTGTCGGGCAGGTCCATGTGGACCACGAAGCGAACATTGGGTTTGTCTATCCCCATCCCAAAGGCATTGGTGGAAACGATAATACGTGTTTTTTCTTTCATCCAGGCATCCTGCCGGGCATCGCGCTCCCTGCTGTCCAGGCCGGCATGATAGAAGTCCGCGCTAACGCCTTTTTGCATCAGCCAGTCTGATATTTCCCGGGTTCTCTTCCGGTTCCTTACATAAACAACACCCGTCCCTTTAACGTTCTGGCAGACCTTGAGTAATCTGTTTAACTTATCCTCTTCCCTGATAACCACATAGGCCAGATTCTTTCTTTCAAAGCTTTTTTGAAAAACACGCTGATCGCTGAACTGAAGCTTCTCCTGAATGTCTGCCACCACCTGGGGGGTGGCTGTAGCAGTAAGTGCGAGCACCGGGGTATGTGGTATGAGTTCTCGGATCTCCGCAATCCGCAGGTAAGGAGGCCTGAAGTCGTATCCCCACTGCGAAATGCAATGCGCCTCGTCGATAGCCAGCAGGTTGACATTCATTTTCGTAATGCGGCTGCGGATCAGATCGGTGGTAAGCCTTTCCGGACTCATATACAAGAATTTGACATCTCCATAAACACAATTGTCCACGGCGTTGTCTATTTCTGCCTTGCTGAGTCCGTGATAAATGCCAACTGCCTTGATCCCCTTGTCTTTCAATGCCTCTACCTGGTCTTTCATTAATGCGATCAGGGGGCTTACCACAATGCATAATCCGGCCATGGCCATGCCGGGAACCTGGTAGCACAGCGATTTCCCGCCTCCCGTAGGCAGCAGCGCAAGCGTGTCATTTCCCCCTATGGCAGAACGAATGATATCTTCCTGCATGGGCCGGAAAGAAGAAAACCCCCAGTATTTTAACAGCACCGATTGAAGATTCAGCTCGCTCATCTTGTTTGGCTATATACCAAAGATAAGGATAATTTTTTTGTATTTGTTTGTGGAATTTGTCTTTTGGTGGGCATTAAGGAGTAAGCGGAATAGATTTCCTTTTGATGAGGTGGTCTTTGCTAACGCAAGGCCAGGATATCTCTTGCGAGGTCTTCCGGGTTGCTATCCTGTGCGATGTAGGTGGTTGTCAGGCTTCGTTTGTACCTGTTGATGACGGCATCAATGCAGGACGGCCGGACTACCAGCACCGCCGGTTTATTGAGTACCGGGAGGAGGTTTTGCAAGGCCTTGTCCCATCCTTGTCCCTGCAGCTCAAAGGGGCCGATCTCGTCTACCAGGAGGACCTCTGCCTCTTGCAGTCTTTCTGGCTGAACTGCTGCTTCGCCCAGGGCGATTCCCTCATCAAGGAAGCGAAATTTTCCTGGTGCGTCGGACGCCAGGCTTTCGTCGCGCTGGCAAAGCAAGGTTTGTTTGCCGGTTTGCAGGTCCCTGACCGCATAGCCGCTCCGGACCTGGTTTTCAAACAGTGCAGGTTGCAGGATCCCGGCCACCTTTACCCCACACGAGGCAAGGATTTGTGCTGCCTGGCTGAGCAAGGTGGTTTTTCCGGAGCCTTTTTCGCCGGTGATGATGACGGTGGGTGCGGGATTGGTAAACTGATCGCGCATGTACTCCAGGGCGTATTCCATGCCGGCCACCATCTGTGTCAGCACGCGTCCCGGGCGCCGCCAGGCCTCTTTTCCTGGAAGGGCGTTGATGATCAGGGGGGTAGTCTGGAAAGCGACGCGCACGGCAGCCAGGAAAGGCTGCATCCGGCGGCTGCCAAAGATCACCCGCATTTCAGGTCGTTGCAGCTCCTGGCTGATGATGCTGAACCCGCCAATGACATATATGGCGCGCATGCCCATCTGTACGCCGACCCACATGCCGGATGTGCTAAAGCCCTGTGTATTTTCCAATAGCAGCCCGGAAAGGCCGATCATGATGGCCAGGGCAAGCCAGAAGCCACGCTTCCTGGCCAGGCGCAGCATGGTTTGCTTGTTGTAGAGCCACCAGACCACCAGGAATAGGGCCAGCACGGCCCCGCTCTGTCCTGCGGGAAGCACGTTGATGCTGTACAAGCCACCTGCCAGCAACAGAAGGATGCCTCCCAGGCGCAGGAAAAGGTGATGCAAAGGCCTCTCTATTGAAGCATTTTGTGGCATTTGGGGTGTGTCTTTCCCATTGTGGGCTCCAGGATCCAGCCGCCAGGTGTGCTTTTGCTGCCTGGCCGCACGCGAAATGATGATCCCCAGGATACCGGCAGCCGCGCCCCAGGCAAAAAACAGGGCCCAAAGGATCAGGATCGGACCCCAGTAGCTTTCCGTCTGCCAGGCGGTCTGGCTGACAAAATAATCAATGAGATGTTGGTATAGGGTGATCAGTGAGCTGCCATATAAAATGAGGGTGGACAGGATCCGGTAGAACAGGTTCCAGCTCACAGCAAGGCCGCCCCCGATCACATAGCCCACCTGGTTGCGGCGTGTGGCCATCAGAGCCGTTTCCATCAGCACGGCCTGCATAAAGATCGACAGCATGGGGCCCAGGATGACCGGGCTGGGCGACAAGGTCTTTAATGCCGCACAAATCAGTCCGGCGCGGATCAGCAACCCGCGCTCCGGCCACAACCGGTGCCCCGCAACCATCAGGATGATGCCAATGGCTGTCAGCATGTTGCCGCTGAAAGGCATGCGGAGGTTGTGCAGGAAACTCCCCAGCACGATCTCCGATGCACCCCAGAGGCTGCCTATCACTGCTGCCTTGATCCAGATGTCTGTCGTGCGGTATTGCATAAAATGGTCTGTAAGGTACCAGGACTTCGGGGCCCTGTGGTTGTCATCCTTTAGGTCGTATGGAGGGATGCTTCTGGTATCAGGTATATCCTGTGCCGGATTTTGTCAGGTCGTCATCTATACTCCAACCCTGAAATAAGATGCGTAAAACAGGTGCCTGCCCGCCATTTCTGACAAAAAAAGGCAGAAGACGGCAATATATATCAGCATCGAACCGGATCCACCCGGGTGCGGCGCCTGGTATGCTATCCAGTATGTGAGAGCTGTATAGCCTGCCAGCAGAAAAACGATCCTTACGGTTTGCCAGCTGTCTGAAACAGCTGGCGTATGTAGGCTTCCTGATACAGCACCGATATCGGGCTGCAGCAAAAACATGTTCAACAAGCTTATGAAGACTGCTGCAGTGATCATAAAATAAAGAACCGACTGAAGCTGTGCGACCGGCGTCAGCGCTGCTTTCCCGGAAGACAGTATGCCTGTCGCTACGAGGGTTGCACCGGCTCCAAGCATCAGGGCTGTATTGAAAAACGACACCGGTGTGGAAGGCGTGTCCCACAGGGGCACCGTTGGGATCATGTATACCCTTGTGATTGCCCAAGTGAAAATAATCCCGACAATAAGCGAGGCAAGAAAAAGCTGGTTGAAGAGTGCCCGGTGCGGCATGTTGAACTGCAGCGATGTGTAACACAGAATGAGTGTAAGCAAAAATATCGATGCCAGGATGATCTCGCGGCTTAGCCAGGACGTCCTGATGTTGCTCAATGCGTATATGGCATGCTGGGGCAATGAAAGATGAAAAAACGATAGGACCAAAGCTGTCACCATCCCCGCAATTGCAATGAGTATCAAAGTCTTCTTCAGGGTTTCGACCTGTTCGTATTCGATATTTTTCACAGAAAGCCACAGTATGAGCATGGAAAGAAGAATCCCTGCGCTCATCTGCGACAGCATGGTAAAAAATACAAGGGGCCATTCGTTGCTGCTCATCCTGTCACCTCCTCTTTGTTAATGATTTTTAGTTCTTTCGTGTCGTAGTTACGACTGTGTTTATGTGGTTTTATCACGACGGCGGGACGGGTGTACTTGTCTGCCGGGAGGGGAAAGTATTCCCTGTGGCGGCCGTGTTTTTTTTCAAGATCTTCGAGGGTTCCATAGTCGAGGACACGCATCGGGCAGGCTGAGACGCAGGATGGGTCCTTGCCTTCTTCGAGGTAGTCGGCGCAGAAGGTACATTTCGTCATCACTCTTTTTGCCGGGTCAAATTGCAGCGCACCATAGGGGCAGGTCCACTCGCAATACTTGCATCCCATACACCGGTCGTAATCGATGAGGACAACACCTTGTTCATCTTTTACGATGGCTTTGTTCGGACAGGATGTTTTGCAGATAGGGTCTTCGCAGTGATTGCAGGCCATGCTGACGTGGTACGAAAAGATGTTGGGTATCCAGGCCGGCCCGTTACGTATCCAGTCTCCTCCACTTACCTCGTAGACTCTGCGCCAGCGAATGCCCATCGGCGAATCGTGCTTGTCTTTGCATGCGACCTGGCAGGTCTTGCAACCCGAACACGCTGAGGCATCAAAATAAAATGCAAGTTGTGTCATGTTTGAATAAATGTCTAAAAGTCAAAGTCCGGCCCATACATCACATCACTTTCCGTACTTCCACCATAATCGTATGCTGCGCATTCCCAAAAGCCAGGGGTGTCCAGCGGTGGCTTGTCAGGACATTCACATTTCCCCGGTGGTCTGTTCCGTCTTTATCCGGCTTCCACCATGCTCCCTGGGGGATGTTGACCACTCCCGGCATGATCTTGTTTGTGATGCGGCATCGTATCTGTATTTTACCCCTTTCATTGAATACCGTAACGTAGTCGCCGTCGCGGATATTCCGTGGGGTGGCGTCGATCGGGTTCATAAATACCCTTTGCGGGAAGGCTTCTTCCAGCCAGTCGATGCCGTCGTGGGTGGAATGCACACGCGACATATAATGGTGGCCTATAGCCTGGAGCGGGAACTTTTTGCTCTCCTCCCCAAAAGGGCTTTCCCACTCCTGGATATATTTGGGAACGGCGGGTATGGTCTCGGGTTTGCCCATATCGTAGAGCTGCCTGGAAAAGATCTCAATCTTCCCGGAGGGAGTGTTGAGGGGGTACTTGCCGGGATCTCGCCGGAAATCGGCGAAAGCCACCTTCGGTTCGTGTATGGGCCTGGTATATACGCCCCGGTTCATCTCGTGCAGCCTTTCCAGGTCAGGGATATCAGGGAACCGTGTGTTTTTATAGTACTTAACAGCCCACTCGATCCAGTCACGTTCGTCACGCCCCAGGGTGTACTCGTTTTTAAGTCCAAGGCGCTCGGCGAGCTCGCTTGCTATCTCGTAATCGCTTTTTGTTTCTGCGGGCTTTTCGAGAAGATGGGGCATCAGGATCACCTCATCCCCGTATTTCCAGCCATCCTGAAGGCCCCACATCTCCAGTTGTGTGCAAACCGGGAGCAGGAGGTCTGCAAATTTTGCCGAGGGGGTCATAAACTGATCCTGCACGGCAATAAATTCAACCAGGTTTTCATCTTTCAGGATCTTTGCGCTCCTGTTGGTGTCGGCATGCTGGTTTATAAGGATATTGGATGCTACGCACCAGATGAGTTTAATGTTGCTGTCCAGCTTTTCCGCGCCGATAAGACCGTCTTCCGGGCCCATTTCCTTGCCGCGGATGATGGCCTCTGTCCACAAAAAGACGGGTATGGTGGCACTTACGGGATTGCGTCCTGTCGGAAAAATGTTCCAGAACGGGCCTCCGTCCTCAGCCTGTAGTGCTATGCCGCTTGCCCAGCCCCCGGGTATGCCTACATTGCCTGTTATGGCGGATAATACGCAACCTCCCAGCACGGGTTGTTCGCCATAGGCCCGGCGCTGCATCCCGTAGCCCTGGTAAAGCATGGCAGGCTTGATGGAGCCGTATTCGCGTGCAATTCTCAGGATGGTCTGGCGGGGTATCCCTGTGATGGCTTCAGCCCACTCAGGGGTCTTAGGTTGTCCGTCGCGTTTGCCAAAGATATAGTCGCTGTAGCTTTCCTCGCCTTCCAGTCCTTCGGGCATCTGGCTTTTGTCAAAGCCCACGCAGCATCGCCGGATAAACTCTTTGTCATGCAGGTCTTCTGAGATGATCACATAAGCCATGGCACTCATCAGCGCGGCATCTGTCCCCGGCCGTATCGGGATCCATTCGTCGGCAAGGGCCGTCGCACTCATGCTCATCCTGGGGTCAATGCATATTATGCGGGCTCCATTCTCCCTGGCTTTCTTAAGGAAGTACTCCGTATTGGTTCCGTCGCGCATCTCTGCAGGATTCCAGCCCCACATGATGATGTACCTGGAGTGGACCCAGTCTTGCCGCTGGTTACCGGTTATGCCGGTACCGTAGACGTAGGGTGTGGCACGGCTGATGCATGCCCAGCTGTAGCTGTTATAGAAGCCAAGGGACCCGCCAAACAGGTTCATCAGGCGGGCTGCGGTTTGCCGTCCGTTGGTCTGGGTATAGCTTCCGGTTCCATAAGGCACAAGGATAGACGCGTTTCCATATTTCTTTTTGACACGCTGCAATTCGGAAGCCATCATGTCGAGGGCTTCATCCCAGGAGATGCGTTCAAATTTGCCTTCTCCGCGTTTTCCTGTCCGCCTCATCGGATATTGCAAACGTTCCGGGTGGTATTGCCTGCGGCGGTATGCCCTTCCTCTTATACATGCCCTCAGCTGCGGGTCACTGATGTCGTCTCCCGGCCTGTCGTCGGTCTCGATGCGAACGATCTCACCTTCTTTGATGAAAAACTTAAGTACACACCGTCCTCCGCAGTTATGCGCCGGACAGCCGCCGCGCACGATCACCGTGCCGTCCGGCTCCAGGCGGCCGGGTAAACGGATGCGCTTCCGGTCGTCGCCACAGCCAAGCAGGGATCCAAAGGCGGCCATCCCACCAGCAAACAGGGCGCCGGTCTTAAGAAAACAACGGCGGTTCATGCCCTGTTCGTCAGGATTCCCCTCTGGCGCCCGGTAATTTGGGTCAAATTCTTTCATGAGACGATTTACTTCTTACTTTCTCCTCCAATCTCCCCGATGCCTGGTACTCTCTTACGGTGTGCCCAGCTCAATAGCATCCATGTTCCCCAAATCGATAAGGCTCATGGTGAGCACTTTGATCACGTCGCGCATGATCTCAATGTCGATCTGGCGCATGTCGTCCCCGGGCACATGGTAAAGGGGAGGGGTGTCTGCTCCCCGGGTGCCGAATGTCACGGCCGGAATTTTCTCCATGTAGAACACCATGCCATCGGTGCGGGGGCGCAATGGCATCTGCCAGGGGCTGCTGCGCGTCATAAATTGCCGGTGCACCCACCGTTCGTTGTTGCGCTCCATGACCTCAAGCAGGCTGTCCCATGGCTCGGCAGTCCATGCAAAAAAGCTGTCGCCGCGCCCCACCATGTCGAGGTTTACCATCATTCTGATACTCTCATGGGGATAGGGAAAGCGATCGACAAACTCACGCGCTCCAACAAGGCCTACCTCCTCGGCGCCAAAAAGCAGGATGATCACGGTTCTTTTCAGCTCTGCCTCTGCTGTGGAAAGGGCTTTGGCCACGCCGAGGGCCAGGGCAACACCCGAAGCGTTGTCAAGGGCGCCGGGAAACAATACGGGCATCATCCCCAGGTGGTCCAGGTGCGCGCCCACGATCAGGAATTCGTCTTTCAGCTCCGGGTCACTGCCTTCAATCATGGCGACCACATTATGTGTTCTGCCGTCGGGGTAATATTCGGAAGTCAGCGCCATGGTGGCCTTTTTTCCTGTAGGAAAAGAGTTTGGCGTCAGGGTGCTGCGTATGCCTTCCCTGACTTCGGCAAGGTCTTTGCCAGTGCCGGCGAGGAAATCCTCAACCACCTCATCGGTGACGGCAAGAAAGATGAAGTCGGGGTCGGCCGTGGGCCTCGGACTGGCCACGTGGTAGGCAAAGATCAGTCCTACGGCACCATTTTCCAGGGCAAACTCCACCTTGTTTGAATGGTCCACATAGGGCTGCCACATGGCCAGGCTGTCCGGGTGGTCGCCATCGTAGGGGATACCCAGTTCGGTGATCACAATCCTGCCTTCCACATCGATATCTGCATAATCATCGTAGCCAAGCTCCGGGGCAGAGATGCCATATCCGGCATAGACCACCTCTGCTGTCACCTCCCCGCTGCCGGAGATGCCCCAGGGCCAGTAGTCGTCGCCGTAGCTGTAGGTCTTGGTCACAGTTTCGTCATCGCCCACTGGGACATGCAAAGCCAGCTTTCCTTTGTCTTTGATGAGCGTATAGGGCTGGTCAAACTCCTGGAAGTATCCCTTTTCAGGGAAGAAAGGCTCGAGACCCCATTTCTCCAGTTTGCCTGCGGCCCAATCGGCAGCCTTATCGTAACCCACATCGCCGGCCAGGCGTCCACGCATCTCAGGCGAGATCATGGTATGCATCCAACCGGAAATGTCATCCTCAGAAACGGCATGCAAAGCCTTGATAAGCACATCGCGGTCGTTGCGGCCATAATCGTGCTCATGGCCGACGAGCTGCAAAGAAATCAGAACGAAAACGCAAAAAAACAAAACAGATCTCATATTATTCAGTAATAAAGGGTTATTGTTTAAGGGTTTGCTGTCCAAAACTACAAAATTTCTTTGGCCGGCAGCCGTTTTTTCATGTAATTTAGCCCCGCTCTCAACATAAAAATATTTATACCATGCGTAAATTTTTCTTTTTCACCCTGGCCACCTGGTTCCTGGCTATGGGACTGTATGCTTCTGAAGGAACCATGTTGCTGAGGGAACCGTCAATCAGCAACCGTCACATTGTCTTTGTTTATGCCAACGACCTGTGGATTGTCGAACGCGATTCACGTGAGGCACGGCGACTTACAAGCGACGAAGGGGCAGAAAGCCGGCCCCATATATCTCCTGACGGCAGTATGCTGGCTTTCACGGCGCAATACGATGGCGGCAACCACGACATCTATGTGATGCCTGTTGAAGGCGGGCAGCCGAGGAGGCTCACCTGGCATCCCGCCGCGGATCAGGTCCAGGGCTGGACACCGGATGGCGAACATGTGCTGTTCACCTCAGGCCGCCACGGAGTGCAAACCCGTGAATCGCAGTTTTTTAAGGTCCACCGGGATGGAGGCACACCCGAACAGCTTCCTATACCCCGTGCGGTAAATGGCAGCCTTTCCGGAGACGGTAAATTTATTGCTTACCAGGAAGTTGGCTTTTCTGATCCCGAGTGGCGAAACTACCGGGCAGGACAGGCAAAGCCTGTCTGGATCGTAGATATGGACGATTTCAGCCTGGTGACGACCCCCCAGGAGGACGGAGAAAGACATATGGATCCCCTGTGGGTTGGCGACAGGGTTTTTTTCATCTCGGAAAAGGATTATGCAGCAAATATCTGGTCTTTTGATATTACCACAGAAACACTGAAGCAGGAAACGTATCATGCCGACTTCGACGTGAAGAATATCGATACTGATGGGGAAGTGATCATCTATGAGATGGGGGGCTTCCTGCATATACTGGATCCGGAAACTTCTGAAACGGAGCAGCTGGCTATAGATGTGAGGGGCGACTTTCACTGGTCGCGCAACAGATGGCATGACATTGTGCCCGCGCGCCTGCAAAATGCCAGTCTTTCCCCTTCCGGCCGAAGGGCTCTTTTTGAATATCGCGGTGATATTTTTACCGTGCCACGCGAACATGGCAACCCGAGAAACATTTCAGACAGCCCCGGTGTGGCTGCACGTTTTCCGGCCTGGTCGCCCGACGGGTCGCAAATTGCATGGTTTTCCGACGAAAGCGGAGAATACAAGCTTACCATACGTGATCAGGGAGGAATGGAGGACCCTGTAAGCATCACCCTGCCGGATCCCTCTTTTTTCTACCGGCCGGCATGGTCACCGGATGGTAGCTATATTGCCTATACCGACACCCACCTGAATCTCTATTTCGTAGATGTGAACACAGGGGACGTTACACATGTGGATACGGATGCCTATGTGCGCCCTGAACGCACCATGAATCCGGTCTGGTCGCCCGACAGCCGCTGGATAGCCTATGCATACACCCTGGAGAGCATGTTCAAGGCAATCGTCTTGTATAATGTGGAGACAGGAGAGCGCATACAAGCCACCGACGGCATGGCCGATGCGATCACTCCCGTGTGGTGCTCGTCGGGAGACTACCTGTACTTCCTTGCAAGTACCGACTATGGCCCAAATACCGGGTGGCTCGATATGAGCGCCTATGACAGCCCGGTTACCCGGTCGCTTTATGTGATGGTACTCTCCGAAGACGGTGTTTCACCCTTCCTGCCCAAAAGCGACGAGGAGGCGGCTGAAGAAGCACCTTCCGAAGAGGAGGAAGAAAACGAAAACGATCATATCCGGATCGATACAGAAAACCTGATGAACAGGAAGGTGGCTGCACCGCTTCCTGCCCGGAACTATACCGCTTTGTACCCCGGGCCGGAAGGGTATGTGTTCTTTACCGAAAATGTGCCCAATCAGCCGGGGCTTACGCTGCACCGTTTTGACTTTGACGCGGCAGAAGCCATGTCCTTCATGGAAAGAATAAACTATGTCAGTGTTTCGCACGACAGGTCTGCATTGCTTTACCGCAGCGGCAATGTCTGGGGTATAGTGGACGCCGCGGGAGGCAGTGCCAATGCCGGCGACGGCAGACTCGAGGCAATCGCCCAGATGCGTATGCGAATAGAGCCGAAGGCCGAATGGCAGCAGATGTTCAGAGAAGGCTGGCGGCTGCAAAGGGACTTCCTTTATGTTGACAACGTACATGGTGCACCCTGGAAAGATATTTATGAATGGTACCGCCCCTGGGTCGACCACGTCAGGCATCGCGCGGACCTTAATTATGTGATCGGCATCATGGGGGGCGAGGTGTCTGTCGGCCACTCCTATATCAGCGGGGGAGATATGCCCGGTGTCGACAGGGTACCTGTAGGTCTGCTCGGAGCCGATTACGAAATTGCAGACGGAAATGTCCGTATTCAGAAAATATACACAGGAGAAGACTGGAACCCCACACTGCGGGCACCGCTGGCCATACCCGGCATTGATGTGCGGGAAGGTGATTACCTGCTTGAAGTGAACGGAAATGCAGTTGACCCCTCCCGTAACATATACAGCTACTTTGAAGGAACCACCAACAGGCAAACAAAACTCCGTGTCAGCGAAACGCCCGGTATGGAAGACAGCAGGCTGGTCACCGTTATCCCTGTTGCGAGTGAATATCAGTTGCGTATGATGGACTGGGTAGAGGGGAACCGCAGGCTCGTGGATGAGCTTTCAGACGGACAGCTGGCCTATGTATATGTTCCCAACACCAGCGGATGGGGCTATCAGTTCTTTAACAGGTACTATTTTGCCCAGCAGGACAGGCGTGGTGCAGTGATCGATGAGCGCAACAACGGCGGCGGCTCTGCTGCCGACTACATGGTGGATATCATGTCGAGGGAACTTTTTGGCTATTTTAATTCACGAGCCGCCGACCGGAGGCCCTTCACCACTCCCATGGCAGGGATATGGGGACCCAAGGTTATGATCATCAACGAAAGGGCAGGGTCAGGAGGAGATCTGCTGCCCTATATGTTCCGGAAAAAAGAACTTGGGCCCCTGATCGGAACCACCACGTGGGGAGGCCTTGTCGGCATTTGGGATACACCTGCCTTTATTGATGGAGGAATGATGATGGCACCCAGGGGTGGTTTTTTTGACACCGATGGAGAATGGGCCGTGGAGGCCGAGGGAGTCGCACCGGACATAAAGGTGGAGCAAATTCCCCAAATGGTTATCCGGGGCCATGATCCCCAGCTGGAAAGGGCAGTGGAGGAAGCACTCAAGCTGCTTGAAACGGAAGCCGTTGAACTGAAGCCGGAGCCTGAGCCCCCCGTGCGCTACAAACGTCCCGAAAGAAACGGAAACTAAAACGGATGCCAGAAGTATAAAACCTGTTATCTTTGCCGTCAGATGCAGATCCTTCAAGCCATGCCATATACATCCCTGGCAGGTAGTGCAGGTACTGCATCAGAAACATCTTAATCAATAAGTACAAACATTAACCCTGTTAACTATGAAAAGCTTGTTTTTAGTTATGATCCCTGTTATGATATTTATGAGCGGATGCGGGCAGAGAGCCGGTGAGGGCGACCTGGCTGGAAATCCGTTTTTAGAGGAGTATAATACGCCCTTCGATGTTCCACCGTTCGACCGTATCGATGATGAGCATTTTCTTCCGGCCATAAAGGAAGGAATCCGGCAGCATAAGGAAGAAATTGATGCCCTCATCAACAACCCCGAAGAACCTACTTTTGAAAACACCATTGTTGCCTATGACCAGGCAGGTGGATTGCTGAGACGGGTAACCCCGGTCTTTGGCGGATTGCGCAGTGCCGAAACCAACGATCGGCTGCAGGCGATCGCACGTGAGGCGACTCCCATGTTATCTGCCCATAACAACTCCATCCGCATGAATGAAGATCTGTTTGCCCGCATACAATCCGTTTATGAACGTCGTGACGAGCTGGATCTCGACCGGGAGCAGATGCGGCTGGTGGAGATCTACTACCGAGACTTTGAGCGCAGTGGTGCTGCTTTGCCGGAAGAGCAACGCGAAAAACTGGCAGAGCTCAGCGAGAGGATGTCCATGGTATCCCTGCAGCTGGGAGAAAACCAGCTGGCTGAGACCAATGCCTTTCAGCTGAAGCTTGAGACGGAAGAGGATCTGGCCGGCCTGCCGCAAAGCGTTCGCTCCGCAGCCGCCGAGGCAGCAGAGAATGCCGGTGCAGATGCACTGGGCATCGTTACACTGCATAACCCGAGCTGGATACCCTTCCTGCGTTATTCCGAGAGAAGAGATCTTCGCGAAAAAGTCTTTACCGCATATTTTATGCGCGGCGATAACGATAATGAGCACGACAACAAAGATCTTTTTGCAGAGCTTATGCAGCTGCGGCAAAAGATGTCGCGCATGCTGGGCTATGATAACTATGCCGAATACTTCCAGGCCATACAGATGGCTGAAAAGCCTGAGAATGTATACGATTTCCTCTATGAAATATGGGAACCCTCCCTGGCCCTGGCAAAAGAAGAACGTGAGCAGATGCAGGATATCATCGTTCGTAAAGGCGGCGACTATAACCTAAAGCCCTGGGACTGGTGGTACTATGCGGAAATTCTTCGTGAGGAACAGTTTGACCTCCAGGATTCCGAGCTGCAGCCCTATTTCCCCATAGAAAATGTTCGCGAAGGCAACTTTTTGCTGGCCAACAAGCTTTTCGGACTTACCTTCGAAGAGCGCCCCGAGGTACCCGTCTATCATGAGGAAGTGGAAGCATTTGAAGTTTTTGACAGAGACGGCAGCCACCTTGGGATCCTTTTTATCGACCCGCATCCGCGGCCGGGGAAAAGAGGCGGGGCATGGTGCGGAACCTATCGCTCCGGCGCCTATGAGAACGGGGAAAAGATCCATCCCATAGTGACCATCGTGATGAACTTCTCCCGCCCCTCAGGAGGCAAACCCGCCCTGCTCACATGGGACGAGACCACCACCTATTTCCATGAGTTTGGTCATGCCTTGCATAATTTCTTTGCTGATGGCAGGTACAGAAGAACGAGCCGCAGCGTGCCGCGCGACTTTGTCGAGCTTCCTTCGCAGATGCTGGAAAACTTTGCCGGCCACCCGGATTTCATGAAAGAATATGCACTTCACTACGAAACAGGGGAGCCGATGCCCGAAGAGCTTCAGCAACGCATGCGCAATGCCGAATTTTTCAACCAGGGCTTTATCAACACAGAATACATCGCTGCCGCTATCCTTGACATGGACTGGCATACGGCAGAACATGGAGATGAGATCGATGTTCGCGCCTTCGAAGAAGAGTCGCTGAACAACATGGGCCTGATCACTGAGATCAAACCCCGGTACCGCACGACCTATTTCGGACACATCTTTGGCACCGGCTACGCAGCAGGCTACTATGTATACCGCTGGGCCGGAGTGCTTGATGCAGATGCCTACCAGGCCTTCCTGGAGTCGGGCGACCTCTTTAACCAGGAACTGGCAGAGCGCTTCCGTAAGTATATCCTTGCTGAAAACGCGCTTTGGGATGGAATGGATGCCTACGTGCAATTCCGTGGCCGTGAGCCGGAGATTGAACCGTTTTTGCGCCGGAGTGGGTTGAAGTAAGAAGTAAGAAGTAGGCAGTAAGAAGTAGGCAGTAAGAAGTAAGAAGCAGGCAGCAGGCAGGAAGAAGTCAGTGAGAAGTAAGCAGCAGGCAGGAAGAGCCCTGTGCGCTGGTGATAACACGTTTATTCAAACATCAAACCTACTCATGGCGTTCGACACTATCATAGAACTAAACGATGCATCGGTTTTCCAGAAGGAGATCCTCGTCCTTTCCGAGGTGTCTTTTTCAATAGACAGGGGGCAGTTTTGCTACCTGATCGGACGAACCGGCTCGGGCAAAAGCAGCGTGTTGAAAATCCTGTATGCGGATCTGCCTATGGTAGACGGGTATGGCAGAGTGGCCGGCACCGAACTTCTTGGCATAAAGGATAAGGAAATTCCTTTCCTGAGGCGCAAAATAGGTATTGTATTTCAGGATTTTCAGCTTCTTAGCGACCGCTCCGTAAGGGAAAACCTCTTTTTTGTGATGCGTGCCACCGGCTGGCGCGACAAAATTGCCATGGAGGAGAGGATGACGGATGTATTGGAAAAAGTAGGCCTGGGAACCAAAGCGTTTAAGATGCCTCATGAGCTTTCAGGGGGTGAACAGCAACGCGTGGTAATTGCCAGGGCGCTTATCAACGACCCCGACGTGATCCTTGCGGACGAACCTACAGGCAACCTTGACCCGGAGACAAGTGAGGGCATTATGGAACTGATGTTCGACATCAGCACAACAGGGCGTGCAGTGCTGATGGCTACTCATGATTACACGCTTTTTAGCAAATTCCCGGCCAGGATATTCAAATGCGAGGGTGGCAGGCTCTCTGAAGAGCCCTATTCTGTTGACGCATAGCCTGGCAGGCTAGAGGAACTGCCTGTAGATACCTCTCACCGTTTTTTCTTCGTTTTCCCAGCACAATTCCCTGGCAGCCACCAGGGAGTTGTGCTGCCATTGTTTCCATTGGCCGGCGTCTGAGACCATCGTTTTTATGCATGAGGCAATATGGCCGGGGTCGTGACTGTCTGCAACAAGCCCCGTATCGTATTTTTTGATGATCTTTTCCAGCTCGGGCAGGCGTGAGACCAGCTGTGGCACTCCGGCCATCATATAGTCAAAGATCTTGTTGGGAAGACTGTACCGGTAGTTGATGTTTGTGTCCTTGTCGAGCGATACACCCACCTTTGCGTGCATGGTATAATCGCGTAGCCTGTCAGGAGCCATCTTACCGGTGAACATTACTCTTCCGCCCAGGCCATGCCGGCGCGTCATCTCTTTCAGGCCGGGTATGACATCGCCGGAGCCAATGATAAGAAGCAGGATATTATCAAGCCCGTAAACCGGCTTCATTGCTTCCACGAGCTCTTCGGCACCGCGGTCAATGTTGATCCCCGTGCCCTGCAAAAGCACGATGTCTTTATCGGCCGGCAGGCCTAATTCCTCAGCGGGCAAAGCGGCAACAGGCTTGCGGTATACAGGCACGTTCCTTACCACATGAAGCTTCTTGCCGTACTCTTTTTCGTACAAGCCTGCAATGGATGCGTTTACCGTGATAATGTCCTGCAGCCGGGGAAACAACCAGCGCTCGAGACTTTTCCATACCTTATGCACGAAAGGACGCGATACCACCTCAGGCGTGCCGGTGAAATATTCGTGCGTGTCGTAAACAAGCGGTTTCCTTTTCAGCCATTTAACCAGGTAATTCGGCAGCAGCGTGTCCAGGTCATTGCTTACCAATACATCATACCGCCTGAATAACAGGTGGAAGAAGAGCTTAAGGTTATATTCCGCATAGAAAAGAAATTTTTTATGGAAAAGAAGGGGGATACGCTTTACTGTTGCGTATTCCGGGTTGAAGGGCCGGCTGTCTTTACGCCTGACACCGCATAAATGCACCTCATAGCCCATATCATGCAGCGTACGTGCCATTTTCAGTACGCGCTGATCGGTGAACAGATCGTTGGTAACAGAAAGATGTACCTTCTTCATGATGTTGTTTCTTCCTGTGATCCGGATATTGCTTGTTCTTTTCTTGTCAGACGTGAAATCTTAATGTTCAGATAAGCAAAAATAACGGTCATAAACGGACTTATGATATTGAAGAATGCATAAGGCAGGAATGCCACCGTGGGTACGCCCAGCACCGCCGATTGCGTTGCCCCGCATGTGTTCCATGGTACGAGAACAGAAGTAACCGTGCCGCTGTCTTCAAGCGTGCGGCTGAGGTTTTGCGGGGTCAGTCCCCGTTTCTTATAGGTGTCGGCAAACATCCGGCCGGGCACTACTATGGCCAGGTACTGGTCGCTGGCGGTCACGTTGAAAAACATACAGGTGCCTGCAGTGGAAGCCACGAGAGACCCGGTGTTGTGTGCCAGCTTGATGACAGACTGTGTGATGCGCTGCAAAAGCCCGCTCGACTCCATGATCCCGCCGAAGATCATAGCGCAGATGATGAGCCAAACGGTGTTGAGCATGCCGCTCATGCCACCTGTGGTAAGAAGGCTGTTTACCATAGCATGGTCCGTAACTACCGAAATATCTGTGTACATGGCTTTCATCACCGCCACATAGGCTGCCCGCACGAAGTTTTCGTCCACCCCGCTCACCTCATATATTATATGTGGCTGAAAGAGCAGGGCAAACAAGCCCCCTGCAAGTGTGCCGGCCAGGAGTGCAGGCAGGGCCGGAACCTTGCGAACGATCAACCCTATGACCAGGGCCGGGACAAGAAACAAAACGGGGGTTACGGTGAAGGCCCCGTCAATGGCCGACAAAACAGGCTCTATATCATTGATGGCTCCGTCCTGTGATCGAAACAATCCAATGAACATAAAGATGATCAGGGCAATGGAAATGGAAGGAACCGTGGTCCAGGCCATATACCGGATGTGCGTGAAAAGGTCTGTGCCCGCCATGGCAGGAGCCAGGTTGGTAGTGTCGGATAATGGCGACATCTTATCCCCAAAATAGGCCCCCGATATGATGGCACCTCCAATGACGCCCTCCGGGATCCCCAATGTGCGCCCAATGCCAAGCAGGGCGACACCAAGGGTGGCCACTGTGCTCCAGGAACTCCCGGTGGCAAGTGATACAATAGCACTCACAATGCAGGCAGCCACCAGGAAAATGGTAGGATTCAGGACCTGAAGCCCGTAATAGATCATCGAAGGTACAATCCCGCTGAGCAACCATGTCCCCGCAAGCGATCCAATAAGAAACAGGATCAGTATCGCCGACATGGCTGAACCAATAGCCTTTACTATGCCTTTGTGAAGCGTTTCCCAGCGGTGCCCCATCCGGATAGCCACCAGCGCTGCAACAGCAGCCGAGAGGATCAAAACCATCTGGTTTGAGCCTGCCAACGCATCATCACCAAAAATAAAGACGTTGACAGATATCAGAACGGTAAGAAATATAACCGGGATCAATGCCTCAAAAAGCCTGGGACGCCTCACGGGGTTCGACATGGAGTGTATTCTTGTTT
>PWRF01000343.1 GCA_003556325.1 Bacteroidales bacterium | reverse complement strand
CGTATTGAAGATTGGCAGGAATTTGTCCTGGATCAATTCTTTCAGGATGATGATGAGGTTGAGTATTCGATTAATGACGCAAAAGAAATATACCGTCCTTGAAGTTCGGTGATATTTTCCTAATTCGTTTCCCCCTTACTGCCTTAATAAATAGCAAACTTCGACCTGCATTGGCTCCCGGCCGTTATGGTGATGTTCTTATTGCGCTTATATCATCACGCACTTACCAGGCCATCCCTGGTTTTGATGAGATCATTGATTCGTCTGATGCAGATTTTAATAGTTCAGGATTAAAAATAAGTTCTGTAATCCGATTGGCGCGATTAGCCACAGTGTCATCTTCAATAATCAATGCTCGTCTGGGTAGTATCTCCAATGATAGGTTGATGGGGATAAAACAGCATTTGGATCATTGGCTTCAATCATAAAATCAGCATCTCTTTTATGCAATTCGTGACTGCTCAGCCTATAATGGGTTTGGCCTCTTCACAAACACGCTTTCCTGGATAGTAACATTAATTCTTATTGAGAGGTTATCAGTCTTTTAGATTTTTAGTGTAAATTTGAGTCCTAATGATTGAGACTGCAAAACTATCAGTTCTCGAATTGGGCGTTGAGCAGTTATGAGATCGTCATGATCGGCAAAGGCAAGGTTTTGTGCGCTCGGTCAGGAGACCGGCGCGATCGTTGGAAAAGACCCGCACAATCCTCTGGCGGGTCTGAAAAGCCGCGTGCTCTAATTACCGATCCACCAGGATGGTAGCGATCATGGTGTCCAGATCTGTCAGATTGGGGTTGAAACTGGTGGATGGTTGGTCTCCTAACCAACTGACTGTTTCTCTGCTGTATGCTGGCCAGGATTGTTCAAATGACGGCCAATCATCAACCGAGCTATCCCCTGGTAACTGAGGGTGTGTTACTGGCAGAACAGCACTGACATAGTAGCGCCCATCATCGGTTAGCCCTTGGAAGGTGTAGAACAGGCTTGAGTTATTGATTGGAAAAATGTCCTGGCCAAACATCGTCAGAATGCGCATGCCGCTGCCGTTCTGAAAGTCAACAAACTCGAAATTGGAACCAAAAATCTGGTTAGCCGGCCACATGGGGAGAAAGGGTAACTCGCGCATATCAGCAGCAGACCGAGTTCTGACAATTTGCTCCAGCTCGGCAATGATTTCCGCTGCCTGGGGGCTGATGGCACGGTATTCCTCCACCGGGTAGACGATGATGGTTGGGGTGTGAAAGTGATCAACAACCGGATATCCACGCAATGTGAATTTATAATGGGTGGGATAGTTCGAACCGGGCATGGCATCAGGACCATAATTTTCACCGGGGACGATTTCAGCGTCAGCACGCTGGGCGACCTGAGGGGCAAAGGAAAAGCTGATCCCCTCCAAGAGGGCATCGGGTATCTCGAGCACTTCGGTCTCGGTGGGGAGCGGTTCTTGTGTAACGACCTCTTCCGTAGGCTGGGGTGGTTCTTCTGTGATGATTTCTTCCGTTGGCACCACCGGTTCCTCTATGATTATTGCTTCTGTCGGCTGGATAGGTTCACCAGCAACCAGCGTCTCATGTGCAGCTTGGGTGATCGCCAGGGCATCCAATGTTTGCTGTAAACTGGCATCTTCACCATTGCCCCCCCCTGATAAGATGCCACAGGCGAGGGTTGCCAGAACTAAGACAGCGATCGTGTTAAAGATTGGGCTTGGGAATTTATGGTGCTTTTTCATGATTATCTCCTTATTCTTAAGTTGGTGATCTTCATTCTGTTTTAATTATGAGTTACTGAATTAATAACACATTTATATTTTACCATGATTGTTGGGGAGATTTATTATATTATCATAAAGGTAAAGTATTGATTAATATTCGTCTATGATGGGCTTAAAACCATGTTATAATGGTCGTGTCCAATTTACCATCATCAAAGGAGAAGGATTATGAAGGGCAAGTATTTGGTCATTATCACATTATCGATTGTGTTCGCACTGGCTTTAAGTGGCTGTTGGCATGAGGTGTTTGAGTTTTATCATTTTCCCGATGGCACCGGCAGGGTGGTGATTAGTACGGAAATCACCCGAGATATTTTAGCATTGGATGAGTATAGTGAATTTTCCAGCATGGATCAGGTTTGGGATGAATTGTATGAATATCTTTCCCGTGAGGGAGAATACTCGTCAGAAGATCCGAATATTGCTGCCGTCTCTTATGAAGAATATATCGATCCGGCGACTGACTCCTTATTTTATGTCACCGAAGCCGACGTGATCAATATGATCAACATGCTGGAGACCTTAAATGATGGACTTGAGGATACCGGCGGTATAAGCATTAATGCCAACCCGGATGGCACCTATCGTTTTTCTTTTGTGATTGAAGTAATAGATGATGGCTACTTCCAAGATGAAGACTCATTCTCGTCTGATGGAGCACAAAGGGAGATTATCGAATCGGCAAGTTATACGATCATTTTGCATGTTGCCGAATTTATTGAAGGTGACCCTCTGGCTGCCTATGATCCTGCTGAAAAAACCGTCACCTGGGTTTTGCCGATGCGCGAAATTTATTCTCCGGTCACAAGACAGGAACTTTGGGCGGATTACCGGATTGAAGCCCAGGAGGTAATTGAAGAAGAACCGGAGATCGTGGTTTCAGAGCCGGAACCTCCAGTTATGGCAGTTGAACCAGACCTCCCTGATGTGTCTGCACCTGAGCAGGAGGGTGGATTCTTAGGCTTGCCCAACTGGGTGCCGCTTGTGCTGGTCGGTCTGTTCTGCCTGACGTTGATAGTGGTCGTTGTGGTGGTCGTGGTGTTTGTCATACTCAAGAAACGTAAATAGGATAATTTTTCCGTTTCTTCTACAGGCTGAGTGGTTGAAAGAGCAAATTAGTTCCGAAAGTATGAGCAGGAATTTGATAGGCTGAGTCCATTTGCTGTGAGCATTGGACTCAGCCAATAATGTCAACTCACTTTATTTTGGGTTGATGTGGGCAGCGAGGTTTGAGGATTGTCAATAGGCTTGGTTGCACAAGAGCTAGAGGACATCCAGTGTTTTAACAAACCAAATTCCTGTACAGTTTAATAACCATATTGTTAATTAATGGTCTGGGTGGCGTGCGTCAACAGATCTGACTTTAAGCCATACGCACCACCACTGTTCATCAGCAATAGAAAAGGATTGAGATTTTGTGGATTTTAATCTCATGTTCATACAATAAAGAGACGGTGCTGTTATGATGAAAACACTTGTGATGTTCCTGGTCACCACAACCAATGTATTCTTCATTTCAATGGTTTTGACGGTGTTGCCTTTTTTCCCTGGCAGCTTACGTCATGTTCGAAATGATCCGTTTGTAACTCAGGGGAGAATCAATTCTGCTGATCAATTGAAATTGTCCCTTCAGGACGAAATCCATCAGCCGGGATTGTCACATGAAGTGCGATGGCACGATAATCAGGATCAGCGGATTATGATGTTAGACGACCAGGCTGATATCAGCGGGGAATGGCATGGGTATTTAACCATTTGTGAAGCAGACCTAATAACCAGATATATTGAAGATGTGATCGTTCAAATCCTCCGCTCACCTATTATTCAATTACCACTTGAAAGCATTTTTGGTGAAACATTGGATGAAACGCAAGCGCGAGATGCTGCCCAGGCTGGTATCGAAACACCAGGGGTGGGGGTTGAATTCCCTCTGGAGTTAAACATCACAGGCTATGATCATAGCTCCGGCGAGTTTTCAATTCGGATTACGGAGATTGAAGAAGATGGCTCTAAGCACTCGACCAGAACCCAGGGTCAGTTTAACCGTGGTCTGATTGCTTTTGATGTAAGGTACCCAGATGGTTTCGTGATGAAATATGAGGGTATGCTGGTTAGCAATAATACAATGCGTGGTGTTTTTACTGGCAGCATTGGGTTCATGCCAGATGCGCTGTCTGGTGCATGGGAGGTCTCAAGGGGAGGGAGCAGATCGGTTTACAACGCGGGTATTTGCAGTATGGATATGGGCGTGATGGAGATCGATACCAATGGACTGCCTTTAGGGCCAATTGCCATCATTGGTGGGTTGGGGGTGATTGCAGTGGTGAGTGTGGTCGGTGTGGTTGGTGGTGTTGCGGTGGTGGCTGTCAAAGTCATAGGCGGGGCCGGCGCGGCTGGTGCAGGTGCGGGGGCAGGTGCAGCGGCGGCTGCAGGCTCATATGGGGCGGCATCAGCTGCGGGCAGTGGTCCGTATCATCAATCACCCTGGGGACAAAACCTGCCGAACGACTTCATTCAAGACTCCCAGTTTGGCAGCCCGTCAGACAATCCCAATCTCGATTATCAATCACAGCGGGATCAATGTTGACCGTATTAACCAACACGGTTTGGAGGTAAACATAACATGAAAAAATTTGGTCTTCCTCACTATTCTGTCAACACCAGCAATCTTGGGCTGTATATCTCGGATTGTGTGTTCTATCATAAGGGGCTTGGTCCGGATATGGACCTGACCATCAGCTATAATTCACTGGCAAATGCTTCCGGCATTTTTGGCAAGAAATGGATCTTTTCCTATGAGAGTCTCGTTGTTCATAACGGGAACATGCTCAAGGTTATCAGCCCATCCGGAAAGGTGACCACGTTTCACCGTTTGCAAACGGACAGGGGAGCTTTGGTTTGGCAAGCACCCGAAGGTTGTTTTGATCGCCTGGAAGAGCATGAAGAGCACTGGCTTTATTTTAGTCAGGGCAGCCGGCTTCGTTACTATTATCAAAAAAACGCCGGTAGGGTTGAAAGTCAACTAACCACGATCGCTGACCCAAATGGAAACGCTGTTCATATTGAATACCGGACCGATGGGAAAATCCACAAGCTGATTGATGCCGTTGGTCGAGAAATTGAATTTGCCTATCATGACGAGGGCTGGTGCCGTTCATTTTCTCTTGAAGATGGCAGGACGGCTAATTTTGAATATGACTCAATCGGCAACCTGGTTAAAACAACAGATTTTGCACGGGTCAGCACGCTGTATGCTTATGATCGGGAAGGCTATCTTCTAAAAATGTGTGTAGGGAGGAAAAAACGGACAACCCATTTTTATTACTTAAACCGGGGGAATTTCCGAACCGTCGAATCGATTGCCGATGCGATGGGTAATAAAACAACTTATGAACTGATTTCCCTCGATCCACGAGTTGTCAGAGTCACCCATCCAGAAGGCAATACCACCTTATACCAGAACCGGAATGGGCTGACTGAAAAGGTGACAGACTCCTTGGGGTTTTTTACCGCCACGAAATATCAGGATGGAAAACCAATTCGGTATCGCGATAAGCGTGGTTTTATCACATCTTATGATTATGATGACCGTGGTAACCAGGTTGAGGTTTGCTATCCTGGCAATCG
>PWRF01000054.1 GCA_003556325.1 Bacteroidales bacterium | reverse complement strand
TGGTTGGTTTTGACATTGTCGAAAGTGATGCCCAGCCTTTCGTTGAAAAAATCCTGCATGTTCGGCATCATCCCGAATACACCGATGGAGCCGGTGATGGTATTGGGGCTGGCCATAATATAATCAGCGGCACATGCAATGTAGTACCCCCCCGATGCTGCAACATCTCCCATAGAGGCAACAACCGGCTTCTCCCGGGCCGCCAGGACCACTTCGCGCAGGATGACATCCGATGCAAGCGCACTGCCGCCGGGAGAATTGATGCGGAAAACAATAGCTTTGACATCTTCGTCTTTACGGGCTTCGCGCAAGGCCCTCGCTATGCGGTCTGAGCCTATGGTGCGATCGCCTCCCTGCCCGGAAATAATGTTGCCGGAGGCATACACTATCGCAATTTTATTATCGCTGTCAGGCCTGATGAAAGATGCCGGGTCGGGTGCATTGAGATAAGCCCCCAGCGTGATGAACTCAATGTCATCGTCTTCCTCCAAACCAATATGGTCGCGAAGTACAGAATACAATTCGTCGCGGTACAAAAGCCCGTCGACCATGTTGTATTCATACGCCATCGCAGCATTGCGTGTTCTCAGATTGTCTGCAACGTCAACAAGGTGGTTCACCGTAAGGCCCCGTGAAGCGGCCACGTCAGCCATCACATTGTTCCAGATGGCAGTGATGTAGGAACGTATCTGCTCACGGTTTTCTTCGCTCATATCTTCACGGAACAAAGGCTCCCCGGCACTTTTGTATTCTCCGTAACGGATCACCTGGGGGTCAATGCCCAGCCTGTCGAGCATGTTTTTCAAAAAGACAAGCTCCGAGTTGATGCCCCTGAAATCAATAGCACCCTCCGGATGCAAATACAACTCGTCGGCTACGCTTCCCAGGTAGTATGCGTTTTGCAAGTACATTTCTCCGTAGCTGACAACAAATTTCCCGGTTTCCTCCCTGAACTCATTGATGGCCTTGCGTATCTCGTCAATCGTGCTCCAGCCCCCGGCAATAAGGCTCAAGTCCAGCAAAATACCCTCTATCTTATCATCGTCAGCGGCTTTTTCCAGTGCGCTGAGAATATCGTTGAGTCCGATTGCGCGGCTGGGGGAAAGGTTCATGAAGTCGAAAGACTCAAAAGGGCTTCCGCCACCCCGGTCAACAATTTCGGTCGTCAGGGTAAGGTGAAGCACCGACTGATCGGCCACTCTTACCGGATCTCTGCTCGCCATGCCGGCAATCACGCCTATCATAATGAAAAGCAGGATGATGAATGTCAGGAAAAATCCCAACATCGATGCGAACATAAATTTGAAGAATTGTTTCATGGTTTAATGTGTTAAGGTTAAAAAATGCTTCTAAAGGTACAAAAAAAGATTTTTCCCGGATGCTTTTTCCTGTTCCGGTGAGTGTGTTGGTTTTGTAAAGCGATTTATTTTGCTGACTTTTGCCGGTAAACTTCAATATGAAAGCTATGCATACAGCTTATCTTTTGTTGGGAGGCAACCAGGGGGATGTGGTTCATGCTTTTGAGACCGCCCTGAACAGGTTGGCAGAATATGGTGTTTTGACCAGGGACTCCAGTCCAATTTACAGAACGGAGCCCTGGGGCATGCCAGGGGCAGAGATGTTTTACAACCAGGCCGTTAAGACCGTCACCGAGCACTCCCCACACGAGTTGCTCAAAATTATCAACAAGGTCGAAAAGCGCGCCGGCAGAAAACGCCGCACCGGGCAAACGGATCCGAGGCCGCTGGATGTCGATATCCTGCTTTATGATGACAGGCAATTGCATACCTCTGACCTTGTGATCCCGCATCCAAAACTTCATCTGAGGCGCTTTGCCCTTACGCCACTGGCCGACATTGCCCCCGAAGCGGCCCATCCCGTTTTTGGTAAAACCATCAGGGAACTCCTGAAAGCATGTACGGATGATTTATATGTGGAAAGGACGAGGTGACTGTGTGTTTTTTTTATCTTTATGCCAAGCTTAATAAACCGACAGGACCAGATCTATGAGATATAATTACATTGCCATTGAGGGCAACATAGGCGCCGGTAAAACATCACTGGCTACCAGGATAGCAGACAGGTACAACGGAAAACTCATATTGGAACAGTTTGAAGACAATCCCTTTCTTGCTAAATTTTATGAAAACCAGGAAAAGTATGCCTTCCCCCTGGAGCTTTCCTTTCTGGCCGACCGGTATCAGCAATTAAAGAAGGAGCTGGCCCGGCAGGATCTCTTTTCGGATTTTACCATTTCCGATTACTTCCTGAACAAATCGCTCATATTTGCCAGGAAAACCCTTAATGAAGACGAGTACCAGCTTTTCATGACCCTTTTTAACATTATGAACGCCAATTTGCCAAGGCCTGACCTGCTGGTGCACCTGTATGTGAAAACCAGCAGGTTGCAGGAAAACATCCGCAACAGGGGGAGGGATTATGAGAGGCAGATTCAGGATGAATATCTCGACAGGATCCAGGAGAGCTACTTTAACTACCTGAAACAGCAGCCCGGCTTACGTATTTTGTTACTGGACACCAATGCCATAGATTTTGTAGCCTATCATTCGCACCTCGAAATGGTGCTTGAGGCCATCAACCAGGATTACCCAAAGGGGATAACGCATTTGCGACTTACTGGTTAGTTGCGGGAAGGCATAAAAAAAAGCGGGTTGTTGTACCCGCTTTTTTTTATGTTGCCGGAGAGGCATTACAATACGATTTCCTGGAATTCACTTTCTCCGAAGTATTCAATGAACTCCCTGTCTTCCCTGGCGATTTCCACCATTGCGGGATTAAGCTCAAGGGCCCGGCGAAGGTTGGTGTAGAGGGCGGTTGCGTCGTTGTTCCTTGCACCGATCACGGCTTTCAGGTAAGCCACATGACCGCATTCCGGAGCGCAGTTCAGGGTGTTCACGGCGGCACTTTCATTGCCGGCCATGAGCTGAGCCAGTGCCACGTTATACTTGCAGCTGTAGTTGGCAAAATTGGAAATGGCCGTGTCGTAGTTGCCGGCTCTGATGTGCATTACACCCATGTTATAGTCGACATTTACGCCTTGTGCCCTGGCTGCCTCAAACATGGATACGGCGTTTTCGTCGTCGTATTCCCACGCAGCAACTACACCCAGGTTGTTTTGCACGTAGCCGTTTCCTGGTGCCAGCTGATTTGCTTGTTCAAGCAGGTTGGCTGCTTCATCCACATCGCCCATCTCGAGCAGTATCGCAGCGGCGTTGTTAAACCCTTTGTAGCTGTTTGGAAACTGCTGCATAGCTGTACGGTAGATGGTCAGCTTGGTGTCAGCCTCGTCGGTGAGGGTGGCGGCAAACAGCAGTTCTTTTTCATCAAGCTGTGCGGGGTCTTCAAGTGCCAGCTCAGACAGCTCCTCGTGTGTAAACTTGGGCTCGTAGGCATGTACTGTGATCTCGGCACGGCGAAGAGGCTCAAGGATTTTTTCGATTTCCTCGTAGATAAGCGTCATGTCTTTGATCCTTCTTTCACGCTCAGCAGGTGCCAGTTGCGAATTTACCACATTGGCAATGGCTTGCTTGTCAGGAAGGTCTGATGCTTCCAGCTTGGTCATGAAGCCGTCAAAGTCTTCTCCTTTTGCGGCTACGTTCAATTCGGGAAGCTCCACGTCTTTGTCATCGAAAAGGTTTTTCACATACCTTTCGCCGGTGGCGGCACGATCTTCGGAAAGTTCCATGTTGAAGGCAATTTCCCCTTCGGGGGATGCCCATGCATTAACGTCAACACCTTTAAGCTCCCACCCGCGCTGAATGAATTCTTCGATCGCTGCTATGGCTTCGCGGGCTTCATCACGGCGGTTAAGATCCAGTCTCCAGTTCAGGTTCGTGCGCATGTAAGCGAAATAGATGTTCGCAGTTTTTGAGATGATCACCTCTTCCTCATATTCGTGAGGTGCGATGGCTGGCTGATGGTCTTTTTTAACTCTCTGTGAGGTGATGATCACACCGTCGGCAACTTTTCTTTCCGGAAGCTCAGTGGCTCTGTCGGCTCTGCCCTCGCGATAAACGATAGCACGCATGTAAAGCTCAGATGCCAGCATGTCGGGCTCATAATCAAGGACATTTTGAAAACTGACATTGCTGGCCTGGTCGCGGCTGATCATTGTGCCGGCCGTAGTGGTCCTGCTTCCGCGAAGGGTAACAGTTTCAAGCTCTATTTCGCCTGTAGCATGTTTTAGCACAGGCGTAATTTCCATAACCGCATTGCGGAGAAAAAAGCCTTCTTCCACTCTGCCATCAACGTTGGCAGCAACCTGGCCGCCATGATTTTCCAGAGGGTTGGTCTCCGGGGTATAACGAATCCCCTCATCGTAATTCCTTACCATCCTGTTAACGCCACAGCTGGCAAAGATTCCTGCTGTGACAAGCAGCACAGCGATTAGCTTAAAGTTGATTTTTTTCATAATAAACGTTTTGTATTGGTTATCTGATTTGATTGGACACTTTGCTCCTGCCATTTTAACGTTACAAATATAAAAAAAACTCATTAACAAAAGAGTTATGAGAATTATTTTGATTGCTGGCAGTTTTTGCGAAATCAAAGGTACTAATTATGAATAGAAAAAAGGAAACTATTTTGTGAAAATAAAATTTTGTTTTACATTTGCACTCCTTTTTGGACAATGCAACAATAAGCAGGCCCGTTCGTCTAGGGGTTAGGACGCCAGGTTTTCATCCTGGTAGCAGGGGTTCGAATCCCCTACGGGCTACTAAAAACAAGTTAATATTCACTATTTTACGCGAATTTATCATGGCAAACCATAAATCGGCAAAAAAAAGGATACGTTCGGATAATGCAAAAAGGCTAAGGAACCGGTATTATGCGAAAACGACGCGCAATGCTGTGAAAAAGCTACGCTTGTCAACCGATAAGAACGAAGCGCAGGAAAACTTCCCCCGTGTTGTTTCGCTTATTGATCGACTGGCAAAAAAATCCGTAATACATAAAAGAAAGGCCGCAAACCTGAAGTCGAAACTTGCAAGGCATGTAAACAGCCTGCAATAAAATTTCCGGCCACCTTTTTGTGGTTATTGATAATAGATTATTTTTGCCTCATCATAAAATAAAGGCCCGTTCGTCTAGGGGTTAGGACGCCAGGTTTTCATCCTGGTAGCAGGGGTTCGAATCCCCTACGGGCTACAAAAAAGACCTTTCGCCAGAAAGGTCTTTTTTTATGTTCAAATTTTTATTATTTTAGCCAAAGCAATAAAAAATAAAAATTAAAGCCCGTTGCCAGATTTAACACACAAGACGATGATTATTGTCGCGGGGGTGTTCAGACTAAACAGGCTTTTGGCTATTAGCTATAGGCTATTGGCAAGAAAGCAAAAAGCTCATGCTGTAAATCCCGACCATTCGGGAACAGGATTTTTGACACACAGG
>PWRF01000065.1 GCA_003556325.1 Bacteroidales bacterium | reverse complement strand
TTACCTTTGCGGTGATCGATACGGGTATTGGCATCAGCAAAGAGGACCAGCAAGAGCTGTTTGAAGCTTTTACCCAGGCGAACAGTTCCATCAGCAGCAAATACGGCGGTACCGGGCTTGGACTCACCATCTCCAGCCTGCTGGCCGGGATGATGGGCAGCCATATCGAGGTGGCCAGCGAACCCGGCAAGGGGTCTGCCTTCTGTTTTTCCATCGAGACCGCTTTTGACCGCAAGGAAAAACAGCAGAAGGACTCTTCCCGTGCGCCCGCCAGGATAGTACTGCAGGGCGAAGATGCCCCTGTGATCGTGCTGGTGGAAGACGACCCCATGAACCGGGCAGTGCATTCAGAGATGATCACCCAGGTCCTGCCCGAAGCCAGGGTCAGAGTGGCCACCAATGGCCGGGAAGCCATCGGCCTGATCAAAGAGGAAAAGGCAGACCTGGTCTTCATGGACCTCGCCATGCCATGCATGGATGGCTTCGAAGCCACCCGCGCCATCCGCGAACACGAAAAGACACAGGGAGTTCAACAGCCCGTGCCCATAGTAGCCCTCACTGCAGGCGCCCTCCGCGACAACAAGGACAAATGCCTCGAAGCCGGCATGGACGACTTCCTGGCAAAGCCCATCGACAATTACGACGTATACGAAATGCTGGTGAAGTATTTTTTAAAACACTAAGCGGGATAAAAAAAACATCACCCTCCACTTTGTGTTCTCAAATCCGGCACAAGGGCAGAAAATTTATGCTCTGCATCTGCCAAAGGAGACTTTCTCCGGAAAGAAAAGGACAATGCACTGTGATCCATAAAATTTTTTAAGGTTTTTTGGCCACAAAATAAACTATATTTAATTTTACGCGTTAATTAAATTGGCAAACATTGACCCGGCATTTGCAGCAAATCTGACATTTTCTCAAATCATGCCCCGGTAAAACGCCAAAGCTTATTGTTAAACAGAATATTCGCCATTCCCGATTTCAAAAAGGTATGTTTGTGTGTCACGGGGAGCTGCCCAACCTGAGCGGCGTCCCTTTCTTTTAAAACAGTCAGAGGTAAACGCAGCGTCTGGGCTGCGTCCTTAAACATAAAAACCTGAAAAACTATCACTTACTAAAATTAATACACATGAAATTCTTGCTTTACAACACTGTATTTCTCTTGTCAGTCAGCCTGGCATTCCAGGCAATAGCACAGGTGTCAACCGACCCTGCCCTGCCCACAGCCGATGAACCTGTAACCGTGATTTTTGATGCCACTGAGGGCGGAGGTGGGTTGGAAGGCTACACAGGCGATGTATATACCCACACAGGACTATACATTGATGGTGATGAGTCGTCCTGGGAATATGTAATTGGCGATTGGGGCGAAAATGATGTTCAGCCACAACTTACACGCATTGGCACAGATCTATATGAGCTGGAGATCACTCCTTCCATCCGGAGTTTTTATGGCGTTCCAGCTAATGAAACCATCACCAGCATGAACTTTGTTTTTCGTTCTGCTGATGCCAGCCAGCAAACGGAAGACCTTTTTGTGAATGTGGTGGAGGAAGGCCTGAACATCTCCATCACCACCCCCGATGACCCGCAAGCCATCTACGAAATGGGCGACGGGGTTCTCATCGAAGCCGTGGCCAACCTGTCGGAAAACATCGAACTATACATCAACGACGAGCTGGAGACCAGCACAACCTCCCAGGAACTTTCCCATACGTGGACTGCCAATGAATACGGACTGACAGAGATCAGGGTGGTTGCGTCCGCCCAGGGCGATGTCGCCGAAGACGAGACAACCGTCTTTGTGCGGGAAGATGTCAGCGTGGCACCCCTGCCCGCCGGTGTTGAGAACGGCATCAACTATATCGACAACAACACCGTCACACTGGTGCTTCACGACCCGCCGGGCCTGAAAGAGTATGCCTTTGTCATCGGCGACTTCAACGACTGGATGCCCACCGAAGAGCACTATATGAACGTGACCCCGGACGGCACCCGTTTCTGGGTGACCATCTCCGGCCTGACAGCCGATACCGAATACGGCTTCCAATATTATATTGACGGCGAACTGCGCCTGGCAGACCCCTATACGCACAAGGTGCTCGACCCCTGGAACGACCAGTGGATCGACGACTTTAACTATCCCAATCTGAAACCTTACCCGCACGATCATACCAACGGACTGGTGAGCATCATGCACCCCGGTCGGACACCATACCAATGGAACGTTACCGACTTCACACCCCCCGACAAAGACCAGCTGGTGATCTATGAGCTGCTTATCCGCGACTTCGTTGAAACCAGCGCCATAAAAGACGTCAAAGACAAGCTTGACTACCTGGAGGAGCTCGGCGTAAACGCTGTCCAGCTGATGCCCGTAAACCAGTTTGAAGGGAACATCTCCTGGGGTTACAACCCGGCACTCTATTTTGCCACCGACAAGGCGTACGGCACGCGCCATGACTACAAGGATTTTATCGATGCGGCGCACGAAAGGGGCATCGCCGTGATCCTCGACATCGTGCTGAACCACAGCTTCAACCTCTCACCCCACGCACAGATGTATTTCGACCCGGATGCCGGTGACTGGGGGCAACCCTCTCCGGATAACCCCTGGTACCTCTTAGACTGCCCGCACGAGCCCTGGTGCTGGGGAAACACCTTCGACCAGGATAGCCCTTATACGCAACAACTTTTCAAGGATATCCTGCAGTACTGGCTCACCGAGTTTAATGTCGACGGCTTCCGCTTTGACTTTACCAAGGGCTTTACCAATGTGCAAACCGGAGGTCAGGGCTGGAACTACGATGCCGCCCGCGTCGCCAACCTGAAACGCATCGCCGACGAAGTATGGGAAGCCAATCCCGAAGCCTATGTGATCCTGGAGCACTTCACAGCCAATGATGAAGAGCAGGAGCTCTCCGATTACGGGATGATGCTGTGGGGAAACATAAATTACCAATACAGTGAAGCCGCTATGGGCTGGCTGGATGACAGCAACTTCGAGTGGGCATCTTACCAGCAGCGTGGCTGGAACGACCCCCACCTGATAGGCTATATGGAAAGCCACGACGAGGAAAGGATCATGTATAAGAACCTGGAGTTTGGCAACTCCTCCGGCAGTTACGACATCACCGAACTGTCGACAGCCCTTGAAAGGGCCGCACTGGTCGCCACCTTCAACATCACCCTGCCAGGTCCCAGGATGATATGGCAATTCGGTGAGCTGGGATACGATTATTCCATCAACCACTGTCAAGACGGAACCATTGATCCGGGATGCAGGACCGATCCAAAACCTGTCAGATGGGATTATTACGACGATCCCGACAGGAAAGCCCTGTACGACGTGTATTCAGCCCTGGCCCACCTGAAACAGGAGCATGCCGTCTTCCGCACTGACAATTACTCCCACAGCCTGGGCGGTGCGATGAAACGCATTCACCTGAACCATTTTACCAACAACGTGACCATTCTTGGTAATTTCGGTGTAGTTGCCGGTAACATCAACCCACAATTCCAGGAAACAGGCACCTGGTACGAATTCTTCACCGGGGAGACCCTGGAAGTCACCAATGTCAACCAACCCGTACACCTCCAGCCCGGCGAATACAGACTCTATTCCAGCGTCCATTTCGACGAGGTGGAAACGATGTGGGTGAACCTGCAATGGCCCCCCGACGGAGCAATAGACCCGGAACAGGAATTTATCACCTATGCCCAGGTGTGGATCGATGGAATCACAGGCGAGGGAGCTACGGGAAATGACCTGCAGGACCTCAGCGCCTGGATAGGATACAGCACAACAGATGCATCAGATGTGTCGGACTTTGACCAGGGATGGACCTGGATAGAAGCATCCCTCGACCCTTACGAAGACTTTTTTGGGAATAACAGCCAGTATTCTGCGGATATTGGATCCACAATAAGCTCAGGAGGAGATTATTTTTATGTAAGTCGCTTTCAGTTTGAAGGAGGGGATTACATGTATGGCGGCTTTTCGGATACAGGAGGAGGCTTCTGGGATGGGACGAACAACGTGTCGGGCTTGCTCACTGTGACTGATGCGAGCTTTGAGGTGAACTTCAACGTCGTGGGAACCGGCGGCAACCTCACAGCCGAAGTTGATGGCAATGCTATCGCCAGCGGCCAGGAGGTCGAAGAGGGCAGCGATGTGCTCTTTATCGCCGCACCTGACGACGGGTACCAGGTCAGCCAGTGGGCAGTCAACGGCCAGGTAGTCAGCGGACACACCGCCCTGACATACACTTACGAAGACCTCGGCCAGGACATCACCGTCACCGTGGCCTTTGAGACCATCCCGCCGGAAACCTACGAGGTGAACTTCAACGTCGTGGGAACAGGCGGTGACCTCACCGCCGAGGTGGATGGCGACGCCATCGCCAGCGGCCAGGATGTCGAAGAAGGCAGCGATGTACTCTTTACCGCCATTCCCGATGACGGATTCCAGGTCAGCCAGTGGGCAGTCAACGGCCAGGTGGTCAGCGGACACACCGCCCTGACATACACTTACGAAGACCTCGGCCAGGACATCACCGTCACCGTGGCCTTTGAGACCATCCCGGCAGAAACTCACGAAGTGAACTTCAACGTCGTGGGAACAGGCGGTGACCTCACCGCCGAGGTGGATGGCGACGCCATCGCCAGCGGTGAAGAGGTTGAAGAAGGAAAAGACGTGCTCTTTACCGCCACGCCTGACGACGGGTACCAGGTCAGCCAGTGGGCCCTCAACGGCGTTATCCTGCCGGGCGAAACCGGAGAAGTCTACGTTTATACTGACCTGGACCAGGACATTACCGTCACGGTTGACTTTGAAGAAGTTCCCGTAACATTTTATGAGGTAGCCTTCCACGTGGTTGGTGATAATGGCAGTATCGCCGCAGCAGTGGATGGCGAGACCATCGCCAGCGGCGACCCGGTCGAAGAGGGCAGCGACGTGCTCTTTACCGCAGCACCTGACGACGGGTACCAGGTCAGCCAGTGGGCGGTCAACGGTCAGGTGGTCAGCGGACACACCGCCCTGACATACATTTACGAGGACCTCGGCCAGGACATCACCGTGACCGTGGCCTTTGAGACCATCCCGGCAGAAACCCACGAAGTGAACTTCAACGTCGTGGGAACAGGCGGTGACCTTATCGCCGAGGTGGATGGACAGCAAATTAATTCCGGCGACCAGGTGGTGGAAGGCAGGAATGTAACCTTTACCGCATTGCCTGACGACGGCTTCCAGGTCAGCCAGTGGACCCTCAACGGCGTTGTCCTGCCGGGCGAAACCGGAGAAGTTTACGTATATGCCGATCTGGACCAGGACATTATCGTCACGGTTGAATTTGAAGAAGTTCCCGTTACATTTTACGAGGTGGCCTTCCACGTGGTGGGCGATAATGGCAGTATCGCCGCAGA
>PWRF01000175.1 GCA_003556325.1 Bacteroidales bacterium | reverse complement strand
TGCACTTGTGGGTGTTGCTTACTACGATGCGTTTATTGCCACCCAGGATGGACGTTTCGCTTACTGGGTGGCACGCCCGGAGGAGATGGAGCCGTCTATCAATCCTATCTTGCCAACCTACTACACACCGGAGTATCCGTCGGGTCACTCCGCGATCTCGAAGGCTTCCACAGAGGTGCTTGCCTACCTTTTTCCGGCTGATGCACACTACTTCCGTTCGCGTACGAGAGAACTGGCCGAAACGCGGATCTGGGCAGGTGTGCACTACCGAAGCTCCTGTGAGGCAGGCCTTGAATTGGGCAAGAAAGTGGCCCAAAAGGTGATTCAGGAAAAAGGAATGAGAACCAAGGTAAACATGAATCAATACTGACTTTTTTATAATGCAAATCAAAATATCATGCCGGCAATAATGTAGTTTTACTGCCCGAACCGGCTAAAAAAAGAAGGAATAACATGCCAAACTCTAAGCTAGACCGAAGGCAATTTATCCGTATCAATGCAATAGCCCTGGCTGGTGCTGCAATAGCACCGGCTACTATAGCCGGAGTGAAACAGGGTACACCTATCGAAACCAAAGATGGCAACCAACCCCGGTCGCCGGGTTTCTACCGCTTCGCATTCGGGGACCTGGAGATTACCATACTAAGCGACGGACACTTTCACTACTCCCCGGCTTGGGTCGGACTCGAAGACCCGGTCGAAGTCCAGGCCTACAACGCTGACCCGGAGACGCGGGAGGAGTACTTTCGCTCGCGTATGGTCTCATCCAAACAAATTCCTCTTCAGGCGAGTCCTGTCCTCATTGACACTGGCGACCGGCGAATCCTGTTAGACTCCGGCACGGGTACCGGGACGGAAGAGTGGCCTCCACCACCCAATGCGGGACGCCTTGGTCTGTCTCTGGAAGCGGCGGGAATTTCTCCAGGTAGCATCGACCAGGTTATCCTCACCCACGCGCACTTTGATCATATGGGCGGACTCATAGATCCTGCGACACGGGCACCGTTCTTTCCAAACGCGGAAGTCATCATCTCTGAAGAGGAATTCAAGTACTGGATGAGTACTGAGTAATAAAACCCGAAAACATGACGTACTTCGTGCATCCTCATCCGGTACTGATCCTCATGCTGATATGCGCCACATTTTTATACACAATGAAAGGCGATGATACAGAAAACGATGCAAATACGACACCGGAAGCTGCAGCGGCGGGTGTTGAGAACACCGGGCCCTCATCGGTCACGATAAACACAATCCGGCCCTTCGATCAGGCATCCGGTTATGCCTATGTTGAAGCCGTTATGCAGGGCACTGTTGACCGCGGCGACGCCCCGTCTGGCACTTATATCGTCCCGGTCATCCTCATTTACCCGAATGATGGCGGGAACGGCGTCGGAATTGTCGATTGGCCGAATACCAGCGAGCTGCACAACGGCGGTTTTACCGCAACCGCCGACAGGTATAGGCCGACAATGCCTGCACTGCGCACCACAGATAATTATCTGTTTGAGAACGGTTTTTCATATGCCACCGTGCAATGGGACAAAGCCGTAACGGACTATTTCGGGCCGTCAGCCCCGGATGATAGTGAGCAGCACAGCCACCTGATCTATGGTACCATCGAGGAGGCCGGGGATGCTTTCACAATCCTGCGCGATATTGCCAGTTTCCTGAAGGATCCAGGCGCGCTCGAAGGAACCGTTGGCCTTGTACCTGCCGATGCCGTTCTGAGCTTCGGATATTCACAAAGTGCTTTGCTTCAGATGGAATTTATGGTACGAGACGAGAATCTGGGCAATGGCAGACTTGCGTATGACGGACACCTTCTTGCTAAGGCAGGACTGCTCTGCTGGAAGCATCACAACGAACCACCAGGATTTGCCGGGCCAGATCCATGTAGTGAGTTGCCGGACACCGACGGTTCAAAGGTCATCCATGTTGCGGCTCAGGGCGATGTTGAGGAGCTCTTTAACGCGGGTTTGACCCGCTTCCCCGACAATCCTGACTGGCGCCAGTACGAGCTGGCCGGCGTATCCCACCTTCCGGCACCCATCCTTCCCGGACTCAACGAGAACCAGAACCCGGCAAGCTCGAAACCGGTGTTCCGGGCGGCGCTCTACAACCTATCCCGCTGGGTGACGGAGGGTATTCCCGCGCCACCTTCAAAGTTTCTGGAAGGTACGCTTAACGCGGATGGCACCTTTGATACCGATCTTGATGAATATGGCAACGCCCTGGGTGGTCTCCGGCTGCCACATATGGAGCATTTCGTCGATGGAACCATAGCAGGAGCTCCACTTGGCAAGTATACCGGCAAACACCCTGAAGCTAGGGCTGATGATTTTTTCTGGCTTGGAGGATATTTCAAGTCGTTCACCGAAGAAGAGCTGACAGAACGTTACCCTGACCGTGAAACGTATGTAAAACGGGTAATGCGAGCCGTTGATTACCTTATGGAGGCCGGATACATTCTTGAAGAAGACCGGGATAACTACGTGAAAGAGGCACAAGGTGCTGATCTTACCCGTGTCTGGACCCTGCCAGCCAGCAATTCTTCGAAGCACGATAATAGTTCGCATAACCTTAAGTCAGTGGGAGGGTTAGTCCCGGTGGGAGATGGCGTGGAGCTGTATTACGAAAAAACCGGCAATGGTGAACCACTGGTGCTCCTTCATTTTTTCAGCGGCTCTACGATTATCTGGGAGCCTTTTCTGGATGAGCTGACCAGGCACTTCCGGGTCATAAACATCGATATGCGCGGACATGGCCATTCAAACATTTTATCAGGGAAATTCCGGCACCGTGAATCCGCACAAGATGTCGTAACTCTGCTTGACAGCCTCGGTATAGATCGTTTCAGGGCAGTGGGTATGAGCAGTGGTGCCATGACACTGCTTCACATCGCAAGGAAATGGCCAGAACGGCTCAAAGCAATGGTGCTTGTTGGCGGAACGCACCGGTACACGGAAGAGTCACGCCAGATTCACAGTGCACCCGATTGTTCGGACTTATCTGACACAGCAATGGAAACCTGGCAAAGCCGGCACGTTCAGGGAGCAACCCAGATTCATGCATTGCTTAATGCATGGTGCGGATTTAGTGAAGTGATGGGGGAAGATATGAATCTCAGCCCCGATTCCCTCGCAAACATTCAGGCACGGACGTTGATCGTTCATGGAGACCGCGACATCTATTTTCCGGTGGAAATCCCTGTGGAGATGTACAAGGGCATCCCGGATGCAGCTCTTTGGGTCATACCAAATGGCAGCCACCTGCCCGTTTTTGATCCTGATGTCAGGACCGAGTTTCTTCATCGGACTGCAGAGTTCTTTTTAGCCGGCGACTGATTAATGAGTTGAAATAAACGCCAGCAGATAAATATATATGACCGGTCTGTAAGACCCAGTCTCCCACACGTGCGGGAGTGAAATACATCCCGTAGGCCTCTCTGTGCATTTTGAGAGGCATTTCAAAACGCTTTCTTTTATTTTGGCACCCTGCTGGGTGGACTCGTCCCGTTTTTGTTTGCTTTTCTTGTGGAAGGCGATCCCGCGCTCGCGCTCAGGGTAGTCATGTTGTTTATCGTCATCCAGTTTATCGAAAACATTCTTCTTACCCCCAATATTGCAGGCGGAAACGTAAACATCAGTCCGTTTTTTGTCATTACATGCCTGGTTGCTGCCAGCGTGGCCTGGGGAATCCCCGGTATGTTGCTGATTGTTCCGTTTCTTGCCATAGTGAGAACCATTCCTGGCCACATTGATTACCTGAACCCTTACAGCTTTTTACTGGGAGTTGAAGGCACTGAAAAACATGCCATTCAAGTGAGCAAAATCAAACGGATATTCAGGCGATTAAAAAATGATGCGACTCAATAATAAAGATTTTTGAAAAAAGTATCTGATTAATGGGAGATAAGCAAACAATTTACTATTTTTATCGCTTGATAAGAAAGTGTTATTAGTTTAACCCTAAATTATTTTAATATGGATGAGCTGGAAATTAAAGGAAACTGGAATGAACTGAAAGGTAAGCTAAAGAAAAAATATGCAGAACTTTCAGACGACGATCTGGCCTATACTGAAGGAAAAGAGGATGAATTGCTTGGAAAACTTCAGAAAAAGCTGGGTAAGGGCCGTGATGAGCTGATAAAGGAGATTAAATCCCTTTAATTATTCTAACCTGAAAAATTTAGTGTTAACCTGCATTGTGATGCAGATTATAGATAATAATTCGCAAAGCTTTTGGCTCTATATCCTGATAGTGGTTTAAGTTTATTAACATTAAAATTAACACGTAATGAGAAAATTAGGAATAGTTATTATCATATTAGGAATAGTACTTACTATTTTCTCCGGCATAAGCTTTCAAAGGGAAGAAACCCTGGTGGAAGCCGGAGACCTTGAATTGACCATGGAAGAAGAGGAGAGCGTAAACTGGCCACAATGGGCCGGTATTGCCGCCATTGCAGGAGGTGTAATTATCCTTTTGGTGGGAAGCAGAAAAAAATGATTTCTAGATCTGAAATGATCAATTTTTGTTCAGCTTGTCACACAGGGGATTGTATCCGTATCACCCCGGCAAGAATTATATGTTGCGACCAGATAAATAACGTTGGCTTTCCGGATGGTCTGTTCGACCTGGCTTATCTTGGCTATATTTGTCAAAATCAACATACCGTTTCCAAACAAAAAACATGAAAACAATGAGAATATTCGCCTTTGCCCTGCTGATTGTTTTGGGCGTGAGCAGCCTCTTTAAGGCTGGAAGTGCTTTGGCCGATGGCAGTGCCATTGACAACGCCACACTGAGCTCCCATATGCCGGACGAGATCCCCCTTTACGGGGAAGATAGCCTTAAGTGTTTAAGAAACTGGAACGTGTATGACGATAACTACCGGCATAGATACTATGAAATGGCTTATGAAGCCTGGCAATACTTGTTTGAAAGCTGTCCCAGGGTGACAATTAATATTTATATCCATGGTATAAACATGCTAAGGTATTTTCACAACGAGACGGACGACCCTGAAAGAAGGGATGCCTTGGTAGACAGCCTCATGATGGTGTATGACCAGCGCATAGAGATGTTTGGTGAGAGAGGAAGGGTGCTCGGCCGTAAAGCTGCCGACCTCTACCGGTACCGCCCGAATGACGTGCAGAAACTCTTCGACCTCACCGAAGAAAGTATTGAGATAGAAGGCATCAATACAGGCGCTGATGTGCTTCTCATCAACTTTCAGTCGACCATACGGCTGGCAGAAGCAGGGGTTAAAGAGATGGACGCTATCCTGGAAAGATATGAGCGCAACTCCGGGATCATCGAATACAACCTGGAGCATAACCCGGAAGACGAACGTTTTTACAGGCCGGCCATGGACAACATAGAAGCCATGTTTGAACCCTATGCTACCTGTGAACACATCACACAGCTCTATCAGCCACGCTT
>PWRF01000093.1 GCA_003556325.1 Bacteroidales bacterium | reverse complement strand
CTTGGCATTCCGGCAGATCAATTGCAGGAGCAGTCATCTGTTGAGCTTATCAAGGCTGTTGTGGCGTTGCGAAGTACAAAGGAGCCGCAAGAGATCCGGGAGATTGAACGGGCGATGGAAACGGCGTACAGAATGCACACCACTGCCATGAAGATGGCACGGCCAGGGGTTTACGAGCACGAGATCGCAGGTGTGGTGGAGGGCATTGCCATCTCCGCAGGCGGCATGTTGTCTTTTCCACTGATACTGTCGGTAAATGGAGAAACCCTTCACAACCACTCGCACGACAATAAGATGGAGGAAGGGCAGCTGATGCTGATGGACGGTGGGGCTGAGACCCGCATGCATTATGCTACCGACCACACGCGCACCATCCCTGTCAGCGGCCGTTTTACCGACCGGCAGAAAGAGGTATATCAGATCGTACTGGAATCCCAGATTAAAGCCATCCAGGAGATAAAGCCCGGCGTTCCTTTCCGTGATGTGCATTTTCTGGCTGCACGTGTGATCACAGATGGGCTCAAAGAGCTGGGTCTGATGAAGGGAGATACCGCCGCGGCAGTTGAACAGGGAGCTCATGCCTTGTTTATGCCTCATGGCCTGGGTCATATGATGGGCCTCGATGTTCACGACATGGAAGACCTGGGGGAGGATTATGTGGGGTACGACGAAGAAGTGAAAAGGGCCGGCAATTTCGGAACGGCCTTTCTGAGACTGGGCAGAAAGTTGCAGCCGGGATTCGTGCTGACCGTGGAGCCCGGAATATATTTCATCCCCGCACTGGTGAATCAGTGGAACCAGGAAAACAAGTTCAGGGAGTTTATCAATTACGATAAGGTTGAAGAATATATTGGGTTTGGAGGTATTCGTATTGAAGATGATGTATTGGTTACCGGGGAGGGGTATAGTGTACTGGGCCGGCCCATTCCGAAAACAATAGCTGATATTGAGGAATTCATGGGGCACTGACCCGGGCGAACAGGATAAAAAAACCCCGGAGCGGTTTAAGACTCCGGGGTTACCAATCAACTAACCAAAACAACAACATGAAGATAGTATCCTGAAAAAAAATTAAAGACAGTTTCTACATATTAAAACTCTTTTTTTCTCATTTTGTTTTGCAAAATACTAAAAAAAAGAACAAATTTTGTTAAATCACCCTGGTTTCTCTCAGGCATGTATAGATTTTCTGCCAGGTCCTTTCGATGTCATGGTCCAATCCGACCGAGAAGCGAATGAGCCCTTCTGACAAGCCCATTTCTTTCTGTACATTTTCCGGGACTTCGCTTGATGTGCTCTTGCCGGAATTGCTGAACAGCGTTTTAAAATAGCCCAGGCTTACGGCAAGGTATCCCACACCTTCCTGCTGCATTTTTTCCATCAGGGCAGATGCTTTTTTGGATGTCTTCAGGTCGATGGCTATCATACCGCCAAAACCATAATCGGGATGCATAAACACCTTCATGAGCTGGTGCTGGGGATGCTTCGACAGCCCCGGGTAGATCACACGCAAACCGGCCGATGCGAATTTTTCGGCCAGGAACATGGCGTTGTCACTATGTTTTTTCATGCGAAGATGAAGGGTGTGGAGGTTTTTATGTATGCCTGATGAGCGCAGCGGATCGAGAATGGGCCCCAGCAACATCGCTGAGCCGGTATTGACATCCGAAATTGCTTTTACAAATTCTTCGCTGGCACAGATGGCACCCGCCACACAGTCGTTTTTACCATTTACGAACTTGGTAAGGCTGTACAATACGATGTCGGCTCCCATTCTGGCCGGAGCCATGATCATAGGAGTAAAAGTGTTGTCGACAACAAGCTTGATATTATGCTTGCCGGTTATCTCAGACAGTTTGGGGATGTCTGAAAGCTGCAACAGCGGATTGGTAAGCGATTCCGTATAGACCATTTTTGTGTTGGGCCGGATTGCCTTCTCTACCTCGTCAAGCCGGGTGATGTCCACAAACGACACCTCAATATTGAATTTCCTGAGATAATTTGAAAGGAACGCAAACGTACCTCCGTATGTTGTAATACTAGAAACCACGTGGTCGCCTGCGTCACATAGTTGCAATATGGTGGTGGTGATAGCGCCCATACCGGAGGCGGTCACCCATGCACTTTCAGTGCCTTCCATCGCTGCCAGTGCATCGGCAAGATATTTGTTGGATGGGTTCCAGTGACGTGAATAAAGGAAACACCCCTCTTCTTCACCCTGAAATGTATCCACCATGGTTTTGGCTTCCATAAAAGTGTAGGTGGCTGAGTCAGTAATCGAAGGATTAACATCGCCAAATTCCCCGAACTGCAATAGGTCCTGGATATTGGATGCGGGATCGAATTGTTTCATATCTATGGTGTTTTAAATTATAAAAGGAAATGTTTTTGTATTCCCTTTGACGGAACGGGCAGCTGGAATGTGCGTGCAGATGTTCGGGAATACCTGAGGATCAATGAGGCAACAAAAGTATGCTTTTTATTTGTATTTGCGAAAGAAATCGCCCGAAATACGATCGAAACAGGTTTGTGCTCTTTGATTGTTGTTGGTTTTCCGTCAGGCTCGCAAAAATCGTGTAAATTTGCAGAAAATGCTCATTAAAAACCAGACATTATGTTTACAGGAATTGTAGAAACAACGGGTAAAGTCGTAAATATCGAACGCGACAGGGGAAACATCCATTTCACCATCGAAACCCCCATCGCAAAAGAACTAAAAATTGATCAAAGCATCTCTCATGATGGTGTTTGTCTGACAACGGTGGACGTAGACAAAGCCAATAACCGGTATACAATTACCGCTATACAGGAAACCCTGGATAAAACCAACCTCAGGACATGGGATATTGGATATGAGGTCAACCTTGAGCGCTGTATGCGTGCTGATGATCGTCTTGACGGACATATTGTCCAGGGGCATGTGGACCAAACGGCCGTGTGTACCAAAGTAGAGGAGATGGATGGCAGCTGGAAGTTTTATTTTGAATACGATCCCTGCCCAAAAAATATTACGGTGGAGAAAGGCAGCATTTCTGTTAACGGGGTAAGCCTGACTGTTGTAGATTCAGAACCCAATATGTTTTCAGTAGCGATTATCCCCTATACTTATGATGTGACCAACTTCCGCAATTTCAGACCGGGATCCGTGGTGAATCTTGAGTTTGACGTCATAGGAAAATATGTGGCGCGGCTCCTGGAATTGCACTTTAATGCACAAAAGGACTGATGCCACCGGGACGAACCGACTTCTTTATCACCTAAACATAAAAGACATGACCCGGTTAAGTGTAAATATCAATAAAATTGCCACTATCAGGAATGCAAGGGGTGGCAATATTCCTGATGTGGTAAAGGCTGCTGTTGATTGTGAGCGGTTTGGCGCACAAGGTATTACCGTGCATCCGCGTCCTGATGAGCGGCATATTCGCTACCAGGATGTTCTGGATTTGCGCCCGGTGGTAAAAACCGAATTTAACATTGAAGGCTATCCCTCACGGAAGTTCCTGGATCTTGTAACCCGTATCAAACCAGAACAGGTCACCCTGGTGCCTGACCCGCCGGATGCGATCACCAGCAATGCCGGATGGAACACCTTAAAGCACAAGGATTTGCTGACAGACGTTATCGCTGAGCTGAAGGCACATGGCATCCGTACATCGCTGTTCATTGAGCCAGAAGCGGATATGATTCGTGGTGCTGCAGCGGTTGGAACCGATCGTGTGGAGCTTTATACCGAACCCTACGCAGCGCAATATTCAGCAAACAGGGAAAAAGCAGTAGAGCCCTTTGCTGAAGCTGCCGAAGTTGCCAGCCAGGCGGGGCTTGGCGTGAACGCCGGACATGACCTGAGCCTTACAAACCTGACCTTCTTTGCTGAAAAAGTGCCTCACCTGCTCGAAGTCTCTATCGGCCATGCACTCATTTCTGATGCTCTTTATTACGGGCTGCAAAACACTATCCAGATGTATCTCCGCTGCTTGGAGAACGCGCGGAATCAATAGCTGTCCCCGGATTTTTTATCTCAACCTGCAGTAATTTATTTCTTTTTTGATGAAGTTATATTACAGATCCTTTGGTGAGTCCGGCTCGCATCCGCTGGTAATCCTTCACGGCCTGTTCGGGATGTCTGACAATTGGGTGTCTGTTGCCAAAAGCCTGGCAGAAGAAGACTATCATGTTTTTGTGCCTGACCAGCGAAACCACGGCCGGTCCGGACACAGCAACATACATAACTACGAGGCCATGGTGGACGACCTGCTCGAGTTCCTGGATGCCCGGGACCTTGAGGCGGTCTCCCTGCTTGGTCACTCCATGGGTGGCAAAACGGCCATGCAGTTTGCTATTGACTATCCGGAACGTGTACAGAAACTCCTGGTGGCTGATATAAGCCCGGCTGCCAGCAGCCATGGCACTACTCATGTGAACATTATCGATCGCCTGCTCAGGATTGACCTTTCTGCTTTTAAAGAAAGGCAGGAAGTAGCCCGCAATATGAAAGAGCTGATCTCCAACCCGGGACTCAGGAATTTCCTTCAGAAAAATCTTTACTGGAAAGACCGGGCAAACCTTGGATGGCGTATCAACCTGGAAGCCATCAGGGAAAACCTGGATGAGATCTTTCGCCCGGTGGAAGCAGACGAAGCTTTTGACAAGCCGGTGCTTTTCATCAGGGGAGGGGAGTCCGACTATGTCCCGGATGAAGACATCCCCAAAATTGAAAGGATGTTTCCGCAGGCAAAGATCAGGACCATCGCCGGTGCCACCCACTGGCTCCATGCCGAAAAGCCGGAAGCCTTCCTGCGGGAAGTGTCGTACTTCCTGGAGCACGGGTGAGAAGTGAAAAGTGAAAAGTGTAAAATGAGAAATGTAAAATTAGTGTGCAGTTGTGAGTTGTGAGATTTTTACACTTGTACTTTGTTTGTAAACAAAAGTTTTGAGCGCCTGTGATCAGCAGGTGGCACGGGCGCTCTAAGGAGTTCATAAATTTCAGGTAGGCTGGAAGCAGGTGGCTACAGAATAAAACCCTCTCCCTGGTAAAATTCCAGTGTTTTTATCAGAAAGACAAACTCGTATCTGGCTTGCAGGGCGCTTACTTCTGCCCTGTTGAGCCTCGCTTTTGCTTCGTTGTATTCGAGGGTGCTGCTGATGCCGAGGGCAAAGCTCTCTTCAGCAAACTGGTAGGATTCCCTGGCCGCTTCCAGGACTGACATGTTGCTCCGATAGTCTTTCAACGCTCCCATAGCATCCGACCAGGCCTGGTAAATGGTCTGTGTAATGTCTTTTTTTCGCTGTTCGTAATTGATGCGTGACCTGTCGAGGTCGATGCGGGCGTGTTGTATCCGGTTGCGGCTTTGCCAGCCATTAAAGACAGGGATGGTAAGCGAAAGCTGCACTGAACGGTAATAGTTTTCTCTCAGCTGGTCAAGATAAGGAATGGTTTCGAGATGAGGAACATT
>PWRF01000001.1 GCA_003556325.1 Bacteroidales bacterium | reverse complement strand
CCGAAATCAATATAGTCATCTTCCGGGTCTGCCTCAATGCGAACTTCAAGGATGCGGCGCTTGGCTCCCCTTACAAGCTCCTTGTAGGTGCCGCTTACCGGCGAAGTAAAAACCACCTCCTCGTTATACTTGTCATAAAACAAAGGAGTACCGGCCTTTACACGGTCGCCCTCGTTTACAAGCATTTTTGGAAATAACCCATGAAAATCAGGAGGCTTCACAGCATAAAAAGCGGAACGCGGAGGCGTTTGCAGTATCTTCTCGGCCTCCCCCTTCAACGGGATGTTAAGGCCGCGCTTGATATGGATTTCTTTCGACATTTTTAATATTTTTGTGGTAAATCCTGGTAAACAAAATTATAGATATTTTTAAATATCATAAATACTTTTGCCACGATTTTTATTTATTGTAGTTTTGGTTAGCAAAGATTTCGTCCGCTTTAAATAAGTATTCTGATGCATTATCACTTTTTTTCCTTAATTAACCCGTTTCGGATTGTTTCCCTGGTCTTTTTATTAACAGCTCTGATCACCGGAGTCCATGGATCAACGGCAGAAACAAATACAGACTATTTTCTCCGGGGTGATTTTATCCATAAAAACAACATCAAAACAGTTTTGTTTAATCAAAAGGGTTTTGATTTATCTGACCCCCTGATGCGGCTGAACTCGGGCGACCGCCTGATTCTCCGGTTTGACGACCTGGATGCCGATTATAAAAATTATTATTATACCATTATTCACTGCAATGCTGACTGGGAGCCTTCCGAACTGAGACAACACGAATACATTGAAGGCTTCTATGAAGACCAGATTCGCGATTACCGCAGGTCTGTTAACACCCGCGTGCCCTACACGCATTATTATCTTGAATTTCCGGGCCCCAATCTTCGCCCTTCAAAGTCAGGGAACTACATCCTGAAGGTCTACCTGGACGGAGACCCGGCCAATATAGTATTCACACGGAGGTTTTCGGTCTTCGAGCAAAGGGTCACCATCGACGGATCAGTTACACAGGCCAACCTGGTCAGGTACCGCGACCGGAAGCAGCAAGTTGCTTTTAATATAAATACTGGCAGCTACAGTATCTCAAACCCTTTTCGCGACCTGAGCGTGGTGATCAGGCAGAACGGCCGGTGGGACAATGCCATTACAGGCCTGGATCCCAGAACAATACTGGGAAACGTATTGGTATACGATTACGAGGATAAGACCCTCTTTGAAGGAGGCAATGAGTTCCGGCATCTGGATCTGCGAAGCCTCAGGTACCTCAGCGGGGATATAGCAGACATCCGTTCCTCCCGGAGGTTCTGGGATGTATATCTGCTGCCGGACAAACTGAGGACTTACGACAGGTACTACAGCGAAGAAGATCTCAACGGCCGGTTTCAGATCCTCACCCAGGACGCACGAAATGCTATGACCGAGAGCGATTACGCATGGGTGCACTTTCATTTGCCCATGGATACACCCCTCGCAGAAGGGCACATCTATGTGATGGGGGCTCTTACCGACTGGCATTTCTCAGATGACAACAGGATGAACTATAATTATGGCGAAAATGCCTATGAGCTAAGCCTGCTGCTCAAGCAGGGGTACTACAACTACTTGTATGCCTACATGCCGGAAGATACCCGACAGGCTGATGTGCCCTTTATTGAAGGGAGTCATTCCTATACCGAAAATGATTACACTATTTATGTTTACCACCGCAGACCAGGCGACTTATATGATCGCTTGATCGGAATAAGCCACCTCAACCCCACTGTACCCAGGTAAACATTTGCCCCGCAATGATCCGGCGGGTATCGCCCGAATACTATTTCATGCTCTATGAGGCTGCACATTAACTATCGGGCTGCCGGTGATGTTCGACATCTCAGCCCCTGCAGTCAGGCATTGCCAGCAAAAAGGAAACAGCGAAACAGTCCCCCCGGCACACAGCTGGCATTGATCCGCCACTGATCATACAGGTAACACCCAAATACTATTCACGATCTATCGGGATGCACATAACCATCGGGCCTGCCGGTGGTATTCGACATCTCAGACCGGGCTGACAGCCATTGACAGCGAAGAGGCATCAGCAAAATAATCCCCCTGGCTCACAGAAGACATTACCCGCCACTGATCAGGTGAATCACCTTCACATCATCGCCGTCACGAATCACACTCTCATTGTATTCTCCTGGCTTCACGGATTTATCGTTGATGCGTACAACCAAAAACTTGAAGGTAAAATTTTTGTAATCGATCAGTTCCTGGACCGTCATTTTTTCCCTGCCGGGAATCTCCTCAGGACGGTTATTCAATGTGATATTCATGTGTTTATAATTAATGTCAAAATGTCGAAACGTCAAAATGTCGAAACGTCAAAATTTCCGGGCAACTTCGGACAGCCCGGGCACGGACATCCCAAGTGCTGCAGCTAAGCCTTCCACTAAATTCCCACGATACATCTTCCACCCAGGACGTTGGCCTACTTTTTGATTACTTCTTACTTCCTACTTCTTACTCCCGTCACCCCCCCAACTCAACCCGTGTCCCCATTAAAAGCTCTTCCGCGCTTCACTTTTCAGGTACTGCATGGCTTTTTCGGTTGCAGACCGCTCCAGGTCGGTTTCCAGGATCTTCTGGCTTAGATCGGTGGCTGTTGCGTCTTCCTTCATGCTGGAAGCAAGGGAGTTGATCTGACCCAATGTTTCTTCATAGGCCTGGTTGATGAGCTCCCACACCTGGGGCGAGACATACAGCTGCTGCGACAGGTTATGGGTGTATTCGTCCCTGACGCTTTTTATGAGCTGCTTCTGCAACTCCGATGCTGACCATTCGGGTTTGTAAACGCGCATTATCAGGTTGTTTGGCGACATGCGCTCAAGCAGCAAAACAAGGCGTTCGTATGCCTGCAAACGCAGGGGCATCGAAATGCGCATCCGCTCTGACATCAGGTCGGCATGCCGTCTCTTGTTTTCCTGCTGAAAAAATTCTTTTAATAAAAACCAGGCTGTTATGAATACAACTACCGAAGGAACGGCGTAACGCAATATGTAAAAAAGATCTCCCATGACAAGTTGTTATTTTACACAAAGATAATCGCTTTTGGCGAATGGGATTATTTTGCTAAATTTGCCGCTTTCGGTGTTCCTGCGTAAGCACCGAAAGATCAAAAACTTATTCATTCACACCATATTTTCTATAAAGCTATGATAGAATTATCAGATCGAATAACACGCTTGTCGGAGTCCGAAACCCTTGCCATGTCAAGGATGAGTCGCGAATTAAAAGCTGAGGGCCATGATGTGATCAATCTCAGTGTGGGGGAACCGGATTTTTTCACCCCCGACAACATCAAGAAGGCTGCCGGCCAGGCAATAGAAGACAATTATTCCTTCTACACGCCTGTAAACGGCTATCAGGATCTGCGCGAGGCGATTTGCAATAAGCTGCAGCGCGACAACAGGCTTACTTACAAGCCGGAACAAATCGTTGTAAGCACAGGTGCCAAGCAGGCCATTGCAAATGCCGTGCTCTGCCTGGTAAACCCCGATGACCAGGTGATTGTACCCACGCCCTATTGGGTCAGCTATCGCGAAATCGTAAAGATGGCGGAAGCAGAAGCAGTATACGTGACAGCCGGCATCGAACAGGACTTCAAGATCACTCCCGGACAACTCGAAGAAGCCATTACGGAGCAAACCCGGATGTTTATCTTTTCCAGTCCCTGCAACCCGACCGGCTCGGTCTATTCAAAGGAGGAGCTGAAGGCGCTTGCGGAGGTGTTCGCAAGGCATCCCCGTGTATTCATCGTCGCCGACGAGATCTACGAACACATCAACTTCGATGGCAAGCATGAGAGCATTGCCCAGTTTGACGAGATCAAAGACCGGGTGATCCTTGTAAACGGGGTTTCCAAAGGTTTTGCCATGACGGGCTGGCGACTTGGATACCTGGCCGCCCATCCGGAAGTAGCCAAAGCCTGCACCAAGCTGCAAGGGCAGTTCACCTCAGGCACGTGCTCCATATCCCAGCGGGCAGCACTGGAAGCCATGAAAACCGATCCTGAGATCACAAAGGGCATGCTCGAAAAGTTCAGGGAACGCCGCGACCTGGTCATTGACCTGCTGAAAGAAGTCCCAGGGACCGCAACCAACACACCCAAAGGAGCTTTCTACCTGTTTATTAACGTGAAATCCTATTTTGGGAAGTCCGATGGAGACCTGAAAATCAATAATGCAGCCGACTTCTGCATGTACCTGTTGCAAAAAGCGCATATCGCGCTCGTGCCGGGCAGCGCTTTCGGCGACGACGAATGTGTCAGGTTCTCCTATGCCACTTCCAACGACCTGCTCACTGAAGCCGTGGCAAGGATGAAGAGAGCACTGGCGAAGTTGGGATAATGCTGTAGCCTGGTGTGTCACCAGGGGTTTTTGGGGGTGGTTTGGCATGATACCCCGGGCGTTGCGAGTAAGAAGTAGCCGCAGCACTTGGGCTGTCCGAAGTTAACCGGACATTTTGACATTTCGACATTTGACAGTTGCAACACAACCCCTAACCTTTCGCCAGGAACATAAGCGCCTCAAGATTTCCAAGTTACAAAGCCACAAACAGATGAAAGACCTTTCGAATTACAGAGAAGAATATACTATGGGAGCTTTGGATGAGTCATCCGTTCCCGATGACCCTTTGCTGCTTTTTGATCAATGGCTTGAAGATGCCATCACCGCGGGGCTTCCTGAACCCAACGCCATGACCCTGGCCACAGTGTCCCGTGAAGGGAAGGCTTCGGCAAGGGTACTGCTGCTTAAGGAGGTACGCAATGGGCAGTTTGTTTTTTACACCAATTACCAAAGCCGTAAAGGAGAAGAGCTGAAAGCCAACCCCGGCGCCAGCCTGGTCTTCCTGTGGCTATCCCTTCAGCGACAGGTAAGGGTGACCGGCATTGTGAGCAAGATACCCGAAAGCGAATCGGATGCCTACTTCGCAGTACGTCCAAAAAACAGCCAGATAGGCGCGGTGATCTCCCCGCAAAGCAAACCGGTCAAAAACAGGAAAGAGATCGAAGATGCCTTTTACAAGGTTTTTGAGGAAACTAAACAACAGGAGATCAAACGGCCGAAACACTGGGGCGGATATCAGCTCCACCCGGAAACCATTGAGTTCTGGCAAGGTCGCGAAAGCAGGCTCCACGACAGGATTCTCTACTCCTGCAAAGGAGATAAATGGACAATCCAGCGACTGGCCCCGTGATCATAAAATAATATAGCCTACTTTTGCGTTTGGTAAAACATATGGAAAGACAAACACATAAGTTGAAGGTCCCGGTTGTTTGACCGTCCCCGGTCCTTTCGACCTTTTGACGTTTCGACTTTTCGACTTTTCGACTTTTTGTCTTTTTGTCTTTTTGTCATTTTGTCTTTTTGTCTTTTTGTCTTTTTGTCTTTTTGTCTTTTTGTCTTTT
>PWRF01000196.1 GCA_003556325.1 Bacteroidales bacterium | reverse complement strand
GTGGTATATACCTCTTCAGGCAGCGCCCACGACCATGAAGTTAATGTCTCGGACCTGGACAGCGGTGTTTATTTCATTCAGCTAACCACCGAAACAGGTGTGATAACCAAACGCTTGCAGGTTACAAGGTAATTTCCAAGGCAGGCGGTCTACAAAAACAAACGGGGTATGTCGTTCTGACATACCCCGTTTGTTTTACGGCATCTCATCGGGGAACATTATCCCGAACCGGCAGATTCTTCATCGATCAGCTTGTCCGGACCTGAATGGAACAAGATGTTGTGTGCATCGTGCCAGGGTCAGAGCTCCCCGCATACAGATCAGGCCTGTGCGGTGGGACCGCCCAGGTTCATCGGCAAACCAGGACCTTTTATATCTTTTATGGGTCCGTGGATGGATTCAAATTTGCTGATATTATCCCTAAGGGCATTCATGAGCCTCTTGGCATGCTGAGGGGTAAGCACAATGCGTGACTTCACCCTGGCTTTTGGCACGCCGGGCATCATGCGTGCAAAGTCTACCACAAACTCCGTGTTGGAGTGGGTAATGATGGCCAGGTTTGCATAAATCCCTTCTGCCACTTCTTCACCCAGCTCAATGTTGATCTGTTTATCTGATTTCTTTTGTTCAGACATAAAAATCCTTTCTTTTTATAGTGTTACTATTCAAATGTACATAGTTATCCAGCTAACGACATGCAATCAAAGCTTTGGCTTCGACCTGTTGCCGGAAGCCTATTCCTGCACTTTGGGTTCCGGTTCTTTCGTCTTCTCTTTGGAGGCCATTAACAGCTTATACTCCTCCATTGAACCGACAATAATGTTCTCATATTCACGCAAACCGGTACCGGCCGGTATCAGGTGACCGACAATTACATTCTCCTTGAGTCCTTTCAGTCTGTCGGTCTTGGCATTGACAGCGGCATCGGTCAGCACCTTTGTGGTCTCCTGGAACGATGCAGCGGAGATGAAGCTTTGTGTTTGCAGCGAAGCCTTGGTAATACCCTGAAGCTGCTGGCGTGCTGTAGCACCCCTGGCATCTCTGGCGACAACGAGATTTTTGTCTTTTCGTCTCAGCATAGAGTTTTCGTCACGCAGCTTGCGGGCCGTGATTATCTGTCCGGGCTTCAGCGCAGAGTCTCCGGGTTCTTCAACGACCTTCTGTCCAAAGAGGCTGTCGTTCTCTTCCATGAACTCCACTTTGTTGACGATCTCGTTTTCAAGGAAACGTGTGTCGCCGGGATCTTCGATGACCACCTTGCGCATCATCTGGCGAACGATAATTTCGAAGTGCTTGTCATTGATCTTCACACCTTGCAGGCGATATACCTCCTGAACTTCGTTCACGATATATTCCTGGACGGCGGTCGGGCCTTTAATAGCCAGAATATCGGCGGGTGTGATCGGTCCGTCAGACAATGGCGTTCCGGCCTTTACGAAGTCATTTTCCTGTGCAAGGATCTGTTTCGTCAACGGCACCAGGTATCGTTTTTCATCGCCTGTCTTGGAGGTGATGATCACCTCGCGGTTACCTCTTTTGATCTTCTTACCAAAAGAAACCACCCCGTCAATCTCTGATACTACGGCCGGATCGGAGGGGTTACGAGCTTCAAACAACTCTGTAATACGCGGCAGCCCCCCCGTGATGTCACCAGATTTTCCAACAGCACGCGGGATCTTGGCAATAATAGTACCGGGTGTTATTTCCTGGTCTTCATTTACGACAACATGAGCTCCCACCGGCATATCGTATACCCGTTCGGTTTTGCCGTCGCTATTGACAATACTGATGGACGGGTTACGGGTTTTATCCTTGGAGTCTATGATAACCTTTTCGTAATAGCCGGTTTGTTCATCAGAATCTGTACGGTAAGTCGAACCTTCCTTCATGTTGTTAAACACGACCTGACCCGGCTTATCCGAAACGATCACGGCGTTGTACGGATCCCATTCACAGATGAGGTCACCGCTCTGCACCTCATCGCCATCCTTAAAATAAAGATTGGCACCATAAGGTATATTCTGGCTGGTGAGTACCATTTGCGTGTTCTTGTCGATAATACGCATTTCGGCCGATCTGCCGATCACAACCTGATACTTTTTGCCCTCTTTATTGCCAAATGGGACGGAGCGAAGCTCATCGATCTCAAGCACACCGGCGTATTTGGCATTGATTTTTGATGCGGTGGCAATATTGGATGCGGTACCGCCCACGTGGAAGGTCCGCAGCGTAAGCTGTGTTCCCGGCTCACCAATGGATTGGGCCGCAATCACCCCCACCGATTCACCTTTCTGTACCATACGCCCGGTGGCAAGGTTACGTCCGTAACATTTTGCACACACCCCTGCCTTTGACTCGCACGTAAGCACCGAGCGGATCTCAACAGCTTCAATGGGAGAGTCTTCAATAAGTTCTGCTATTTCCTCTGTGATCTCCTCGCCGGCTTTAACAATAAGATCTCCTGTAGTAGGATGATAAATGTCGTGCAGGGAATTCCGGCCAAGAATGCGGTCATAAAGCGTCTCCACGGTTTCTTCGTTATTCTTTAGCGCAGTGGCGGTAAGCCCGCGCAGGGTGCCGCAGTCCGACTCATTGATGATAACGTCCTGGGCCACATCCACGAGGCGACGTGTCAGATATCCGGCGTCAGCCGTCTTCAGTGCCGTATCGGCAAGACCCTTACGTGCACCGTGTGTGGAGATAAAGTACTCAAGAACCGACAGGCCCTCTTTAAAGTTCGAGAGGATGGGGTTTTCAATGATCTCGCCACCCTTGGCCCCCGATTTCTGAGGTTTAGCCATCAGGCCACGCATACCCGACAACTGCCGGATCTGTTCTTTGGACCCCCTCGCACCTGAGTCGAGCATCATATATACCGGGTTAAACCCCTGGTTGTCGGCAGTGGTTTTATCGATAAGGACTTTGGTGAGCTTGGCGTTGGTATGGGTCCAGATATCGATGATCTGGTTATATCGTTCGGTATTGGTGATAAAGCCCATGCTGTAGTTTCCGCGAACTTCCTCAACCTGATCATCGGCCTGGTTGATAAGGATTTGTTTTTCTTCGGGAACGATAATGTCGCCAAGGTTAAACGACAGTCCGCCACGGAATGCCAGTTCGAAACCAAGGTCCTTGATGTCGTCCAGGAATTTTGATGTCCGCGAGATACCCGTTTCTTTCATGATGCCGCCAATGACATCACGCAGGGCCTTTTTGGTAAGCAGCTTGTTTACAAAGCCATATCCTTCGGGTATCACCTTGTTGAAAAGAACTCTGCCCACCGTGGTTTCAACGATCTTGTTTACCAGCTTGCCTTTTTCTTTAACAGGTACGCGCACCCTGATCACTGCATGCAGGTCGGCAGCGCCCTCGTTATGGGCGATGATCACCTCTTCGGCGCCATAGAAGGTAAGCCCCTCCCCTTTTACAGGGTATTCTTTGGTGCTCTTACGTCCTTTGGTCATGTAATACAAGCCCAGGACCATGTCCTGTGAAGGAACGGCAATAGGAGCACCGTTGGCCGGGTTGAGAATATTGTGGGATGCCAGCATCAGTAGCTGGGCCTCGAGGATGGCCGCGTTGCCCAGGGGCAGGTGCACTGCCATCTGGTCACCGTCGAAGTCGGCGTTGAAAGCTGTACACACCAGCGGATGAAGCTGTATCGCTTTCCCTTCAATAAGTTTAGGCTGGAAAGCCTGGATACCTAACCTGTGCAGCGTAGGTGCGCGGTTGAGCAGAACAGGATGCCCTTTCAACACGTTTTCCAGTATATCCCATACCACCGGATCTTTCCTGTCAACGATCTTTTTCGCAGACTTCACGGTCTTTACAATGCCTCTTTCCAGCATCTTCCTGATGATAAAGGGCTTGAACAGTTCCGAAGCCATCTCTTTGGGAATACCGCACTCGTGCAGTCCGAGTTCCGGCCCCACAACGATAACCGAACGTGCTGAATAGTCGACACGTTTACCCAGCAGATTCTGGCGGAAGCGGCCTTGTTTCCCTTTCAGGCTGTCTGACAAGGATTTAAGTGGCCTGTTGGCCTCCGTCTTCACCGCATTGGTCTTCCTGGAGTTGTCAAAAAGAGAGTCCACCGCTTCCTGCAGCATACGTTTTTCGTTTCGCAGGATCACATCCGGCGCCTTAATTTCCATGAGGCGTTTCAGCCTGTTGTTACGGATAATTACACGACGATAGAGGTCGTTAAGGTCGCTGGTGGCAAACCGTCCGCCATCCAGCGGGACCAGGGGCCTGAGTTCAGGCGGGATCACCGGAACCACATCAACAATCATCCAGTCCGGGCGGTTTTCAATGGTCTTTTGTGCGTCGCGATACGCTTCAACAACCTGCAGGCGTTTCAGGGCATCGGCCTTGCGCTGCTGCGATGTTTCCGTATTGGCTTTATGCCTCAGGTCATAAGACAGCTGGTCAAGATCGAGTTTTATGAGCAACTCTTTCAGTGCATCGGCACCCATTCGTGCAACAAACTTATTGGGATCATCATCTTCCAGCATCTGGTTTTCCAGCGGGATGGATTCCAGCGCATTAAAATATTCCTCTTCGGTGAGGAAATCCATAAAGTTGAGCTCATCGGCTTTAACGCCTGGATTTATGACCACATATCGCTCGTAGTAGATGATCTGATCCAGTTTTTTTGAAGGAAGCCCCAAAAGATAGCCAATCTTGTTGGGGAGCGTACGGAAAAACCAAATATGGGCCACCGGCACAACGAGCTTTATGTGTCCCATACGCTCACGCCGGACCTTTTTTTCCGTTACTTCCACACCGCAGCGGTCGCATACGATACCTTTGTAACGTATACGCTTGTATTTGCCGCAATGGCATTCCCAGTCCTTCACCGGCCCAAAGATCCTCTCGCAGAACAGCCCGTCTCGTTCGGGCTTGTAGGTGCGGTAATTGATCGTTTCCGGTTTAAGCACCTCTCCGTGCGACCTTTCCAGTATAGACTCTGGGGAAGCAAGGCTTATCGTGATATTGGAGAAGTTGCTTTTGACGTTGGATTCTTTTCTGAAAGCCATATTTTGTTATTTGTTAAGAACAATGTTCGTTATATTCATCGACTGGAAGTATATGTCAGTGAGTCCCCGAAAAGATCTTTGGCCTCGTGTTGCAATGCTAACAGCATCTCTTCTGATAAGTTATTGATCACACAACCCGCCAAAGATGATTTTTCGGATCCGGCTCATCCGGTTTGTCAGTCAAAAGTAATATTGAGTCCCAGGCCTCTGAGCTCGTGAACCAGCACGTTGAAAGACTCGGGGACACCGGGTATAGGCATATTTTCTCCTTTCACAAGAGATTCATACGTTTTTGCACGACCTATCACGTCGTCTGATTTCACGGTCAGGATCTCCTGCAGAACATTTGCAGCGCCAAAGGCTTCGAGCGCCCAGACCTCCATCTCACCAAAACGCTGTCCGCCAAACTGCGCCTTACC
>PWRF01000326.1 GCA_003556325.1 Bacteroidales bacterium | reverse complement strand
TGGTGACCTTCGACGGGGTAATGTACGATCCCGGGCACTATGTGATCGACGACGTGGAAGAAGGCACGTACGACTACATGGTCGAAAGGGACGGTTTCTTTACGGTCGAAGGCACAGTGGATGTTGATAGCGATGTGACGGTGGAAGTGACACTGGTGGTTGATGATGTGTCTGTTCCCGACACGGAAGCACTGAGCCTGAAGGTGTATCCGAATCCGGCACAAACTACCCTCTATATCGAAGCAGGTGCTACCATTACAGAGATCCGCGTGATAGACATGCTGGGCCAGGTGGTATACACCACAGCCATAGATGATAAGCGCCATGAGATCCGGGTTGGCAACTTCAATACCGGCATGTACTTCATCCAGGTCACTACCGGCCAGGGTATAATTACACACAGAGTACAGATTGCAGAATAAGCCTGTTGCCTCAGGCAATTATATGCTAAACGGGCTGCCTGAGGGGTAGCCCGTTTTTTCGTATCTTTGTAAAGACTGTGCTAATCAATGCATTTATGGCAAAATTCCATCTGCCTTGTTATTAACCACCTGCTTATGAACAGCTTTACCAGACTTCTTTCGAAACAACTTTTCATTGTAACCTTCCTGATCACAGGAACCCTTGCAATGGCCACAGACGGTGATGCCAAAAGGATGGTTCTGGAAGAAACCCGAAAGGAAGCCCTCGAACGCATGTGGGTGGAAACATCAGCCCGATGGGATCGCCACCACGAACAAACCACGTATTTTGAGTCTCAATTTCCTGCAAAGGCCGACAAAAGCGACACCTTACGGGTAATCAGGCTTATGGGCTTTACTGACCGCGGAGAACCCATATATTATCAGACCTATAATCTTTTCTCAGCAAAGACATTAAACACAAATCAATTATGGACAGGAGGGAGCTCTGAGCTTAACCTGAACGGAGAGGGCATTACGCTGAACCTTTGGGATGGCGGCGCACTAAGGCACACCCACCAGGAGTTTGGCGACCGGACAGAACAGATGGATGGTGCGACAACAATGAACGGACACGCAACCCACGTCGCAGGAACGATGATATCAGCGGGCATGGTGCCCACATCCAAAGGCATGGCACCTTCGGCAAACCTGCATGCTTATGATTTTGTTGATGACGAAACAGAAATGATCCAGGCTGCCGCCGATGGCGCCATCCTTTCAAACCATTCCTACGGAAGAGCAACCGGCTGGCTTTACAGCAACCTTCAGTGGTATTGGCACGGAGACACCCGGGTCAGCGATACGATCGACTACAAGTTCGGTTTTTATACAGAAGAAACACAGCTTCGCGATGAGATCGCCTACCATGCACCCTTTTACCTCCAGGTATATGCTTCAGGGAACGACCGGGGCACCACCGGCCCCGAAGAAGGTGAGGAACACAACGTGTTTGATCATGACATTGGCGAATGGGTCAAGTCAACAGCTTACAGGCAACCCGACGGAGGCTATGATGGTTACGACTGCCTGTCCCCGCTGGGAATAGGCAAAAACGTGATCACCGTAGGATCCATCCAGACAGTACAGGAATACACAGGGCCGGAAAGTGTGGTGCTTAGCGGGTTCAGCAACACAGGGCCCACCGATGACGGACGCATCAAGCCGGATGTGGTCGCAAAGGGAGAAACAGTGCTCTCAACATGGGTCGACACCAACACCAGTTACAACAGCCTCACAGGCACGTCCATGTCAGCACCGGCCATAACCGGTTCGCTGGGCCTGCTTCAACAACTAAACCAGGAGCTTTACGGCAGCTACCTTCGTGCTTCCACGATCCGGGCCTTGCTCATTCATACAACAAGGGAAGCCGGCGATCACCCCGGGCCCGACTATCTGTTTGGCTGGGGGCTGGCCGACCTGGACGCCGCAGCCCAAATCCTTCCCAATAGAAACAATACCACCATTGTTGAAGAAAGAAACCTTGTCGAAGATGTATTTCCCACCTACTCACGAACCGTATATGCTACCGGCCAACAAGACCTTGTCGCAACGCTGGCCTGGACAGATGTGCCGGGAACACCCGTCGAACCTGCGGTTAATGACCGCACCCCTATGCTCGTCAACGACCTCGACCTGAGAATTACACGAGTAGATGACGGAGAAGTCTTTTTTCCCTGGAAACTTGATCCGGACAACCCCTCCGCCCCGGCTACCCAAGGCGACAATGTGGTCGATAACGTGGAAAAAATTGAGATTCCCTTCCCTGATCCCGGCGAATATATTGTTGAAGTGACCTATAAGGACAGCATCGTCGACCCCGTTCACAATACCAACAAAAGACAAGCCTTCTCGCTGATCATATCCGGAATTGCAGAGCGGGAAATCGATATGGCCATCGATAATGCCTATATCCTCGATAGCGGTTGCGGCTTCAGCGAAAACACCCCGGCAGAGATCGTACTGGCAAACAAAGGGCAGCAGGATGCCACTGAAATCCCCGTATCCTGGGAGATCCGGGATTCTGACGGAAATGTGGTTGACGAAGATGCATTCCTTGTTGACGAAGTAATCGCAGGTACGGATACCATCCTGGAGGTATTTCCGGACTTAACACAAGGCCTGGAGTTTGAACTTACCGTATCCGTCAGTTATCCCGGCGACCAGCTGCCGGCAAACAACACCTTTGTAAGGGAAATTGTTTCCATCAACTGGCCTGTCAGCGAAAACCCTTATCATCAGAATTTTGACGGCATCACCTATATTGAAGACATAGAGTGGAACGTGGTAAATGCAAACGACAACGCTTCAGCATGGATGCTACGCATAGCCACCGGGCCCAACCAATGGGCCAGCGATGGTTACAACTCAATGCGCTATGGCAAACTGAACCCGGGCGATGACGGCGTGGAAACCATGGAAGAGGCCGACGACTGGCTGGTTAGCTCGTGTTTTTACCTCCTGGAAGAAGAAACTTACAGGTTGCGCTTCGACTACCGCTCATGGAACGAAAATGATGCAGAAAACCTTAGAGTGCTGATCGGCACATCCCCCGACCCGGATGACTTCGAAGAGGTGCTTCTCGACATGGAACAGTTTACCACAGAGGATTTTGAAACAGCACAGGTTGAATTTACCGTTGATGAAGAAGGCACCCACTACCTCGCTTTTCATGTGTATAGCGAACCGGACCACCGTTTTGTCTACCTCGACAACATCCACCTGGAACGAATTATGTATAATGACCTGGCAGCACTATCCATTCATGTGGATGCCGAAGGCTGCGACTTCACCGAAAACACACCGGTAGAGGTAAGTTTTGCCAATGTAGGAATTGATGAGCAGGGAGGTTTCGACATCCAGCTTAAAGCAACGCATCCAGCCTCGGAAACCGAATGGCTGTTTACCCATACCCATGAAGGTGTGCTGGCAGCAGGAGATACCGCATACCACGTATATCACATCGACATGAGCCAGCACGGCATGTTCGAATTGCAGCTTACAACATTGCTCGAAACCGATGAGAACCTTGATAACGACACGCTGATCGCACATGTCAACAACACCAGCATAAACCTGGCCCATGAGAACTATCATACCGATTTCAACAACGTGGAAACCCTGGAAGAAATGGGATGGAGCGCGCTGACCAACAGCGGTGGCTCAACGGGATGGCGGTTGAACAACCTGTCCGGGCAAGCTTATATCCCGCCTAACAGCCTCAACATGTACCGTTTCGAAGCCGACCCCGACGACTGGGCCTTCAGCAACTGCTTCGTGATGGAAGAAGATACCTGGTACCGCATCCGCTTTCATACAGCCACCAGGGGCACAGATACGGAAGAAAGGTTTTCATTCTATCTCATGGATGAGCCTTCTCCAGATGGAGAAGTTGAATTCATTGAAGAAGTTGTTATCAACACGTTTGAATATGTTGAAAAAGACGTGATCTTCCAGGCTCCTTACAGCGGCAACTTTCATCTTGGATTATATACTGATTACACCGGGCCCAATACCTTCCAGATCTTTGTAGACAACTTCAGGGTTCAACAGCTGAAAGACTACGACGCAGCCGTAACGGATATCATCCAGCTTACATATGGCTGCCATGCCTTTACCGATGAAACGCCCGTGGCAGTTGTGATACAAAACCAGGGCATACAGAACCTGGAACAGGCTGAAATCACCCTGACAGTCGATACACCCGATAACGGCAGTGCAGTATATTCGCTTACTTCACAGGAAAGCCTGGGCATTATGGAAACTGACACCCTGGTGTTCCATGCAGACCTTTCTCAACTGAATACCATCTTCGATCTGACGGCAGAAGTGATTCTTGAAGATGATGAATACCCGGAAAATAATGTGTTGACAGGGCAAATCAGAAATACGACCGTAGATCTGACTGCCGGACAAGAATATTTCAATGATTTTGAGATGGTAGAAATTGACGGACACTCCGACCTGGTAGATCCTCATACCGGATGGTGGTATGAAAATGCCAACGATGACTACAGCGACGGAGGTACACCTATCACCTGGGTAATGAGAAAAAATGCAAGTTTTGCGCTGAGCGGAGAAGTATCCATGAGAAGCGGCAGGAGCCTGGAAAATGATGCCGACGACTGGTTGTTTTCAAATTGCTTTATCATGGCGGAAGGAGAACACTACCTGCTCAGCTTTTATTATACCGGCAGGTCAACAAGTTACGAGGAGAACATGTCTGTATACCTTGGCACGGCACAGGAGTCAGAAACCATGGATCAATTTCTATGGCATGAGACCTTCAGCACAGGCATTAACTACCAGGAGGGCGTAGTGGCCTTCATGCCGCCTGAAGATGGCATATACTACATTGGTTTCCACGCGCACAGTGCAGCCGATGAAGGATGGATCTACCTGGATGACTTCAGTATGAAGCGTAACCACGACAAGGACGTTTCACTGGATGCCATCGAAGTGCTTGCAGAACCCTGTGAGTTTACTGAGGAAACTCCCATCCGGATCACGGTCAGGAATTCAGGCAACGAAGCCTTTGATCACCCCATGACCATTGACTACGAGGTGGTGGACCCTTCCGGCAACATCCTTTCGGAAGGCCAGCACGTGATAGATCAGTTCATGGCCGTAGGACAGACAGAGCATTACGAATCTGTCGCAGACCTCAGGCATTATGGAGAATATGCCATTAATGCCTCAGTGAGCCTCCCTGAGGAGATAGACGAACCGGAAACAGGTAACAACAGCCTTTCCAAAACGTTCTTCAGCACGCTGATGGACCCGGAAGTTAACGATGTGTATGTCACCTTTGAGAAATATGACGACCTGGAAGAAACCGACTGGACGGTGCACGACCTCAATCATGACGGAGCCACCTGGGACCTTGGCGTAAACTTCAGCCATTATGCCTACTCCGGCAACCGTGTGATGTATTATTCCTTCTCTGAGACCAACCAGGCCGACGACTGGCTTTTTTCCAGCTGCGCGAGGCTCAAGGCAGATAC
>PWRF01000072.1 GCA_003556325.1 Bacteroidales bacterium | reverse complement strand
GGGCATAATTCAGGCGAAGCTCCGGGGCATCTGCCCCACCTGCCTGGTTCGTGCCAGAGACACTCCAGCTGTGGCTTACACCGTCAATCTCCCAGCCTGGTGGTAACTCGCCGACGGTATAATCAAATGTTTCGAACATAAGCACGCCTTCGGGGGCCAGCATTTCTGTGTTTGAAGATGCCGATCCGCCTTCTCCGACGTGGTTGCTGGCGGTTACTGTATAATAGTAATTACCCATTTCCACTTCATTGTCTTCAACCTGCAAGTCTGAAATGTCCTCAGCCACCACATGCTCATCGGGCATACGGACAACCGTATACGTCAGGTTTTCTCCGGTAAAATAGGCATCATTCAGGCCAGATTCAGGAGCTTCCCAGGTGACGGTTGCATTGTTCAGGTCTGCTGTAAGCACTACATTTTCAGGGGCGGCAGGAACATCATGCCCTATATACAACGAAAAGAAGGACCTCAATCCCTCGCCAGCCTCATTTACTCCAAAAATGCTATAGGTGTAGGCGCCATCTTCTGTAATCTCATCATCCACATAAGTTTCTTCACCACCAATTTCGGGATCATCTATGCTCGCGATCTCCTCGCCATTTCTCAAAATTTTCATCTCGGTCAGCTCAGTAAGCGGCGACCCGTCAACCTGCTCGGAAGGGTTAATCCAGGTCAGTGTGGCTTCAAGCTCTCCCATCTCAGCTGCTGTTACATGGAATTCTGTGGCTGCTGCCGGTGCATCATCCGGGAAGGGAGCGGCGTCAAACATCCCTGAGCGTGTATTGGAGCCTTTGTAAGTGCCAAACTGAATGTTTGCATCTTCTATCGAAACATCCAGGTTGTAGACGTTTACAAGCGCTGAATCCGTTGGGCTGAACGTTTGCTCGTAAGATAATGCAACAATGTTGAGCATTCCGTCACCTGTAACATCACCCAGGTTTGCACCGTTCATAAAGGTGAATCCTTCCGGGCGAAGCGGGAATCCTTCTATTTCGCCACCTCCGTCAGTTTTGTAGGCATGGATAAAGCCGCGTCCTTCTACCATCAGATTGGAACCGAAAATCAGGTCGAGCTGGCCGTCACCATCAACATCTGCCACTGAAATAAAGCCTTCCAACCCGCCGGATTTGGAAATTGGAAAATCAGGCAATTCTTCGCCATCGGCAGTAAAGCCATACAGCATTGGCAATTCATCTTGACCGGTAGGGCGTGAGGAAAAAACCTCCAGGTTGCCATCACCGTTGATGTCGGCTATTGTAGGTGCGCTATAGGTCCAATACTCCTCCGGTACCGGAATTGGCCAGCCATTGCGATATTCTCCATTATTATTGCGCACATAGAACTCAGGTGCGTCACAGTGCGTTGCACCGACTATGCTTAACTCGCCTGAGTCATCAAAATCGGCAAGCATAGGAGATTGATAGGAAAAACCTGTGTTTGGAGCTGCGACAGGAAAGCCTGTCAAATCTTCTCCATGAATATCAAAAGCATAAAGCGTGCCGCTTGAACCTCCGGCAATGATATTCAACTCCCCGTCATTATTAATATCACCGACAGACACAGTAAAGGCAGGAGTAGAGTCGATCTCCAACGGCCAGTTATCACTAAACGGAGTACCATCAGCCTTCAGGACATGGATCTCATTTAATATTCCAACGCCGAAAATGATCTCCATTTGTCCGTCATTATTCAGGTCGGCCAAAGCGGGGGAACAAAACAGCCAGTTTAAATCAGCAGTATAGGGCCAACCAGGCAAAACATTCCCCTCATTGTCAACCACATAAGCATGCCCATTATTCGGAATTCCGCCTGTCAGCAATACAACCTCAAGTTTTCCATCACCAGTTACATCGGCAACGGAAGGTGGATACGTTGCGTTGCCCTGCACTTCAACCGACCAAAGAAGATTGCCATTGCCTTCAAAGGCATACAGTTTATTTGATGCAGCAACAATAATGTCATCTTTTCCATCATTGTTAATGTCAGCAAGGGCCAGACCCCGCATATTTTTAAAAGTGGGGTTTGCGGCAAGACGTTTTGGCCAGCCCTCAGGCTGCGGGAATCTGTCCACAGCCGTCATTTGTAAGTGTTCCTTGCTGAAAGGAACTTCAACTTCCCTGACATTGGTGCTTCCGTCTTCCTCAAGAAAAGCCTTATGGAAGGTAGTTGTTCTCTGTGCAGATACCATACCTGCTATTGATATCAACAGTAAAAAAGTAATAATTCTTTTCATTGCTTTAATTTTTAATTTTGTGGTTTAATTAATAATGAGCTTACAATTCTCTTTCAAGAACCTTGAGCGGACAAAGATGCAATATTTACCCGCCCGGGACAATACCAAGATTTTGGTATTTGTATGAAACTTTTATTTTTTACCGTTTTCTGCATCAGATCCAAAATACCAAAAAATTGGTATTGCCCGTTAATTCTGAAAGTCATTTCTTTGTTTGTTCCTTTTGATAGCGGAATGATCAAGAAACATATAAATAACTGGCATTTAATGTACGCACCTTTTTTCACCCTAAGATATGAATTGCCGGATGAAAAAATCAAAGACATCTCAATCTTAATATGTACTTCCCTGCTGACAATCCTGGTTTTTCGAACCTGACTCGTAATGCAGCGATATTTATTTTTGCATTACTGCTTCTGGCTGTTGTTTTTCTGTCATGGAAAATAATGTCTCTCAGAAATATTCCCGCGGAAAGTTCGTCAGCAAATTATTACGGCCTTGATTTTTTCTTTAAGGATCTACAGGAAAAACAAGATTATCAGAACACCCTGCACCTGGTTTTTTCTTATCCGGACAGTGCCAGGACACTGGCAACGGAAGCCATTCAGGACTTTGAAAAGCAACAAAATGAATTAGCACAATTGCCTTATTATAACATTCTTGGTGTGTCATTCTTTCTTCAATCAGACTATAATGCTTCTCTTGAATACTTTTACCATACGCTTCATTTAGCCCACGAATACAACATTGACAATAAAACTGCCAATGTATATCAGAATATTGGCGCAGTGTTTACCTCCCTGGGTTATTATTCCGATGCCTTAAGCTACCTGTTAAAAGCCAATAGTTTATTTGAACAGATGCAGGATTCACTTAATCATGCCGGCTCGCAAAACAATATTGGTTGCATATACCTCGAAATTGGCGCTTTTGATAAAGCCAAACAAAATTTTGATATTGCCTATAATAAATACCGGGAAATGGATCACCCTACCGGCATGGCTTCTGTTTTAAATCAGCTTGGCAAATACTTCAAGAAGCTTAACAAACCCGACTCTGCTGTGTATTATTATGATCAGGCTATCAGCATTGGAACCGAGATTCACAATCATTATGCGTTAAGCAGTGCGTTTTTGAAAAAAGGAAAGCTTCTTTCGGATCTTGATGACCATAAAGAGGCAATAGCATATTATCTTAAAAGTGATTCTGTTTCACTTCAGATTGACCATATGCAGGGGAGGTCGTCGGCTAATCTTGCCATCGCAAAATCTTACCTCAGGAAAAGTGAATTTGACAGGGCGTTTTCTTTTGCAACAAAAGCACATGATGTGGCCAGGGAAATCGGAAACAAAAAAATCGAATTCCAGGTCAATGAAATTTTCTCCAGAATTTTCGAGAAAAAGGAGGATTATGAAAATGCTTTGAAATACAGGAATCTGGCCATTGATCAGAAAGATGAATTACAGAAACAATCCCAGGCGTATCAAATATACAGCCTTGAGATTGAACAGTTAAACCGGGACAAAGAGATGCATCAGATGCTTATTACGGAGCAACACATGCGTATCTCCCGCAAGAGCAATCAACTGTATCTGACCATCGTTTCGGCTTTGGCCCTGCTGACTATCCTGTCTTTTGTTTACTACTTCATTGTCAGCAAGATAAGGCAAAAGCAGTCAACACAAAATTTCGAAAACAAAATCAGGCATTCACTGGACATGACCAAAGCAGTGCTGGAAGCCGAAATCCAGGAGCGTAAACGCATTGGCATGGAGATGCATGATGGGCTGGGGCCTTTACTTGGACTCGTGAAGTTAAACATAACCAATATCATGGTAGATGATGACCTGAGTCAAAAAAAGAAAAATGAGCTTTTGAAGAATGCCGCCGCCAATCTCGATGAAATTTTAAAGGAAATGAAATTTATTTCAAAAAACCTTGCCCCCCTCATATTATTTGAAAAAGGATTTGAGTCTGCCATTAAAGATCTTGTTATCAGGTTGCAAAATCTCAAATACCTCAAAGTTCATCTCAGCATGAATGGCTGGGACGGAAATGTGGATCCCTATGTGGAACATTCGCTTTACAGGGCTGTCCTGGAAGTGATTAACAATATCATTAATCACGCAAATGCCTCTACCGTTAACATTGAGGTTTTGAAATACGGCAAGGAAATAACGGTGATCATTGAAGACGATGGAGTGGGGTTTGATCCTGCAATATCAAAAAGTAAAGGTCTGGGCTTGAAAAACGCAGCAACACGAATTGAAGGACTGCACGGCAGGTTCTATATTGATAGCATGCCGGACAGGGGAACTATTATCATTATGGACCTGCCAAATGGTGAATTAACAAAAATGAAGAATGAAAACAATAAAGTTGTTTCTTATTGACGATCATAAGCTTTTTATTAAAGGCATCAGGTCAATTTTTGAGGAAAACAGGGAAATAGAAGTCATTGGACATGCATTTTCTGCAGAGGAGTATCTTGGCAATCCACCAGATGTTGATCCTGATATTATCCTTATGGATATTAACATGCCTGATATGACGGGCATTGAGCTTACCAGGATAATTAAAGAGACCAATCCGAAAATGAAAATTCTAGCCCTTACGATGTTTGAAGATATACTGTATATTCAGAAAATGGTCCATAGCGGGGCAAATGGCTATATTTTGAAATCAGCTGACATGCAGGTGCTGGTTGATGCAATTAAAACAGTCGTTAATGGTGGCACGTTTCTGGATGACGAAATCCAGCAAACTATTCTGGAAAAAGTAGGGACCATAGATTCTGAACACTTTAAGGATCTGAACCAAAACAAGCTGTCAAAGCGTGAGCTTGAGATTCTTTTTCTGATTACAAAAGAGTTTTCGAACGCCCAGATTGCCGAAAAGCTTTTTATCAGCGAACGAACAGTGGAAACTCACCGTAAAAACATCATGGCTAAAACCAAGTCAAGGAACACCGTTGGATTGGTAAAACACGCCATCAGGGAGGGTTTGGTTTATTTTTAATGACCGGTGTGGCCTTCTTGTACCTGGGGGATTGTTCTCCCTCACTCCGCCTGGAGTGAAAAATACCTTTCCACCTCCGCCAGGTCGTCCTGCGGCGGATGCAGGTCTTTCACCACCTTGCCCTTTTCCAGCAGGATCACACGGCTGCATATCTCCGTGAGGTGATTCAGGTTGTGGCTGGAGATCAGCATCGTGGTTCCGCGGGCCTCGTTATCCGCCTTGAGC